>JBIKWC010000408.1:0-5353 GCA_044356535.1 Myxococcota bacterium
TGGCGCGGCTGGGGCTCGTCGACGGCCGGGACCTCATCGCCTGGACCCGCTACGCCATCGTCGCCATCTTCGTCGTGGCGGCGATCATCACGCCACCCGACATCCTGTCGCAGGTCCTGCTGGCCATCCCGCTCAGCGGCCTGTACGTGATCTCGATCGGGGTGGCTGCCCTGTTCTCCACCAAGGTCCGCGACCCCGCCGCGCCGAGCTGAAGACCGTGCGCGGACGGGCGCTCAGCGACAGCCGAGCCGTCCCGGGCGGGCCGCGAGCGCCAGCTTCACCTCGCGCTGGTCCCCGCCGCGGTGCATCGACAACACCACCTCGGCACCAGCGCCGCGGGCGGCCAACAGGCCGAGCAGGTGCCGAACGCCGTCGACCTCGATCCCGTCGAAGCGGTGCAGCACGTCACCCACGCCGATCCCGGCAGTGTCACCGGGGCCGCCGGGCTCCACCGAGACCACCACCAGCCGCTCGGCGTCGCCGCCGCTCGCTGGGTAGAACCCGACCCCCAGGTACCCGGGCTGGACGGTGCCCCGGGCCTCGAGCTGGGCGGTCACCCGGGCCACCACCTCCGGCGGAAGCACCGCGCCGCGCGGGGTCAGCGCCCGGGTGTCGATCCCCACTGCGTGCCCGTCGGCGTCGACCAGCGGACCGCCGCTGAAGCCGCCCGGCAGGTCGGTGTGGACATCGATCCACCGCTCGATCTCGCCGCCGAGCGCGGTCTTCCAGGCGGGCCCGAGCCCGGAGACGACGCCCAGGACCACGCGCACGGTGCCGTGTTGCCGCGCGGCGGGCAACACCAGGGAGCCCACGCGCAGGGTGGTCGGATCCGCCCAGGTGACGGGCGTGAACGCCGCCCCGGGCACCGCGAGGAGGGCGAGGTCGGTCGCCGGGTCCCGCCCCACCAGGGTCGCGGGCAGCTCGCGTCCGCCAGCGTCCACCACGGAGAAGTCGCCGTCGCGCTGCAGCACGTGGGAGGCTGTCACCACGCGTTCCGCCGCCACCGCCACGCCGGCTGCAGGACGCCGACGCCCCCGAACCTCCACGATCGACGGCCCGATCCGATCGATCGCCGCCGCAAGCCCGTCCGACACGTCTCTGAGCACCGCCACTGGTCACCTCACCCGGTCATCGTCACCCATCCGCCCGCCCGGCCCCATCCCCCGGGGAGGGAGCAGGGCCCTGCCCGATCGGGCAGCGCCGTCACAACGTCAGCAGCCCGAGCCGCACCGCGCGCACGACGGCGTCGGTCCGGCTGGACGCGGTCAGCTTGGCCAGGATGCGGTCCACGTGGAACTTGGCCGTGTGCGGGCTGATGTCGAGCGCGGTGCCGATCTCCCGGTTCGACCTGCCCTCGGCGAGGAGCTGCAGCACCTCGACCTCCCGGAGGGTCAGCGTCTCCACCACCTCGTCGGCAGCCGGAGCCTCGCGGAGCGCCCCCCCGCCGAGGGACAGGCGCACGTCGGTGGCCTGCAACCCGAAGCGCGCCGCCACCACCGCCGCCGCCAGGCTCTCGGGCCGGAGATCGCGGAGCAGCACTGCCCGGGCCCCCGCCGAGAGCGCGCGCCGCGCAGCGCCTTCGTCCTTGACGAGCGCCACCGTCGGGAGGCCCGGCAAGGGACCCACCACACCGTCCTCGCCAGCGTCCCACACCACGACCAGGGCTCCGCTCTCGCGCGCGATCGAAGCGAGGTCGGCCGAGGTCGACACCCCGCGGACCACCGGCTGGTCCTCTGGGAGGAGCGACGCGAGCCCGCTGCGCACGAGCGGGTCGTCGGACACGAGGAGCACCGGGATCGGAGCGAACATCGCTTCGGATAGACACGCCCCCACCCGGGAGCAAGCCCCGGCGCTGCTACTGCTGACGGCCGCCGCGACCGCCGCCCCCGGCCTTGCCGGAGCGCTCCGCGACCCGCGGGAAGTACTGGCCGAACTCCATCCCCGTGACGAACGCCTTCGACTCCTCGGGGCCGAGGATGTCGTTGAGCGCGGCCTCCTGCTTCTCGCGGACGGTCTGGAGGCTCTGCCGCGCGAGGTCGCGGTCCTTGGCCTGCCGGGCCTCGGCGAGCGCGGTGCGGGCGTCCTGCACGGTCGAGAGGATCACGGTGCGGACCTCGTCCGTGGTGCCCTGGTCCCAGCCCTTCTGCCGGGCGTAGTCGTCGAGGTGGGTGTTGAAGGCGGCCGTGCGCTCCTCGCGCTGCCCTCCACGCGCGCCCGCCTTGGCCCCTGCCGCCTTGCCGCGCGGCGCCGACGCCCCACCACCGCCACCCTCGTCGCCCTGGTACACGACCGGGCCCCCGCCCATGGCCGGACGGCCCGCCTTGGCCGTGCGACCCGTGGCCTTCGGCGCCTGCTGCGGCCGCACCACGGTCGGGGGCTCGGGCTCCCCGGCGAGGAATGGCGCCACGAACCACGCGCCTCCGAGGACGAGCACCACGGCGAGCACGGCGCCACCGAGGTAGAGGGGAACACGGCTGGGCGGGTTGGTTTCCATGGCTGCCAGCCTAACCTGCCCCCCTCCAGCTCGCTCGCTCGTGTTGGTGTAGGCTCCGGTCCGTGCCCGAGTACCCCGACGTCGTGGTGTACCTGGAGCGCCTGCAGGCGCTGACCGCCGGGCACGTGTTGCAGGGGGTCCGGCTCGGTTCACCCTTCGTCCTTCGGACAGCGGATCCGCCGCTCGCGTCGGTGGCGGGAGCTACCGTCGCTGGGGTTCAGCGGCTCGGGAAGCGGCTCGTGCTGGAGCTCGCGGGCCCCGACGGAGGGGAGCCGCTGTTCCTGGTGATCCACCTGATGGTCGCGGGCCGCCTGCGCTGGAAGACCGGCAAGGTGGTGAACCACCGGGCGCCCGACGTGCTCGCGGTGTTCGACTTCGCCGCCGGATCCGTCGTGTTCACGGAGGTGAGCAAGAAGAAGCGCGCCAGCCTGCACCTCGTCCGGGGGCGGGCCGCGCTCACGGACTTCGATCGCGGCGGCCTCGACCCGTTCGCCATCGACGTCGCCGCGTTCGCCGAGCGGATGCGCTCCGAGCGCCACACGGTGAAGCGCTCGCTCACCGACCCCACGCTCTTCTCGGGCATCGGCAACGCGTACAGCGACGAGATCCTGTTCCACGCGCGGCTGTCGCCCGTGAAGTTGTCCACGTCGCTCGACGACGCCGAGCTCGCCCGCCTGTTCGACTCGACCCGGACGGTGCTCGCCGAGTGGACGGAGCGCCTCCGCGCCGAGGTCCAGGGCGGGTTCCCCGACAAGGTCACCGCGTTCCGTCCGGAGATGGCGGTCCACGGGAAGTACCGCGCGGCGTGCCCCGTGTGTGGCAACCCGGTGCAGCGCATCGTCCACGCCGACAACGAGAGCAACTACTGCGCCCACTGCCAGACGGAGGGGCGCCTCCTGGCCGATCGCGCGCTGTCGCGCCTGCTCAAGGGGGACTGGCCGCGGACCCTCGAGGAGCTCGAAGAGCGGCGCCGAGGCGGCTGACAGCAGCGCCGAGGGCCGCACCCAGCGTGTCCACGGCGACGTCGGACACCTTGCCCGAGCGATCCGGCAGCAGCTCCTGGAGCGACTCGGTGAGCACCCCGAGCACCAGCAGCCACCCGACGACCCGCAACCAGCCGCCGCCCCGCTGCACGCCGAGCCAGCCGAGCAGGGCGAACGACAACCCGTGCCCCCCGAGCTTCTGCGCGAGCACCGGCAGGGTGGGCTCGGTGAGCAGGTCTCTACCGAGGTCCGCCTCGGTCGCGCCCGGGATCGTGAGCAGCAGGGCATCGAGCAGCGCGCTCGGCATCACCATGCCCAGCAACACCAGCGGCGCCAGCCACGCGAGGGTCCGCATCAGCCCCGGCACGCGCGCCAACGCCGACGCCGACGCCGCCACCAGCCCGCCCGCGGCCACCCACCACGCCGTCAGCACGCCCACCCGCACCAACGACCGGCGCCCGGGACCCACCGGCAGGTCCTCGCGCCGCACCGGGAGCGCAGCTGCACCAGACCCCGTGGTCACCAGCGGTGTCGCCGCGGGTGCCACCACCTCGGAGGGTTCCACCGGCACCCACGCAGGGAGCCGGGCTGCGGTGAGCTGCAGCGCGAGCACCAGCCCAGCGAGGCAGAGCAGCGCCCGCTCCGTCACGGTGGGGACCGCGGAAGCTCCACGCGGAACACCGTCCGACCGGGAGCGCTCTCCACGGTCGTGTCCCCGCCGTGCCTGCGGGTGATGGCGCGGACGAGCGCGAGCCCGAGGCCCGTGCCGCCCTGATCCCGCCGGGTCGTGAAGAAGCGCTCGAACACGCGCGGCAGGTTGGCCTCGCTGATGCCCGGACCGTCGTCCTCCACGACGCAGCCGGTGCGGCTCCCCTCGGTGAACGCGTGGACCCACACGTGGGCGCCACCGTGCTCGAGCGCGTTGCGCACGAGGTTGTCGACCACGTTCCACAGCTCCTGCCGGTCCCCGAGGACCACGGTCGCAGCGCCGTCCTGACGCACCCCTCGGCGCTCCGCGACCTCGCGCACCACCTCGCCGAAATCGACCGGAGCGTGTGGGTGCACCTCGTCCGCGCGGGCGAGCTGCAGGAGCCCGTCGACGAGCTTGCGCAGGCGCTCCACCTCCCCTGCCCCGTTGCCCAGGAACCGCCGCCGCTGGGCCTCGGGCATGCCTTCGTCTTCGGCCAGGAGCTCGAAGGTGCCGAGGAGCGTGGCGATGGGCGTCTTGAACTCGTGGGCCACGTGGCTCGCGAACTCCCCGATGTACGCCAGGCGCTCCCGCAACCGCCCGGTCATGCGGGTCACCGATTCGGCTGTCGCCGCCACCTCCGCGATGCGCGACCGCTCGGGGCGCGCGAGATCCTCGACCCCCGCGAGGTCCCCGTCGGCGATGCGCGCTGCACCCCGCCCCAGGACCTGCAGCGAGCGGGTGCCCACCGTCGCCGCCAGGGCCGCGAAGCCCACCGCCGCGAACACGCCGGCGAGCACGGCGCCCGCCACCCCCGGCGCCATGTTCACGAGGGCCTGCACCTCCTCGCGCGGCGTGCGGGAGAGCACCACGGCGCCCACCACCTCGCCCTCCGACCACACCGGGACGGCGACGAACAGCCGCACCGTGGCGCGGCGGCTCTCCGAGGACAGCGGCTGGGGCGAGCTCGGGGCGGGGCGCGGGCGGATCTCGAGGCCGATCTCGCCCGCCAGCGCCGCCTCGACCTCGGGCTGGCCGGACAGATCCTCCGGGAACACCGCTTCGGCGCTGCTCGCCACCACCTCCCCGCCCGGCCGGACGAGCCGGATCCCCGACAGGGTGCGCTCCTTGGCGGCCACCAGGAGGGGCGCGACGGTGTCCGCGACCTCGTCCACTCCGGCGGTCGGC
>JBIKWC010000127.1:0-18747 GCA_044356535.1 Myxococcota bacterium
GCACCCGAGCAGCCACGTCGCGATGACCATCCCCACCTCCGACCCGAAGCGCGATTCGGATCACGTCATGCTTGCCCGATCCGGGGCCGTTTGTCACGTTCTCTGCCTCCACATGCCCGGGCCGCGACGCCTGCGTCACTCGCGCACTGCGCCACGTTCGAGGTAGGTTCCCGGCCATGACCGTCCACGACACCCTGATGTCCACTCTCCCCCCCGAAGTCCGGGGTGACGCCGAGCGGGTGATCGGAGCACGCGCCCAGATCGATCCACACCAGGTGGTGGCCGAGCTGCACAAGCAGGGGCTGCTGCGCGACGATCAGCTCCGCGACGCCGTCCTCGCGCTCGAGAACGGCCTCAAGGTGGGGATCCGCCACAAGCCGCCCGAGAGCGGGGACCCGGAGATCCTCGGTCCGCTCGGCGCCGGCGCGATGGGCGAGGTGCTGCTCGCCAAGGACGTGGGCCTCAACCGGGTCGTGGCGATCAAGCGGATCCACGCCGAGCTCGCGACCCGCTCGGCCGTCGTGGATCGGTTCTACCGCGAGGCGCAGGTCACGGCGCAGCTCGACCACCCGTCGATCGTGCCCATCCACGGGCTCGTGCAGGGCAAGGACGGCAGCCTCGCGTACTCGATGAAGCTCGTCCACGGGCGCACCCTCGAGGCGGTGCTCGACGAAGCGCGGGACGCCTGGCGGAAGAAGGGCGCGGAGGCCGTCGGGCTGCACCTCGGCGCCCGGCTGGAGGCGTTCCTGCAGGTGTGTGCGGCGATCGGCTACGCGCACGAGAAGGGGGTGCTGCACCGCGATCTCAAGCCCGAGAACATCATGGTCGGCCAGTTCGGCGAGGTCATGGTGATGGACTGGGGCATCGCGCGCGTGCTCGAGGGCGGCGGCGCCGACACGATCTCCGGGGAGGAGGGCAACAGCCCGCGAAAGACCCACGGCACCCGGATCGGGGCGGTGATGGGCACGCCCCGGTACATGTCGCCCGAGCAGGCCGAAGGCCGGAACGACATCCTCGACGCGAAGTCCGATCAGTACACGCTCGGCCTCATCCTGTTCGAGGTGGTGACGCTGCGCCCCGCGGTGAACCCGGAGCTCGACCTCGACGGCTGCCTCGGGTGGGCGAAGGCCGCGAAGAAGCAGACGATGACCCACCTGCACCGCGGCGGTCTGGTCCCGCGCGAGCTCGTGGCCATCGTCGACAAGGCGACGCAGAAGAACCCGGACCGGCGCTACGGGTCGGTCGCGGACCTCGGAGAGGACATCCGTCGCTACCTGCGCGACGAGGCCGTGAACGCGAAGCCCGACACGATGGGCCAGCGCCTCTCGCGGTGGGTCGGTCGCCACCGCCAGCTGATGGTGATGACCGTGATGGGGCTGATGTTGCTCCTCGTGTTCACCACGTCCGTGCTGGTCGTGGCGGGGATCGGCGTCCTGGAGTGGCGCCGCCGCGCTGCCGCAGCCCGGGAGGAGCGGCTCACCGAGCTCCTCACCAGCGTAGGCAACGCCGCGCGCACGATCGACTCGTTCGCCCTGGACATCGAGGGGGTCGCGACCGGCCTCTCCTTCGCCGCGGAAGCGTCTCTCGATCGCCCCGAAGCCGAGCTCGTGTTGGTGTACGACCCCCTCACCGAGTCCCCGCGGGCCAGGAAATCCGAGCACTACGGCCGCCAGATCTCCGCCGAGCGTCCTTCGTTCCTGCTCGCCCCGAGCGTCGGCGGCCCGACCGTCGACGACGACATCCGCCGCCTCGCCGCCATCGGCTACCAGTTCGGGCGGGTCCTGCTCGACTCGAGCGGGAAGACGGCCGATCAGCGGATGAACCGCAAGAAGCGCTTCGATCTCGTGGGCAAGGACGGGGCGCCCGTGGTGTGGGCCCACGTGCTCACGGCGCACGGCGTGCAGGCCACGCTCCCCGGCCTCGAGCGCCCACCCACTCCCGGGGCGGATCCCCGCAAGCTCGAAGTGTACGAGAAGGCCCGCGAGGGCGGCCTCGTGTGGGTGGGGCCCACCATCGACCCGCTGGGGATGGGTGCCATCGTGACGGTGGCGTTGCCGTTGTGGGACCGCAAGCAGGACCTGCTCGGCGTCGCCGCGGTCGATCTGGGCCTCGACGAGCTCGCGCTCCGCCTCCCCAAGCCGGCCGACGCGCAGGAGGTGTACCTGCTCGACGCGACGGGCAAGAAGGTGGTGACCGCCGGGATGAACGCGCGCGACCTGAAGTCGTGGTCGCCGGGCGGCGTGAGCACCGCCCTGCTCAACGCCACCCGCAAGCGCCCCACCGGCTACCGCGAGGTCGACGGCCACCTGGAGGCGTGGGCGGCGGTCCCGAGCCTCGGGTGGACGTACGTGGTCGTCGGGAAACCCGGCGTGTTCTGAGGTATCGTGCCGACGGGGGAACAGTGTCGAACTGGGTGTCGTGGCTGTGCGTTTCGGCGTGGGGCGCCCCGCGCGAAGCCGTCGACTTCGCCGAGCTCGCGGCGTCGCTGAGCACATCGAACGCGATCACCGTCGACACCTCCACGAACCCGCCGTCGCTCACGGAGAGCGGCGGGGGCACCTGGTACGGCGTCGTGGACGGTCCGGACGCGGTGTTCACCTTCGGCCAGGTCGACATCACCACCCTGACTGCCAGCGGGAGCCGCCCGTTCGTGTTGTTGTCGCGCGGTGATCTCACCGTCCGGGGCTCGGTGTCCGCGAGCGCCAACGCCGGGACGCCCGGGCCGGGTGGGTTCGCGGGGCGGGCCACCACCGGGGGTACGGGGAGCGGGCCGGGGGGCGGCGGCGGCGGCGCGAACGGGGGTGGTGGCGGCGCGCACGGCGGCGACGGCGGCGACGACGGTACGGGGGCGCTGGGCGGCGCGGCCTACGGCGACCTGTCGAACGGCGTCCTCAGCGGCGGCTCCGGGGGCGGACGGTCGACGGACTCGGGCGGCAACGGGGGCGCCGGAGGTGGCGCGATCGAGCTCGGCGCCACCGGGGCGCTGCGCCTCGAGGTCGGCGCCCTGGTTGCAGCCAACGGTACCGGCGGGAGCGGGGCCTCCACGGACGGCGGCGGTGGCGGCGGTGGCGGCGGGGTGTTGCTGCACGGCCGCGCCGGGAGCGCCTGTGTCGCCGGCGCCACCGTGCGGGTGCGGGGTGGAGCAGGCGGTGCGGGCACGGACGACGGGGGCGGGGGAGGTGGCGGCGGACGGATCGTGTTCTACGGCGTCCCCACCACGAACTGCAGCAACCAGTACGCCGGTGGTCTGGGGGGTGTCGGCGCGGCGGACCTCGACGGCTACCAGGGGGGGAACGGGGTGCTCACGGTCACCGACCCCGACGGTGACGCCGACGGGTACCCGTACTCGGCCGACTGCGACGACCGCACCCCGACCCGCAGCCCAGGCGCCCCCGAGCTCTCTGGCGACGGGGTGGATCAGGACTGCGACGGCGCCGAGGTCTGCTTCGCCGACAGCGACCTCGACGGCGCCAGGGACCTCCTCACCACCGTCCCGAGCGCCGACGTGGACTGCGCCGATCCCGGGGAGGCCGCAGCGTCGGCCCTCGCGGACTGCGACGACGGCGACGCGTCGATCCACCCGCTGGCGGCGGAGGTCCGCGGCGACGGGGTGGACCAGGACTGCGACGGCCGGGAGGATTGCTTCGGCGACGTCGACGGTGACGGCGCTCGCAACGCGTCCACCGCGTTCTCCCTCGACCTCGACTGCGACGACCCCGGTGAGGCCCTGGCGGGGCCGATCGACTGCGCCGACGGCGACGCCAGCCGGTACCCGGGCGCTCCGGAGGTGGTGGGCGACGGCGTCGACCAGAGCTGCGACGGCGGCGAGACCTGCTTCGTCGACAACGACGACGACGACTCGCGCGGGACCGCCACCGTGGCGTCGGCCGACGTCGATTGCGCCGACCCGTACGAGGCGCCCGCGGGCGCATCCTCCGACTGCGACGACACCGACCCGCTCGTGAAGCCGGGTGCCCCGGAGGTCGTGGGGGACCAGCGGGACCAGAACTGCGACGGCGTCGAGACCTGCTACGCCGACGCCGATCTCGACGGGTGGCGCGGCCTCGGCAGCGTACCGTCCACCGACCTCGACTGCGTCGACCCCGGCGAAGCGACCGATCTCGCGGGCGTCGACTGCGACGAGGTCCGCCCGGCCGTGAACCCCGGCGCTGCCGAGGTGCCCTGCAACGCGCTCGACGACGACTGTGCTCCCGCCACGCTCGACGAGCGCGACCTCGACGGTGACAGCTACAGCGAATGCACCGACTGCAACGACGGCGTGCGGGGCATCTACCCGGGCGCCGCCGAGGTGTGTGACGAGATCGACCAGGATTGCGACCTGCTGGTGGACGAGGGGCTCCCGACCACGACCTGGTACGTCGACGTCGACGGTGACGGCTTCGGTGACGACGGCAACCTGGTGGAGGTCTGCGGGGAGCAGCCGTTCGGCACCCGCAACCTCGGCGGCGACTGCAACGACGACCTCCCCACGGTCAACCCCGCCGCGCCCGAGGTGGCGTGCAACGGTGACGACGACGATTGCGACCTCGCCACGCCCGACGGGGAGGACGCCGACGGAGACGGCTGGACCACGTGCCTCGACGAGGACTGCGACGACACCGACCCCGACGTGAACCCTGGCGCGGACGAGGTCTGCGACGACGTGGACGACGACTGCGACCCCGAGACCCCGACGTGCCCCGACTCCGGTGGGACGGGCGGGCCCGTCGAGACCGGGAGGCACACGGGACGCGTCACCGAGACGGGTGCGCCGCCTGCTCACAGCGCGGTGGAGTCTCGCCCCACCGACGCGTCGCTGCGGCCGGTGGACCCGGGGTGCTCGTGCAGCGCCTCGGGCGGCGCCGGCGGCTGGGTGTTGGCCGGGCTCGCGGCGCTCTCCCGGCGGAGGCGCGCGGGTTCGTCGTCCTCTCCGTCCGTCACCGGCGCCGTCCGCAGCACCGGCACCGCGGCGGACAGGTTGAGCGCCGCGACCTCGCCGTCGGTCACGAGCGAGGCCTGAGACTCGCCGCCGAGCACGAGCTCGGCCCCGCGGGCGGTGGGAACGAAGCGCCCCACCTCCGCGCCACGATCGTCGACCAGCACCAGCCCGCGCACACGCAACACCGGTGGGGCCGGTGAAGACGCGCCGAGCGAGCCCCAACAGATCGACAACACCACCCACCACCGGACGTTCCAGGTGCCCACCTCGCCCTCCCGTCGGGGACGTAGCGCCCGGCGTGTTCGCGCGGGCGTCTGGGCGGGGTGGACTTCCGCTCTGCCCGTCAGTCCGCGCGGGTGTCTGGCGCGGCGAACACGCAGGCTGCTTCGTCGCCTTCGCGGCGGAGCTCGTAGGAGTTCTCGAAGTACACGGTCGACAGCGACGGGTCCCAGCAGTCGGTCTCGAAGAACGTGAGCACCCCCACGTCGCCGCCCGTGATCACCGCGTCCGTGCGGCCGGCGCCGTCCCCCTGCCAGCGGGACGACATCGCCACCGTCTCCTCCGTGCCGTTCTGCGGCTCGGACACGTCCGCCACCGCGACGAAGTCGATGCTCCCGCCGTCGCCTTCCGTGGTCGTGTACTCGATGATCGCGTCGGCGTCGGCGTTGCCGAGCTCCTCGGCGAAGCCCTCCATGGCCACGAACCCCGTCGCGCCGGCCGCGTCGATCGTGTAGTCGAGCGCCATCACGCCGCGGGCGCCCACGCCCTCCCCGAAGGAGTCCAGGAGGCCGACGTCGATCACCATCCCACCCGACGACGCGGTCTCGTCGGAGCCGGCCGCGATCTCGCCCGCGATCGGAGCCGCCCAGGCCTCCTCGCCCGCGTTGCGGAACTCGAAGGCCCAGTCGTAGCTTCCGTCGAGGTCCTGGTGGACCCACAGCCGGCCCTCGAGGTCGCCGTCGATCCAGGGGCCCCACAGGGCCTTGCGCTCGCGGCGCTGCCAGCTCGGCGGGAAGCTCGTGACCTGGTCGATGGTGCCCAGCACGTCCCCGAGGATCTGGTTGATGCCTTCGGCGGTGTCGAAGGCCATCACCGCGTTCTCGGACGGCTCGCCAGCGCCGCGCATCCCCTGTCCGCGCGCCGCGGTGTCGATCATCAGGCGCTCGTCGGGGAGCACCGAGCGGAACTCGTCCACGGAGGGGGTGCAGGCGGCGAGGAGGACGAGGGAGAGCAGCTTGTGCATGGGGTTCACTCCGTTCCTGGTTCTGTCGGATGGACCCGCGTGGCCCCGCGCTCGGAAAAACCCGCGGCGGGATTGTCGGAACACAGCTGTCGATCGGGGGTTCTTCCAGGGTTGGCGCGGGCGGGGTGATCCGGTCGGCGCCGTTCGTGGTACCCCTTCCGTGGAGGATCGATGCTCACGTTGCTGACCGCCTGCGCCCTGGCCGGCGCTCCCCCGGGCGCCGACACGTCCATCGCGAAGATCCCGATGCCAGCGGGTGGGCAGGAGGTCGCGGTGCTCGCGGGTGGCTGCTTCTGGTGCCTCGAGTCCGACATGGACAAGCTGCTCGGCGTGGTCTCCACCACGAGCGGGTACACGGGCGGCAGCGTGGTCAACCCGACGTACGAGCAGGTGGGGAACGGCGACACCGGGCACACCGAGGCCGTGTGGGTGGTGTACGACCCGGCCATCGTCACGTACGGCCAGGTGCTCGACTACTTCCTGCACCACATCGATCCCACCGACGCCGCCGGGCAGTTCTGCGACCGGGGCACCCAGTACCGCCCCGGGATCTACCCGCGCGACGCGAAGCAGGAGGCCGCAGCGAAGGCGGCCGTGGAGGCGCTCGAGGCCTCGAAGGTCCTGCTCACCAAGGTCGCCACCGAGGTGAAGCCCGGCCAGCAGTTCTACGGCGCCGAGGTCTACCACCAGGACTTCTCCCGCTCGAACCCCACGCACTACCAGCGGTACCGCGCGGGCTGCGGCCGGGACGACAAGGTCGCCAAGATCTGGGCGCGCGCGAACGGCGCCGCTCCTGTTCCTTCGCACTGATCAGCCCCGGGAGCGCTCATGTGGCTCGTCTCCGTCGTCGCCCTGTCCGGATGCAAGAAGGTCGAGGCCGCTCCCGAGGAGCTCGACGACCTGTTCCACTGGTTCTGGCAGGAGTACGACGAAGGCACCGACGAGGTCCTCGCGGGTGGGCTCGTGAACCTGCACGCGGCGGTCGGGGGCAACGGGCTCGAGGAGGCCTTCGACGGCACCGTCACCGACCTCGCGCAGTCCGACGCGGCGCTCGTAGGGGTCGACGCCGATCCCGCGCTGGCCTCCGGGGTGTTCCTGGTGAACACGTTCCCTTGCGGGTGGTCGCAGCTCGAGGAGATCCTGAGCTTCGGCGAGCAGGAGCAGCTGTACGAGGGCGTGTACCACGCGTACGAGCGCACCTACGAAAGCCCGCGCGACGCCTGGCTGTCGGGCGAGGACCTGCGCCTCGCCTACCTCCTCGAGTACGAGGCCGACGTGCTCGGCTCGAACTACACGGCCCGCATCGACGGCGTGATCCGCCGCGTGGCCGATCTGGGCGCGGAGACCTCGCCCCACGGCGCGTTCCTGGCGCAGCGCAGCGTGATGCCCGAGCCCGGGGAGTTCGAGGAGGGGTCGGGCAAGACCATGGACCAGGACTACCAGATCGAGATCTACTGGTCCCCAGCGAAGGGGCAGGTGTTGCACGCGTACGCGTTGTGGCGGCAGGCGGACTGGGGCTCCGGGTTCGATTCGGACAACGAGACGGCCCAGCGCATCATGCTCAACAACCTGCTCTCGTGGGACCGTGACACCGCGAAGCTGTGCGAAGAAGGGCGGCCCTGACCCGTGTTGACCGCGCTCCTGTTGCCCGCGGCGGTCGCAGCAACCTCCGCCCCACCCCACGAGACCCCGCCCCACGTGGTGCGGTGGCGCGACGCCGTGGACTGGAACCTCGCCAGCGACGAAGCCGTCCGCACCTTGTCCGGGTACCTCGCCGTCGACACGGTGAACCCGCCGGGCAACGAGGACCGCGCCGTCGAGTACCTGGGCGCCATCCTCGACCGCGAGGGCATCTCCTGGTCGCGGATCCCGCTCGCGGAGGGGCGCTCGTCGCTGGTCGCGCGGCTCCCGGGGAGCGGCAAGGCGCCGCCGCTGTGCCTGTTGTCCCATACGGACGTGGCTTCCGCCGAGGCCGCGCGGTGGACCTCTCCGGAGCGGGGTCCCCTGTCGGGCGCCGTCGCCGACGGCTTCGTGTGGGGCCGCGGCGCGCTCGACATGAAGGGCATGGGCGCGATCGAGCTCCTCACGCTCGTGTGGCTCAAGCGCCTGGAGGTCCCCCTCGACCGCGACGTGCTCCTGCTCGCCGTGGCGGACGAGGAGGTCGACAATGGCGGCGCCCGCTCGCTCACCGCGCCCGAGGTGTGGAAGGATCTCGGCTGCTCCCACCTGATCAACGAGGGCGGGGTGGGGATCCGTGACGCGCTCTTCGAGGGCCAGGCGGTCCACCCCATCTCCGTGTCGGAGAAGGGGGCGTTGTGGGTCCGGATGGTGGCCAGCGGCCAGGCAGGCCACGGGTCGGTGCCGCGGGGGCTCGAGGAGGCACCCACCCGCCTGCTGCGCGCGATGGAGGCCATCGAGGACTACCACCCCGAGTACCGCGTGGACCCTGCGCTGTACGACCTGCTGCACGCTGCGGGGGAGCAGCAGGGCGGCGTGGTCGGCGCGGTGCTGAAGTCCCGGTTCCTGGTGCGGACCGTCGCCTGGGGGAAGCTGCGCGGCAACCCAGCCACCAACGCCGCGCTGCACGACACCGTCCACCTGACCGGCACGGGCGGCGCCCACGAACCCAACGTCGTCCCGAGTGAGGTGTGGGCGCAGTACGACTGCCGCCTCCTCCCCGGTACCACCCCCGAGCAGCACCTCGCGCGCCTGGAGGCGCTGGTGAAGGGCATCCCGGGGATCCGGTTCGAGACCACGTTCTCGCTCGCCTCCAACGCGAGCCCGATCGACGACCCCTGGTTCGCGACCATCGCCCACTATGCGGCGCTCGGGCGCGAGGCCGACGTGGCCGTGGGCCCGTTCCTGTCGGTGGGGTTCACCGACTCGCTGCTGCTGCGCCCGCTGGGCGTTCGGGCGTACGGCTACGTCCCGTTCGAGGTCTCCGCCGCGCTCGCCGAGACGATGCACGGCCACGACGAGCGGGTCCCGGTCGAGCAGGTGGGCGACGGTCTGCGCCGGCTCTTCCAGATGGTGGTCGACTTCGCGGGCACCCCGTGATCCGCTGGCTCGTCGGGCTGGCGAGCGCTGCAGATCCGCAGGTCGCGCCCGCGCCGGAGGTGAGCTGGTACGTGATCCCGAACGTGTCGATCGACACCGACGACGGGTTCGGAGCGGGAGGGCGGGCCGAGGTCGCCTGGAAAGACGGGATCCACGACCCGTACCGGCTCTCGCTGGTGGCCCAGGGCTACGCCGCGGTGTCGGGGTTCCAGCACCACCGCTTCCGCGTGGACGCGCTCGGGCTCGGCGCGCAGGGGTTGTCCAGGCTCACCCTGCACCTCGCGTGGCGGCAGTGGCTCTCGGACGGGTACTGGGGCATCGGCAACGGAACCACCCGCGACGACGCCTTCACCGGTACGTTCGACCGCGACGATCCCGCGCGGCGCCGCTACCAGTACTCGCTGCTCCAGCCGTTCGCGCACCTCACGTGGCGGCGGCAGTGGCGCCCGGGGAGCCCGCTCGAGACGTACGCGGCGCTCAACCCGAAGTACTCGATCGTCCGGACGTACGACGGCTCGCTGCTCGAGGAGGAGCAGCCGTACGGGCTGGCGGGCGGCCTCACGGCCCAGGTGTTCGCCGGGGTGCTGCACGACACCCGGGTCCCCGAGGTGGCGCCGCACGCGGGGCACCTGTTCGAGCTCGGCGCTCGGTACGCGCCGCGCCTCACCGGCGAGGCCGGCGGCTTCGGTGGCGGCCTGGTCTCCGCCCGGGCGTTCACCGGCGGGGACCGTGTGGTCCTCGCGGGCCGGGTGATGGGCGAGTGGCTGTTCGGTGAGGTCCCGTTCTACGAGCTCGTGCACTGGGGCGGCGCCATCCCGATCGCCGGGGTGGGTGGCCCGGAGACGCTGCGGGGCATCCTGTTCGGGCGGTTCCGCGCACCCGGCAAGGCGGTCGCCAACGGCGAGGTCCGCGTGCGCCTGGCGACCGTGGAGGTGGCGCGCACCCCGCTCGACCTGGAGGTGGCGCCCTACCTGGACGTCGCCACCGTCTGGGGCGCCGAGGACCCGGTTCCTGCCCCGCTCCCCGTGCACCCGGCGGCGGGCGGCGGGCTGCGCGTCATCTACGACCACACGTTCGTGGGCCGGCTCGACTCGGGGGTCGGGCTCGATCCGGTCGCGACGGCGGACGGCGGCGTGGAGCAGCGCCCCAACTGGGGCTTCTACCTCACGTTCGACCACGCCTACTGAACGTCGAGCGGCGCCTGGTGGTGGACCCGGTATACGTACCCGCCGTCCGGGAAGACCGCTGCCGGCAGCCGGAAGCGCAGGTCGAGCGGCGGGTTGGCGGGGTCTTCGGGATCGAACTCGACCACCCGGGAGGTCAGCCCACCCCAGCCCCGGCTCACGTTGGTCACCTCTCCTTCGGCGCGCACCCACGAGAAGACGGAGAGGATGGGGTCTCCGGGCGTGGCCGGCAGGTCGGCGTCGCCCATGATGCTCGACTTGAGCGGCCCCGTCGTGGTCTCCGAGAACGAGGCCTCCTGGCGCACGGTGCCCGCCGCCTCGTCCACCCGGTACAGGGCGACGCGGGCCTCGACGTCTTCGGGGTCGAACGCCCACGGGCTGCCGCCCCAGGTGTGGTTGTCGAAGACCAGCAGGGCGCCCGTCTCCGGATCGAAGTCGACCCCGTGGTGGTGGTACGGCCAGGTGATGGCACCCTCCGAAGCCAGGAACTCGTCGCGCCACGGCGGGTCCCACCCGAGCGGGTCCCCCATCCGCCAGGCGACGGAGCCGTCGGCTTCGAACATCACCAACACGTCCTGGTTGCGCAGCCCCACGAGCACGCGGCCGTCGGGGAGGGGCACGAACGCGTTCCCGTGCAGGAAGTCGAGCCCGTAGGGCCACGGGAGCAGGCAGTCGAAGCCGCAACGTCCGGGCTGCATCGCGTCGAGCGGCTCGATCGAGCGCAGGAGCTCGCCCTCGGGGGACACGAGCTGCACGGGCGTGTTGTCGACCTGCGCCATCCGGGACGCGTCGCTGCCGATCTCGACCGGCACCTCGAACCGGCGGGCGTACTGTCCGAACGCCCAGAACGAGCCGTCGGCGTTGGGCACGAGCTCGTGGCCGTCCGGACCCAGCGGCAGCGGGAGCTCCCCGGGCTCGGGGTTCGCGGAGTAGTGGGCCACACGCTCACCCTGGCGCGTGACCACCTCCACCTCGTCGCTCGAGGTGCGCAGCCACACGTTCCCGTCCGGGCCGAACACGGCGTCCTCGGCGGACCAGCCCTCCGCGAGGAACCACCACCGGGGCCGCAGCTGCTCGTCGTACACGATGGTGCAGGAGCGGTCGAGGTCGAGCGGGCGATGGGGAACGAGGAGCCACCCCGGCCCCCGGCGGTCGATCTCGTTCACGAGCACGTCGACGGTGGGGCAGTACGGGGCGGTGGGCCCGGGCAGCGTGACCAGCAGGGAGGACCCATCGGCCTCGAACGTGTACCGGGTGTCCCCGAGGAGGCCGAGGACCTCGGCGTGGCCATCTTCGTCGAGCAGCACGGTGCGAGCGTCGTCTCCGCCGCTGAGGGTCACGACGGCGTCGGGGGAGCCGTCGAGGGCCACGGTGCCACCCGCGCGGTGTGGGGTCACGCGGAGCGGCTCTCCAGGCGCGGGAGGCGGCGGGTCCGCCGGGTCGCGGCAGGCGACGAGGAGCCACATGCCGCCGTTGTAGCACGCCCCACCA
This sequence comes from Myxococcota bacterium, assembly GCA_044356535.1. Taxonomy (GTDB): domain Bacteria; phylum Myxococcota_A; class UBA796; order UBA796; genus JACKER01. Next base: position 11,915 of record JBIKWC010000127.1, read on the forward strand.
GCCCTCAGTGCAGGCTGTTGTAGGTCTGCGCGTACGCCACGTGGTCCGCCAGCTTCGCGTAGTGGTAGTCGCTGACCCAGCGCGGGTAGCAGTACCCCATCATGTCCTTGGCGTCGGGCGGGACGAAGGTCCCGGTGCGGAAGTCGTAGCCCTCGATCCCGATCGTGCCGTCGGCGTACGGGAAGTCGGGGTCGGGGTTGTCCTCGGTGCCGCTGCACGCGGTGTGGAGGAGCCCGTGGGTGTGGCCGATCTCGTGGATGAGCGTGTCCTCGGACTTCTGGTCGCCGAACGCGGCGCCCGCAGCGAAGTAGGCGCGGGTGAGCGGCTCCGAGCCCCCGCTCTCGCTCGTCCCCGTCGACCCCGTGAACTCGTCGCGTGTCGCCACGCCGTTCACCATCGCGTAGTAGTACACGTCCCAGTCCACCTGGCCGCCGAACATGGCCTCCTCCTGCAGCTGTCCGACGCGGACGTTGATGTCTCCGAGGTCGAAGGCGCCGCCCCAGACCTCCACCGGCGCCACGTCGATCTCCACCTGGGTCACGGGGTACACGGCCATGAGCGCCGCTTCGTAGCCGTCGATCACCACCTGCGACGTGTCGGGCACGAAGCCGTTCACCTCGAACGGCACCACGCGGACCTTCAGGCCGCCGGTGACCTTCGCGCCGAGCTCCGCAGCGCCGTCGTCGGGGAACAGGTCCCGCTCTGCGTCGTCCTCGGTCAGGTGCACGCTGTACGTCGCGCCTGCGGCCATCGCCGTGGCCGGGAGCGTGACGAGCGAGAGCAGGTCGCTGTCGACGGGCGACCGGAACACCACCGTACCCGACGGCGTCACGACCTCGACCACCACCTCGAGCAGGCCCGGCGCGTAGTCCTCGGGGAGCGTGACGTTGGCCCGGAGGAGGGCCTCGCGCCCCGCGATCAGCGGCGCGTTGCGATCGGCGGGCAGGATCTCGTCGTCCCCGACGCCAGCGGGCACCTCCACCACCTGGAAGAACGAGAGGTCCCGGAACACGGGGACGGTGGCCACGGTGGGCTCGGTGGGCTCGGTGGGCTCGGTGGGGGTGGACGGAGACGAGTCGCACTGGAGCGTGGTCTCCTGGCCGCAGGCGGCGAGGAGGAGGACGGCGGCGAGGCTGCGGTTCATGTGGGCTCCGGTCTCGGGTTCTGCCCAGAGTGTATGGGTGTATCCGTACGGTGGCGACAAACGGACGAGCGAAGTCGTATTCCTGGCAGATACATGTAGCTTGTAGGTCAATAAAGCTCGATACGCATGTATCCATGTGATGCCTGGATGGCCCCAGCGGCCTGGGGAAGCGGGCCCTGGGTTACCGCGGGACATGGACTGGCTCGTCGTGTCCGGTGCGCTGCTGGTGGTGGTGACGCTGATGAAGCTGCGCGCCTCGCTCACGCGCTCCGGCAGCCCCTCGGTGCCCGACCAGCTGTACGCGCGCCTCCGGTCGCACCTGGGTGATCCACGGGTGCCCTTCGCCGGGGTCGTGCTCCCGGGTGACCCCGAGGTCCGCCTGGAGGAGCGCGTGGACGGCGCGTGGCTGTTCGTCGCGCGCTGGCCGGCGGAGGTGCCGATGGCCCCGCGAGACCCCCTGCGCGCCGCGTGGACGCCGAACGAGGCCCTGTTCTCGCCCAGCTGCGGGACCGTCACGCCCCAGGCCCTGGAGCACGCGCGCGCGCTCTACGCCGTGTTCGCGATCGACGCGCTCCGCGTGCCGTGGGCGGATCCGGACCAAGACCCGGGCGTGGTCGTCGCGCAGCTGCGGGGGTTGTGGCACCAGGTGGTGAACCCCGCGGTCGAGGCGCTGGCCGAGGGCGTGGTCTGGAACGGAGCCCTCCGCGCGGCCAACCTCCGGGCGCTGGCCGTGCGCGATCGGGAGCGGGCCCGCGAAGTCGCGCGCGCCGTCCTCCCCGAAGACGGGGTCTGGTTGTTCTCGGTGGCCCTGGCGGTCGCGGGCGACGTCGACGACCTCGTGGCGCGGGTGCGTGGCACCGGGGAGACCTGGATGCGCGTCGCGTCGGTGCGAGCGCTCGGCGAGCTCACCGAGCCGGACGCGCTCCTGCCCCTCGTCGGGCTGTGCAGCGCGTCGCCGGAGACGGCGGTGGCCTTCGCCGAAAGTGTCGCGACCCACCGCACCCCCGCGCGCGATCGGTTCGTGCGGCAGGTGGCGCTCGGATCGCTCCGGGACTGGCCGGAGCCAGCGGCGCGGCGCCTGGCGCTCGCGGCGTTCGCGGCGTCACCCCGCGACGAGGAGGTGCTGGCCGCCCTGCTGCGCGCCCCCGGGGAGTCCGTGGGCAAGGCCCTGGCCGCGCTCGCCGCCCACGGCACGGTGGCGTCGGTGCCGGCGCTGCGGGCCTGCATCGCATCGGGTGCAGCGCGGGGAGACCTCGTGGAGCCCGTGATCCTGGCGATCCAGGCGCGGGCCTCGGGTGCGCGGGGTGGCCTGGCGGTGGCCGAGGTCACGGGCGGCGCCCTGTCGGAGGTGGCCGACGGGGGGCGGCTCGCCGAGGCCGACCGGGAGCGTCGCGCAGGTCAGGGCACGGTGAGGGCGTAGTCGACCACCACCTCGAAGTCCGCGGTGCCCGCCACCAGCGAGATCGTGTGCTCCCCCGGGGCGAAGTCGATGAGGACGTAGATGCCGTCGGTGTAGGAGGGGTCGCAGGTGCCGACGAACGGGTACCCCCACGAGTCGTAGAGGCCGTCGGTCGGCGGGTTGACCCAGGAGAACGACGTGACCCCCGTCCGGTAGGGGGTGAAGAACGCCGCGGTGTCCGCCACGGTCTCGCCGTCGATCACCAGCGTGGCGTGGTCGAACTCGTCGACGAGGGTCGTGACGGTGGACTGCAGGTAGTCGTCGCTCACCACGTACTCGGGCGGCGTTCCGCAGTTGTCGTACCAGATGTTGTACACCGGCAGCAGGAAGGGGCCGCCGTTGGAGGCGGTGCAGGTCCTGGATGCGGCCTCGTCGCCGAGCGTGCCCGCCAGGAAGAACACGTCCCCGGGCTGGGCCTCGGCGCAGTCCGCCCCGGTGAGGTCCAGCACCGGGTGGTCGGTGACGGGGTGCTCGAGCGCCCACTGCACCCAGCTCGCTCCCAGCGCGCCGAGGTCGTCTCCGCCGATGGCGGCGTCCGGGCCCAGGACCTCGAACCCCACCTCGGGCTCTGCGGGCTCCGACTTCGAACAACCGACCCCGACCACCAGCGCTACGGCCAACCGACGCATCCCGACCTCCAACCCGACCGTGTGCGACGGGGGCGTTTCGTCACAGCAGCAGCGTGTAGCACGATAGGATTCGGCGATGTCGGTCGCGCTTCGGCTCCTGTGGTTCGATGGGCTCGCAGGCGGCGGGGTGGGGCTGCTCGTCGTGGCGCTCCACCGTTGGCTGGCGGGGTGGTACGGGCTCTCGGCGGAGCTCGTGCTCGGGGTGGGCGTGGTGAACGTGTTGTACGGCACGTACTCGAGCTCCCTGGCGCTCCGCGCCACCCGCGGGTCCCCGCCACCACCGCTGGCCGTGCGGGCCCTGGTGGCCGGAAACCTCGGCTGGACCGTCGTGTGCGCGATCCTGGTGGCGACCCACCTGCAGCGCGAGAGCGCGCTGGGCCTGGTGGTCCTGGCGGGGGAGGGGCTGTTCGTCGGCGCGTTGGGGCTGGTCGAGGCGCGGACCTTCCCCGGCGTGCTGCGGCCCCCCGGACCGTGGTGACGGCGGCGTCCGCGGTGGTACAGGGCGGCGGGAGGGTGCATGTCACCGTTCGTGCTCCGGATCCAGAAGGCGGTGGGTGATCACCCGGGGCTGGTGCTCGAGGGCGAGGACCGCACCGCGTTCCTGCAGGAGAGCGCGGGACTCGATCAGGTGGTGCGCACGGTCGGGCTCGACGAGGAGTCGCTCGTGTGGTGCACCTGGGCGCTGCGCAAGCTGGGCCGCTTCGCGGAGGCCCACGACGTGGTGGATCGCGCGCTGGGTCGCGCGCGCGGCTGGAAGGCGGTGACGGCCAAGGCCAGCGTGTTCCGCGCGCAGGGCCGGGTGGACGACGCGCTGGCGCTCTACGAGGAGGCTGCGGCGCTCGACCCCACCGACACCTCCGCGATGACGGAGGCCGCGCAGACGCTGGGGGAGGCGGGCCGCCACCAGGAGGCCGCTGGCTGGTTCGGGCGGGCCCACGCGCGGGATCCGCGCCGCACGGACGCGCTGGTGTGGATGGAGTACGCGCTGTTCCTGGGAGACCGCGACCCGGCACGGACGGAGCGGGTCCGCGCGCTGGTGGAGCGCGAGCCGGACCTGCCGGCCGCGAAGTACCTGCTCGCCTGGATGGAGTAGTCAGGGCTGCAGGGTCGGGCTGTACCAGACGCGCCCCAGGGGCACCGGCGTGTCGAACGCCCAGACGACCTCGCCGTCCGGCGTGTGTTCGGTGAGCTCGCCGCGGGCCGTCCAGTCCACCAGCGTGTTGCCGTTCGGCAGGCGCCGCGCGTCCCCCAGGAAGCTCGTGTGTTGCTCCTTCGGGTCTCGCAGCACCCAGACCTGATCGTAGGTCCCGGCCTCGGCGTCGATCCGCAGCTCCACGATCCGCGACACCGGCACCGTGTCGTGGGTGCGGTTGTCGAAGATCAGCAGGTGGTCCCCGTCGGGCTCTCGCCACGCGTGGCTCGCGTGCCCGTGGCGGAACTCCGGCGTCGTGAACGTGGGCGTGAGCGTGGCGTTGCGCCCGCCGAGCTGCCACAGCCGCTCGCCGTCGGCCGACACGTGCAGTACGGCGTCGATGAACCGGCCCAGGAAGTACCAGCCGTCACCGCCCGGCGCCGCGATGAGCGAGTTCCCGTGGGTCCACTCGACCGCGCCCGGCACGAAGGCGCCAGGTTCCGCGTGGGCACACGGCTTCCACGGGCCCTCCACGTAGTCCTCGTGGAAGTCGTAGTGCGTGGTGACCTCGGCGGGGTCGGTGGCGCCCACGGGCACCGTGCGGATGGCGTCGGCGGCGACGCGTTCCCCGGGGAACTCGGGCATGGCGCCGGGCTCGGAGTAGCTGTAGCTGAGGAAGCCCAGGGTGCCGTCTCCGTTCTCGACGGCGTCGTGGGTGGCGTCGAGGGCGAGGGTGCGCACGAGGCTCTCGCCGTCGAGGCCCACGAGGTCGATCGCGTCGTCGTCGCCGGGCGGGTCGTGCAGGATCAGGAGCGAGCGGAGGTCCCGGGTGGGGACGGCGCGGAGGACCCTGCCGGCCTCGAGGTCCGCGGTCATCCACCACACCACGCGCCCTTCGGCGTCGAAGATCACGGGCAGCGTCTCTTCCGGTCGGCCCGCGGGGGCGTACTGGTGGGCGACCAGGAACCCGTCCCCGAGCCCAGAGCCCGACTTGCTGGTGCGCACGGCGCCGCGGGTGACCACCGCTGGCGGCTCCGGCACCTCGAACGGGGTGACGTCCGAGACCACCGTGCCCCGGCCGTCGTCGGTGACCACGCGCAGCAGCCACTCCCCGGGGTACAGCAGCGCGACGGGCAGGCCCTCTGCACCGTCCTCGAGGTCGCGCGCCGCGATGCGCTTCCAGTCGCCGGCGCTGAAGTCTTCGTCGCCCGGGTGCGGGTCTCGGGGGTGGTAGTCCTGCTCGGAGACCGCCCACATCGACGCCTGCCCGCCCGGACCCTCCCACGTGGCCCGGTGGACGGAGGGCACGAACGTGGACGGGGCGAGGTCGAGCGCGAACGCTCCCTGGTCGAGGGGGCGCTCACAGGCGATGGGCAACGTCCAGATCACGGGGTCCTCGACAGGGGTTCCGGGGGAGGTGCGGCACGCGGCAGCGAGCAGGAGCAGGACGCAGGACACGCGCACCTCACTCGAGCTTGAGGACCACGCCCGCCGGGTTCCCCAGCACCTCGCGCTGGAGGTGGCGCGCCTCGTTCCCGGCGCGATCGAGCACGAGGAAGTCGTGCATCCCAGGCACCAACTTCGCGTGGTAGGGGATCGAGACGGGGTCGCCGCCGTCGATGCGGACCTTCTCGCCGCGCGTGAGGTCGCGCACCACGAGGTACACGTCGACGGGTGTGGTCACCATCTTGGGCGGCGGGGCCTTGAAGGTGAGCTGCTGGAAGCCGTTCGGCTGGTCGGCGACGTCGCGCTGCTCGGTGAACGGGTCGCGGTCGAGGCAGGTGAACGAGAACGAGTGGCTGCCCGCCGCCAGGCCCGTCAGGTGCAGGGGCGTGTTCCCCTTCGCCTGCCCGTCCACGGAGACCGCGCACGCAGCGGCGCCGCCGCCCTCCACGTTGACCACGAGCTCGCCGGCGAGGGCGCTCTGCAGGACCAGGAACACCCAGGTGACCACGGGACCTCCGACGCGCAGTGTGCCCTTGCGACCCGCGCGCCGTCCATCACCTTCCCGGCGGGCGCCGGCGGAGGGTGACCGCTGCCAGGAGCAGCGCCGCGCCGAGCGGGAGGGGGCCGCTGCCGCCGGTGTCGCAGCCGCCCTTCGGGTCGCCGTACGTGGCGAGGTCGGCGATCGTGACGACGCAGTCGGGGTCGGTGCGACCACACGTGGGGTCGCAGGCGCCGTCGCCATAGCGGTCCATGATCTCGCAGAAGTCGGTGGTGCCGTGGACCGCCTCGACGTGCTCGAGGATGAAGTCCTGCACCACGTCGGTGCGGGTGCTGCCGGAGTTGAAGCGGCAGTCGAGGTCGCCCCACGAGTGCACCGCCCACTGCTGCCGCACGCCGTCGGCCTCGTGGAACTGGGGGCCGCCGGAGTCGCCCGAGCAGATGTTGGCGTTGTTCTCGTTGCCGGACGACGCCGAGATCAGGAACATGGGGTCGAGGTCGGAGACCACGAGCGGGGCGGAGCGC
>JBIKWC010000128.1:0-18744 GCA_044356535.1 Myxococcota bacterium
GCGCAGGTAGTCGGGGAGCTCTTCGTCCTTCAGGAAGGCCCCGTGTGCCTCGAACCCGGCGTTGGCCTTCGCGAGGAGCGTCCAGTTCTGATGCTCCACGTCGAGGCGCGCGAGCTGCGCGTTGGCGTAGTCGAGCTGGTCCGACAACGCGCGGATCATGGCCACGCGGAGCACGCTGCCGACGAGGTCGCCGCGGTTCGCGGTCTCGGCCCACGCGAGCCGGTCCATCTGCAGCACCGTGACCTTCTCCTTGGCGAGGCAGCTGGCCATCCGGGGCTGGCCGGGCTGCACGAGGGAGCACATGCCGAACGCCTCCCCCGCACCCAACACCGCGACGGGCTCCACGCGGTCCTTCGCGGTCGCCACCAGCACCTCCACCTGCCCCGACGCGATGAGGTACATCTCGTCGCCGGACTCCCCTTCCCGGCACAGGAAGTGGCCCCGCCGCACACCGAGCGGCCGGAAACAGCGCGCGACCTCTGCCAACACGTCGGGCTTCACGCCGGCGAACAACCGGGACCCGGCCAGGGCGGACGCGTCCACGCCGGCCTCGAACACGCCGCCCGCGCCGAACACCTCGGCCATGCGGTCGAAGAACCCCCGCCCTGGGACGACGGACTCCACGGGGCTGCCCTTCGCCAGCGACGCGATGCGGTCGCCCACCTTGCGCAGGCGGTCGGTGAGGTTGGACAACGCGCGGTCCTCGAGGGCGTACGCCACGGGGTGCTTCGAGCGGCGCAGCCAGTCGTAGCTCTCGGCGTCCAGCGCGAGCAGCCGACAGGGGATGATCGCCTGGACCGAAGCCTTCCGGGGCCCTCCCGTGAACAGCGCCATCTCGCCCAGGAGGTCGCCGGGGAGGATCCGCCCCACGGCGGTGCTCCCCTTTCGGGCGACGAGCTCGCCGGACTGGACCACGCACACGGTGGGGTCGACCTCCCCCTCCTCGATCAGCGTGGTGCCGGCGCCCACCTCGACGACGTGGAAGCGCTGCAACGCGTCCTGCACGTCCATCGGGGAGAGCCCGTCGAACAGGGAAGGCAGCTCGTCCTGCATCACCCACTCCGGCGCTGCCGTTCCGGAGCGCGCGGTGATAGTATCGGCTTCCCGTCTCCGCGGCTCCCCGCCGTGGTTCGTCCGCCCTCCCTCTCCCCTCCCCTCCCCGCTCCCGGCTGGCTCGTGCGCTGCTGCCTGTTGCTGCTGCTGTCGGTCGCCTGCGCCCCACGCGCGTTGCGGGTGCCGGGTCCGCTCGGTCCGGTGGGTCGCACCGTGCGGCCGCTGCCCGAGCGCCCCGACCCGGTGAAGCCGCCGGCGCCGCAGTCTCCGCGCGACCGGCGCCAGGAGCAGGACTTCCGCGAGGCCATCGTCGCGTCCGCGGAGCACTTCCTGAAGGGGTCCCTGGGCGGGTATCGCGACGACTGCTCGGGCTTCGCGTCCGCCGTGTACGACCGCGTGGGCATCTCGATCTCCGGCAGCGTCCGCACGTTGTGGGAGCTGGCGTCGGAGCAGGGCACCATCCACCACCGCAAGCACCCGGAGCTCGGCGACCTCGTGTTCTTCGACGACACCTTCGACAAGGACCGCGACGGCCGCGTGAACGACCCGCTCACCCACGTCGCCGTCGTCGTGGGCGTCGCCGACGACGGCACCATCACGATGGCCCACGGCGGGACCGGCGTGGGACGCACCACCACGTGGATGAACCTCGAGCACCCATCGGAGCGGAAGGGCCCAGAGGGCGAGCCCTGGAACAACTACCTTCGGCGCGCCAAGGACTCGGACCCGAAGGGAACGAAGTACCTCACGGGCGAGTTGTGGGTGGGGTTCGCCACCCTCCGGCCCACCCCCGACGACCGCACCGCCTCGTCGCGGTAGCCAGGACGCCGATGCCCGACCTGCTGCTCCAGACCGTCATTCGGGGACGAGGAAGCAGCGCGCGAGCTCCGGCGTCTGCAACCCGCACAACGTCCGCAGCGTGAGGGCCACGCGTGCGTCCTCGGCCAGGGCCGGGTGGCAGCAGGTGAAGATCAGCGCCAGGCGCTCGTCGGGGATGTCGGGGACCTCGCCGGCGTCCTCGTCCTGGGTCAGCCGCGCGAGGACCTCGAGCTCTCCCTGCTTCCCGGCCCGCGTGGAGCGGCGCCGCAGCCGATCGAGGGCCTTGCGGCGCGCTGCAACCACCAGCCACCCCGCCGGGTTCGACGGGATGCCCTGGTGTGGCCAGGTCTCGAGCGCCTGGGCCAGCGCGTCCTGGAACGCGTCCTCGGCGAGGGTGAACGCGGACCGGCCCCGTCCGGACTCGCCGAAGTAGCGGACGAGCCCCGCGAGCACGCGCGGGCCGTGCTTCCGGACGCTGTCCTCCACGGCCCAGCGGGCGTCGACGTACGCGCCCGGGCCGGGGGTGGTCACGGGAACTGCTGGATCGGCCGGACCTCGATGGAGCCGAGCTCCGCCGAGGGGATCTTCGCGGCCCAGCCGAGCGCCGCGTCGAGGTCCGGCACCTCGACGAGGTAGTAGCCGCCGAGCTGCTCCTTGGTCTCGGCGAACGGGCCATCGGTGGTGGTGGCCTTGCCCTGGCGCACCCGCACGGTGGTGGCGGTGGCCACGGGCTCGAGGGCGTCGCCCGCCACCAGCGCGCCCGCCGCCTTGAGCTCCTGGGTGAACGCGAAGTAGCGACCCATGAAGGCCTCGCGCTCCGCGTCGGACATGGCGGCCAGGACACGCTCGTCGTCGTAGATCATCAGCAGGAACTGCACGGAGACCTCCAGGGTGTGCCCTGGTGACGTTCGGGCCCCCGCCCGATCGACACGCCTCGTCAGTGTAGCTCGCGAAGTGGCGCGCACCCGGGCGTGTCCCTCTCGTTCCCGGAGCCCGGTGCGTGACAACTCCATGACACGGCGGCAGCCGGGGGAGCGCCAAGGTACGGGCGGCCGCGGAGGGCGTCATGTTCCTGCTCCTCGCCTGCACCCCAGCTCCGAAGGAAGGCCCGGTCGACGGCCCTCCCGTCGCGGTCCACACCGGGGTCCGCCAGCACACGGGGGCGGTGGAGTCGGACCCCACCGGGGCGACCGCCTCCACGGGCCACACCGGGGCGGGAGGGCACTCTGCCGTCGACCCCGGGCTCGAGGTGCTGCTGGTGCACGGCTCCACGCGCCCGTCGGTCGACGATGTCGAAGCCGGGCTCCTCGCGGTCGGCGTCGTGACGGTGGACCGCGTGGACGGATCCCGGTTCACGCCCACCGTCACGGACCTGGCGGCCTACGATGCGGTGTTGGTCTGGTCCGACCAGCAGTGGCGCGATCGGGTGGCGCTGGGCGACGCGCTGGGCGCGTACGCCGACGCTGGCGGAGGCGTCGTCGTGGCCACGTTCGCGCTGGCCGAAGAGAGTCAACCCGCGGGCCGGTTCCTGCCGTACGTGCCCATCCTGCCGGCGTCCGCGATCGCGGGCGACGTCAGCCTGGTCGCCCTCGCACCGACCTCACCGCTCCTGGTCGGGGTCGGGGCCCTGGAGACCGGCAGCGCCTACGTCGGCGGCGCCTCGGTGGCGGCCGGCGCGCAGCCCGTGGCGGAGTGGTCCGATGGGACGGCGTTGCTGGCCGAGTGGTCGATCGACGGCGCCGCCACCGTGGTCGCGGTCAACCTGTACCCACCGTCGGCGGCGGCGTTCTTCCTGAGCTGGAGGGGCGACGGTGGCGTGCTCCTGGCGAACGCGCTGCAGTTCGCGGCGAACAACGACGGGACCCCGATCCCCAGGGCCCTGCGCGGCTGGGCGCATGGGGTGTGCGACGGCCTGGTCTGGATCCACAGCGGCATGGGGACGCCGGGGGTGGCGCACGAGGTGTGGCTGGGCAGCCCTGGCGGGCCGTCGCCGGCGCCGAGCGGTCCCTGCGCGGGCACCGCGCTCCCGCTGGCCTCGCCCGTCCTCGAGGGTGCACCGGTGGCGGACGCTGCGGGGAACACCGAGCGCGCGACCATCCTGACGGCGTCTTGCGGCGTCGCGGCGGTGGTCGTCGACACCGCCACCTGCGGGGTGTCCGACGGGTTCACGCTGCCCTGACCCGGACGGGATCGACTCCCTGACGCTCGCGTCATCGGACCGCGAGCGCGTGGTCCAGCACCTCGCGCAGTTCGCGGGCGATCGCCGGCGCCGCGGCGTCTGCGGCCGCCTGTTCGCGCTCGTGGTCGTACACCAGCGCCACCGGGACCGCGAAGTGGCGGGTCTCGCCCTCACCCACGCCCACCACCGACAACGTCACGTCCACCGTCCACCGGTAGCGGCCGGCCATCTGGCTCGAGAACCGCGGCGCGGCCTCCACCAACACCAGCGGCCCTGCGCCCAGCGCCGCAACCCGTGCCTCGGTGTCGCGCGCCGCCAGCGCGGGTCCCGCCTCCGTCAGCGCACCCCGCAGCGCGTGGGAGGCCACCTCCGCCACCAGGGCGTCCCCCAACCCCGGACCCGCCGCCGACACCGAGGCGTCCGCGTACGACGCGACGATCGGCACCACGCGCAGGTCGAGCGGCGTCGGCGCCTGGACCGGCCCCGACGGCTTGATGCAGCCCAGCAACCCCATTCCCAACAACCACGGGTACCGCATCAGAACCATGTCTCCGTCTCGATCGACACCAGGTGGTGGAGGTGGCGCTCGACGTTGCCGAACGCGTTCTCCTGGTCCACCGTCTCCACGAACGCGTTGCCGAAGGCGTTGTTCTGCGAGCTCGCCTGCACCCCGTAGAGGAACCGCAGCGACGGCCGCACGAACACGCCGGGGCCCAGCGGGTTGAGGACGAAGCCCCCTTTCCCCTGCCACGTCACGCGGGTGTCGGAGTCCCCCGTCTCGAGGCCGCGCGCGTCCGGCCGGCCCTCGGTGTTCGAGAACATCGAGTCCGCGTGCTCCCGGTACGTGTTCCCGTTCCGCGACCACTCCCGCGCGATGGCGTTCTCGACCAGCAGGTGCGCGGTGGGCGTGACGTAGAGCTGCAGGCGGGTCACCTGTGAGGCGTACGTGCGGTCCCAGTCCGACGGCGCGAGCTGGTTGTCGAGGTCCCGGTGGTCGCCGTAGAAGCCCCCGAGCACCGCGTCGAGGCGGTTCTTCACCAGCCGGAGCTGCATCTCGTCGCCGGCCTGGAACACCGTGCGCTGGTCGGTGAAGTCGTGGACGTACAGTGTCAGCGGCTGGCCCAGGAGCGAGTCCTGGGTGGTCTTCTCGGGGTGCACCTGCTCGTAGCGCACGAACAGGTTGTTCCACACGAGGGGGCCTGCGTTGCCGAAGCCCAGGTTCCCGACCACCGCGAAGCTCGTGGCGTCGCGCGGGACCGGGTCCGGGAAGTACGGCGCCTGCTGTTCTCCGTTCTCGGCGACCCAGCGCTCTCCCACCTCACCGCGGATCCAGTCCTCGAAGTCGATGCCCGGGGTCTGGTACGGCGCGTTGCGGGAGCCGCCCACCGCCGGCTCGTAGTGCCCCTCGAACCCGCCGCCCACCTCGAGGTGCCCGGGGACGATGCGCACGCGCGTGGCCAGGGCCGCGGTCGGGAGCGGGGAGTACTTCGTGCCGAACTGCGCGAAGCCGCTGTCGCCGGCCCCAGCGAGGACGAGCAGGCGACCGCGATCGTAGGTGCCCGAGACCCCCACGGTGCGGAACATCAACGTGGCGGGCCGGAAGTCGTACAGGCCCAGGTCGCCGAAGAAGTACTCCAGCGTCCCGAGCTGCCAGGTGACGTCGCGCAGCAACACGTTCCCGGAGCGCACGTACATCTGGGACATGCGGTAGGCGGAGAGCGAGCCGTTCAGCGGGTCGGCGTTGGCGATGGAGCCACCCTCGACGCGGACGTGCACCGCGGACCACGGGCGGTCGCTCTGCGGCGCGCGCTCGAGCAGGTCGTACCGGAGCTCGACCATGCCGTAGGGCCCCTCGTTCATGAGGCGACCGTACAGGTTCCAGTAGCCGAGGCGACCGCTGCCGCCCTGGAAGTCCGGCCGGGCCGGGATGCGGAAGTAGCCGCCGACGTTCGCGTTGCCCGCGAGCGCCGCCGCCGAGATCAAGGACAGGATCACTGTTTCACCAGCACCACGACGGAGCGGGGCTCGACCGTGTACGAACCCGACACGGTCTGGGGGTTGTCGAGGGTGATGTTCCTCGACTGGAAGGGGTCGGCGTCCGGGTTCTCGTCGAACCACCCGGTGGGCTCACCGCCCCGACCGGGCAGATCGAACCACCGCTGGGTGTCGACGAGCACCCCGAACTGGCCGGACGGGAGCTGGAACGTGACCTGGGAGCCGGGCTCCTGGTTCCACAACACGTGGAGCTCGGGCTCGCCCTGGCCCTCGACGAACATCATGTCGACGTTGCGGGTGCCCCACTCGGCGTCGCCGCCGTTGGCTCCCCGCCAGCGGACCTCGCGGCCCGTGTCCCAGTCGTCGACCGCGAACGCGCCCGGGTAGCGCTTGCGCAACGTGACGAGGTCGCGCACGAAGTCGTGCATGCGGTGGCGGAACACGTTGTTGCGGTTCTCGGACAGCCACTCCGACCAGCGGAACCAGTTCCACTCGTTGTCGGCCCAGGTGCTGTAGGCGTTGTTGTTGCCGTACTGCGTGCGCATCCACTCGTCGCCGCCGAGGATCATCGGGGTGCCACGCGACAACAAGAGCCCGGCGAACGCGTTCCGCATCATCTGGCGCTTGAGCGACTCGTCGTTGCCCTCGGACCAGCTCCGGCTGTGGTTGGTCGACTCCCCCGAGTTCGGGTCGCACCAGGAGGAGCAGGCGTCCTGGCAGCAGATCGGGTTGAGCGGCCCGCAGGCGTTCTCCTTCTGCGTGTAGGACATCAGGTCGAACATCGTGAAGCCGTCGTGCGCCGTGATGAAGTTCACGGTGTGGTACGGCCGTTTGTCCTTGTTGGCGTAGCGGTCGAACGAGCCGGTCATCACGCCGCCGCCGTCGAGGTCGCCGATCCGGGAGTTCAGGCGATAGCCGTCGTCGTTGAGGAAGTTCCGCCACCAGTCTCGGAAGATGCCGTTCCACTCGCCCCAGCCGATCTGGGGGTCGTTCGACGACATCGGGTACTGCGTGGACGCGTCGTAGGCCGTGGACCACGGCTCCGCGATGATCCGCGTGTTGTAGGCCTGCAGGACCGGGTCGTCGGCGATCTCGTTGAGCAGCGTGCCGTCGTTCGGCGTGGTCCAGTACTGGGCCTGCTCGCCGTCCCGCTCGCCGAGCACGGCCGCGAGGTCGAACCGGAACCCGTCGACGTGCAGCTCCTCCACCATGTAGCGGAGGGAGTCCATCACGATCTTCCGGCCCGGCTCGTGGTTCGCGCGGACCTGGTTGCCGACGCCGGTCGAGCCGTCGAAGTAGGCCTGGTTCGCGTTCTCGAGCACGTAGTACGAGCTCGAGTCGAGCCCCCGCCAGGAGAGGAGCGACGCCACCTCGTTGCTGTCGAGGTTGTTCGCCACGCCGGGGTCGCACTGGAAGTCGCCGTCCGGGTCGTTGAAGAACAGCTTCGTCCGCCACAGCCCGCCCTCGCCGGTGTGGTTGTACACCACGTCGACGATGACCTCGATGTTGCGGGCGTGCAGCTCGTCGACCATCCACTTGAACTCGTCGACCCAGGCCGCTGGCTCCTCGCGGTCCTGCCAGGCCGCGGTGTACTGCGACTCCATGGCGAACCAGGAGATGGGGTTGTAGCCCCAGTACCCACCGTCGAGCGGCTTCTCGTTCGGGGGCAGGAGCTCGACCGCGGTGATGCCGAGATCCGCGAGGTAGTCGGCCGACTCCCCCATGCCCCGGAAGGTGCCGAAGTGATCGACGCCGAGCTGCGCGCTCGCCGCCGACTGGGTCATCCCCTTCACGTGCACCTCGTACACGATCAGGTCCTTCCATTCGTGGCCCGGGTGCACGCCCGACTGCCGCTGCTCCCACCAGTCGGTGTCCCGCCACTCGTAGGTGGACTCCACCACGATCGACTTCGCGGCGGCTGCGTACGTCGACTTCTCGAGGTCCGGGCCCGACGCGGCGGAGCCCTTGCTCCAGTCGTGATCGCGGTGAACCGCCTTCGCGTACGGATCGATGAGCAGCTTGTTCGGGTTGAACCGGTTGCCCTGCTCGTCGACGTCGGCGCGGAAGCCCGTGGGCGAGCCCGGCACGAAGTCCGGGTCCCAGGGCCAGTTGGGGCCCCAGGCGATGAAGCCGTAGTGCTGGCCCGGGCCCACGCCCTCGACGTACAGGTTCCACACGTCGCCGTAGCGGGTCATGGGGAACTGGATCGTGGGCCGCGCCGCCTCCGGATCGTCGAACAGCAGGAGCTCCACGCGCTCGGCGTTCGCGGAGTACACGCCGAAGTTCACGCCGTCCCCGGAGATCGTGGGACCCAGCGCGCCGAGGTCGCCGATCGTGTCCCAGTCGAGCTCGTCGGCCTTGTCCTGCGTGTAGTAGAGCCGCGTGTACTCGCTGCTCGCGCAGCCAGACAACACCAACGCCAGCACCGACATGTGGACCCCCGTCACCGGTGCACCAATACGCGCGAGCCCCGGGCCGGGATCTGTACCGAGATGCGGTCACCCGTGCTCGTGAACGTGTCTCCGGTGAGCACGTCTTCCCACGTCCCCTCGGGCAGGCCCGCGAACGCGAGGCCGTTGTCCAGCGTGCGCGGGTCCCCGGAGCGGTTGAGCACCACGAGCGCGAAGTCGCCCTGGGCCGCGCGGGCGTAGGCCCCCACGTCGGGTTCGCGCCACCACTCCACCCAGCCCCCTTCGGACAACGCGGGGTGCTCGGCCCGGGCGCGGGCGAGGGCGCGCACGTGGCGGGCGGTGGCGAGGGCTTCGGCGTCCACGCGGCCCTGGAGGTCGTCGACCGAGGTGACCGCGCCGAGGTCGTCCACGTGCCAGGACAGCGGCTGCCGGTTGTCGGGGTCGTTGTGCCCGGGGATCCCGAGCTCATCGCCGTAGTACACGAGCGGCACGCCGGGCATGGTGAACAGGAAGCTGAAGCCCAGGCGCAGCGACTCGTAGGGCCACGCGGCGCTCGGAGGCTGCGCGATCCGCAGGCCGTTGTCGTCGCAGCCGCCCTGTACGCCCTCGAACGCGTCGGTCGTGAAGCGGTTCACGTCGTGGTTGCCGAGGAACGTGCTCATCCGCGCGTCCCCGAACGAGGCCTTCGACGCGTCCCACGCCGACAGGAGGTCGAGGACCTGGCCCTGCCCGCGCCCGAACACGTTGCGGATGGAGTAGTACAGCGGGAAGTCGAACTGCCCGTCGAGCCCGTTCTCACCGAGGTACGCCGCGATGCGGGGCGCGGAGTCGAAGGTCTCGCCGACGGTCCAGAAGTCCTCGTCGGAGCCGGCAGCGGTGTGCTCGAGCCGGGCGGAGACGCGGGCCTCGAGGTCGCGGACGGCGCCGTGCGACATGTGCTTGACCGCGTCGACGCGGAAGCCGTCGAAGCCGAAGGCCTCGGCCCAGGTGAGCGCGTCCTCCAGCATGGTGTCCATGGCCTGGGGGTTCGAGTAGTCCACGTCCGGCAGGTACGGCGCGAACCAGCACTCCTCCGGGATGCGGTCGAAGTTCGACTGGCCGTTCACGTTGGCCTTGCAGTCCTCGAACCCGTGGAACCACTCGGGGTGCTCCGTGGCGTACGGGTGCTCCTCGTGGACGTGGTTGCCGACCCAGTCCATGATCACCCGCATCCCGCGGCCGTGGGCGGCCTCGATCAGCGCGGCCAGCGCGGCCTCGTCGCCGAACCGGGACTCGGTGGAGAGCGCGTTCGACGGCCAGTACGCGTGGTACCCGGCGTACGTGAGCGAGCAGTCGCCGGCCCAGGCGCCTTCGGCGTTGTCCTGCGGGTTGCTGATCCACAACACGCTCACGCCGAGGTCGTCGAGGTAGGGCAGCAGGTCCTGCAGGCCTTTCCAGTCGCCGCCTTCCCACTCCGCGCCGGTGGCTCCGGTGGGGTCGTCGTTGGCGGGGTCGCCGTTCTCCATGCGGTCGACGAACGCGAAGTACAACACCGCCCGGTCCCAGTCGAACTCGTCGGTCCAGAACGGGACCACGACCTCGCGGGACACGCGGCCGGCAGCGTCTGTGGCGACGGCCCGGAGCTCGTGGCGTCCGACCGAAAGGCCCCCTTCGTCGACGGCACCCCCCGGCGCGTCGACGGGGTCGCCATCGAGGGTGACCGCCAGGGTGATCGCGCTGCCCTGGAGGCCCTCGGTGGCCGTGAACGACGCCCGCACGCGCCCAGCGGACCGATCGAGGTCGACCGAGTCGAGGGTGACGGTGGGCAGGGCGCAGTCGGGCACGATCAGCAGCGAGTCGCAGGAGTTGGCGCCGGGGGTGCAGTCCTGGGTGAACGGCTGGCCGGCGGGCGCCGTGCCCGGGCCACACACCATCTCGGCCGCGGCGGGATCGCAGGCCCAGGCGAGCTCGGGGTCGAACGCGCGCTCGGTGACCTCCACGAACTTGTACGCGTACGCGCCGGGCGCGAGCGACAACGTGGCGACGAACCCGGCTCCGTCGACTTCGAGCTCGGTGGCTTCCGGATCCCAGGCGTTGAAGTCGCCGGCGATCATCACGCGGTCGGGGTCTCCGACAGGGGTGTAGGGCAACACCACCGGACACGCGTCGAGCGGCTGGGTCGTGGTGGTGGGCACCAGCGCGTCCACGAGGACGGTGGTGGTGGAGCGGTTGTCGCAGCCGTCGATCGCGGTGAGCACGAGCTCGGTGCTCCCCGTCCAGCCGGGTTGCGGCGTGAACGTGACCGTAGACCCGTCGAGCTGGGACAACACGTCGGGGTCGGGCTGGACCTCGAACGTGGGGTCGCCCCGGTCGTCGACGACGAAGTCCGCCAGATCCACCGTGACGGAGCCGGCGCCGAGGTGTACGGGGTCCACGTCCGCCCAGATCGGGGGGGCGGAGCCACAACATGCGGTGAGCCACTGGAGGAGGATCATGGTGGACTCCGGAGCGAAGGCGTCACTCTAACCCGAGTCACTACAGGTGCCACCGGACGTCACTCGCGTTAGCGTCACGCCGAGGAGGCGCGGTGGAGACCGAGGCGCTGGTGGACCACCTGGTGGAGCTGGGACTCACGCGGAACCAGTCGCTGGCCTGGCTCACGCTGCTCATCGACGACTCGGGCCAGGGGCTCACCGGCTACGAAGTCGGCGCCCGATCGGGCGTCCCGCGCTCCGCCGTGTACAAGGTCCTGCAGCAGCTCGAGGAGACGGGCGCCGCGTTCTCGGTCGGACAGGAGCCCCAGCGCTTCGTCGCCGCCGCGCCGGAGCAATGGATCGCCAGCGTCCGGCGGCGCACCCTCACCCGCCTGGACGGGGTGGCGTTGGCCCTGCGCTCCCTCCCCCGCCCTTCGCGCCCGGAGCCCGTGTGGATCGTGCGGTCCTACGTGGAGGTGATGGATCGCGCGCGGGAGCTGCTGCGTTCGGCGCAGGTGTCGGTCGCGTTCTCGGCGTGGCGCCGGGAGATCGAGCTCCTGCGGCCGGTGTTGGACGAGCTGGCGCCCCGGGGCCTGCACCGCGTGTTGCACTGCCCCGAGCCCCTGCCCGACCCCCCGGCGGGCTTCTGCTGCTGGACGGACGACCTCGACCCGGGGAAGGCGCACTGGTCACACAACCTGCTCCTGGTGGTCGACCGCAAGGCCGCGCTGATGGGGGGCGCCGAGCCGGGGCGCGACAACGACGCCGTCCACACCACGAACAGCTCGGTCGTCGATCTGGCCGTGAACCACGTGATCCTCGACGTCACGCTGCTGTCCCGGCGGACGGGTCGGCCGTGTGATCTGGACGTGGCGCCGCTCATGCGCCCCACCCTCGAGGCCCGGGCGACCGCTCCGGACCTCGAAGACTAGTCACCCCGCGCGCCAGCCCTTGCCGCGATGGGGGGGCGCGTGTATCCTTCGCCCCCTTCCCCAGTCTGCGACGGACGGCGCTCCGTGAGGTTCCCATGCTGCCAGCCGACGAGTACCTCTCCCCCCAGGAGCTCCAGACCCTCAAGGCCGTCCTCGAGGATCAGCTCAAGGACATCCTGAAGGAGTCCCGGGACGCCGTGGTCGACCTCACCGAGGTGCGCGAGACCGACGCCGACCCGCTCGACATCGCCGTCACGGAGTCGAACCGCGACTTCACGCTGCGCATGGCCGATCGCGAGCGCAAGCTCCTCACCAAGATCCGCCACGCCCTCGATCGCATGAACAAGGGTGACTACGGCACCTGCGAGTCCTGCGGCGCGCCCATCACCTTCGGCCGCCTGATGGCGCGCCCGGTGGCGAGCCTGTGTATCGACTGCAAGACGGAAGCCGAGCAGGTCGAGCCGAAGAAGCGCGAGTTCTAGCGCCGGAGTCGGGATGTGGTGGGTGGCGCTCGCAGCGTGCAGGGAGCCCTCCACCGATCCCGCGACCGGTGACGAGCACTCCGCCCGCGAGCACTCGGCGGTCGGGGAGCCGGTGTGCCCCACGTTCGCGCCCGGCGAGGTGGTCGGCGTCGTGACGGTGCCGGAGCCCGCCGAGATCTCGGGCCTCGTGGCCTGGGACGGTGTGTTGTGGGCCAACGACGACGGCGACGACGCGCTCTACGCCTTCTCCCCCACCGGCGCGCTGCTGGCCACCGCCGTGTTCGAGGGCGCGGTCGACGGCTTCGACCTCGAGGACCTGGTCCGGGTCGGCGACCAGCTGGTGCTCGCGGACGTGGGCGACAACCTGCTGCAGCGCCCGTCGGTGGAGCTGCTGTCCTTCGACCGGCCCCCCTCGACGCGCGACTCCGACGACTGGCCGCTGGCCCAGCGCACCACGTTGACCTGGCCCGCGGGCCCGACGAACTGCGAGGCGGCGCTGGCGGACCCGATCACCGGCGACGTGCTGCTGATCGAGAAGGTGAACGACGGCGTCTCCAGCGTGATCCGGGTGGAGACGCCGCTGCCGGCGCAGGTGGTGGGCGAGGAGGTCGCGGTGGTGCGGTTCGGGGCGGGCGCGCTCGCGGGCCCGACGCTCACGACGGGCGCAGCGATGGCGCCGGACGGCACGGCGCTGGTGATCCGCACCTACCTCGACGCTTGGGTGTGGCCGCGGCGGCCGGGGGAGGACTGGGCGGACACGTTCGCTCGCGACGCGTGCAAGGTGGACCTCCTCACCGAGCGCCAGGGGGAGTCGATCACCTGGGGCCCGGACGGGCTGTACACGATCAGCGAAGGGTCGCAGCCGAACGTGTTGTTCTACGCGCAGCGTTGACCCTCGGGTCTACCAGAGCTTCCACCACGGCTTGCGGTTCCGGGCCGCCGCGGCGTCTCGCATCGCGGCGAGAGAGCCCGTGGCGGAGTCCAGCAGTTCTCGGGCGAGCGCGTCCTCCCTCGTCATGTCGAGCATCGCCAGCTCGGCTGGGTCACCCCGCTCACGCATCGCCTCGAGGTGCTCGACCGCCGGCTGCATCACCGCCACGACCTCCTCGAGGTGTTGGATGCCGGCATCGAGATCTCCGAGCGTCCCCAGCAGGTTGCCTCGAAGACACAGCCCCTGCGCCTCCAACCGAGGCATCGGGGACCCAAGGGCGACGAGCAGGGACAGGGCCCGGTCGCAGCGCTCGAGCGCCTCGCGCAGGCGGGCCTCGTCGCCCAGCGCATGGCCCAGCGCCGCGGTCACCTCCGCGACCTCCAGCATGACCTGTCCGTGCTGGACGCTCTGCTGGCCGCCGGAGAGCTGGCTCGCGAGATCCAGGGCGGTCGCGAGCTCGGCGAGGGCCCGGTGAGCGGCCTCGGCGGCTCCGGCGGGGTCGTCGGGGAGGTCGACTGCGCTCGCACGGTGCAGGGCAGCGTCGAAAGCCATGCGCAGCTCGATCGGGGACATCGGACCTCCGGCAACCGGGGCGTCGCGCGTAGCCCGCGGGCATTCGGTGTGCACCCGGGACGCTGAGGGGGAGCCGTGGCGAGATAGGCGAGCCGCCATGCAGGACCGGTACGCAGGGGACGCAGGCGACTTCTCCAAGCTCGGGTTGCTCCGCGCGCTGGCGCCCGAGGCCGCAGGTGCCGGAGGCATCGTGTGGTACCGGGTCCCCAACGAGTCGCACAACGCGGACGGCAAACACGTCACCTACCTGTCGCGGCCCCAGACGTTCCGCGCCTGCGACCCCGAGCTGTTCGACGCGCTGGGACCCGTGGCCCACGCCGAGACCCGGACCGTCGCCGACCTCGTCGCGCGCTGTGTGCCCGGCTGGGTGTCCGTGGAGGAGTACGTCCCTCCGGGCGCCGCACGACAGGCGTGGCTCGCAGGTGCGTTGGCCGCGGTCGCGGGGTGCCGGCTGGTGTGCCTCGACCCCGACAACGGCCTGGCTCCCCCGTCGGTGGGTCCGGGCGCACGGACCGCGCCGAAGTTCGTGTTCGACCACGAGGTCGCGGCGTTCGCGGCGACGGGGGCGACGGTCGTCGTCTACCAGCACCTGCACCGGATCGGGAACGCCGAGACGCAGGCGCTGCGGTTCGCGGAGCGCCTGGCGGCGGCAGCGGGCCACCCGGCGCACGTCGTGCGCTACCGGCGCGGGAGCGGGCGCCTGTACGGCGTCGTCGGGCCGGACCCCAGCGTCCCGGCGCGGCTCGAGGCGTTCGTCCGCGACTGGTCCCCCCATTTCGAGCGGTGCGGCTCCGCGACCTGACGCTCAGAAACACGCGAGGCTCGTGCACTCGAGCCCGCCCCGGCGCTCCGCCTCGTGCTTGACGTCGAGGCTCGAGACGAGCGACCAGGCCAACACGCCGGAGACCAGCGCCGTCGCCACGCCCGCGCCCACGCCCACCGCGGTCGCCTGGGACCGGGGCCGGATCGACTCCCACCGCGGCGGGGGCTCGTCGTACACCGCGTCGTACACCGCGACCACCGGCGGGGGCGGCATCGGCAGGGGCTGCGCCGGAGGAACAGCCAGGAACGGGACGATGGGCCACATCGGGAACCTCGCGGTGTTCAGGGGGTGGGGGGAGCGGCGGCCCGCGCGTTCGCGAACGCGACCAGGCTCGCCAGCAGCGCCTCGACGGTGTCGCGCGACTGCACCACGTGCCCTTCTCCGGGCCAGGTGTGGAGCTCGGTCGGCAACGCGCCCCGGGCCTTCACCAGGGCCCGGCTCCGCGACACCGGCCACAGCGGGTCGAGCTCGCCGTGGGAGAGCCAGACGGGGCCCGGATACCGCTCGATCGCCAGGCGGGGTCCGGAGCCGAAGGGCATCGCGCGCTCGCCGTACAGCGGCTCGCCGCGCCAGGTCCACGCGGCGTCGTAGCCGCCGTCCGTCGTGATCGGGCCCATCGTCCGCGGATCGAAGCCGGCCACCACCGTGTCGGTCCCGGCGTGGGACGCGACGCCCGCGACGAGCTTCGTGTCGCCGAGCAGGCTGGCCAGCAACAGGGCGTGCTCGGCCCCCCGCGACGCGCCGTACACGACCACCGGCAGCCCGCGCGCAGGCCCGTCCTGGAACCAGGTCAGGAAGTCGACGGTGTGATCGAGCGGGACCCGCTGGATCCGCTCCGGCGTGCCCTCACACCCGAACCAACAGAACGCAGCCGCCACGAACCCCCGGCGCGCGAGCTCCGCGGCCAGCCACGGGGCGTACGGCGCGCTCCCGCCTTCGCTTCCGTGCAGCACCACCACCGCGACCGCGGCCCGGCCCTCGGGCTGGAACACGGACGTGCCCGCGAACCCCTCCGCCGGAGCGCCGCCCGCTGCACACGCGATTCCCGTGATCAGCAGCACCATCTCGCGACGGTACCACGCCTCCCCCTGGAGCGGCGCATCGCCGACAGGTGACGCTGAATGATCCATGTTACCGTCACTTCATGAACGACGACCTCCCGCTCCTCGGGGAACCACCCGCGATCGAGCTCGCGAACACCTGGTACGGAGCCGGGGACGATGCCGTCGACTTCCTGGCGGAGCCCGAGGTCGCGCGGCGGTGGGTCGCCGCCGTGCTCGGGGGGACCCCCGCTGGGGACCTTGCCGCGTTGCGGGCCCTGCGGGACGCCACCCGGACGCTGGTCGATGCCCGGTGTGACGGGCGCCCGCTCGATCCTCGCGCGGTGGAGGTCGTGAACGCACACGCCGCGCGGGCCTGCGCCCACGTCGCGCTGGTCCTGGCGGAGGGAGCAGCGTCGAGCCGGGTCTCGTTCCGCGGAGACGCTGCGGCGCGGCTCGCCACCTCCTGCGTCGAGGTGCTCGCCGGACCCGACCCGCTCCGTCGCTGCGAAGGGCCCGGCTGCACGATGTTCTTCGCGCAGGGCCACGGGCGACGGCGCTTCTGTCACGACGGCTGCAGCCACCGCGCGCGCCAGCGCCGCTACCTCAGGAGTCACCGATGAACGTCTTCTACCGAGAGCTCGCCCCGTGGTGGCCCCTGCTGTCCCCGGTCGAGGAGTACGAGGCCGAGGGCGCTGCGTTCGTGGCCGCGCTCCACGCGCGTCGCCCCGGGGCGCGGGACCTGCTCGAGCTCGGAGCGGGCGGGGGCCACGTGGCGTACCACCTGAAGGCCCGGTTCGACTGCACGCTGACAGACCTCAGCCCCGAGATGGTGGCGGTGAGCCGCGCTCGCAACCCGGAGTGCGCCCACGCGGTCGGGGACATGCGCGCGCTCGACCTCGGCCGCACCTTCGACGTGGTGTTCGTGCACGACGCCATCGACTACCTGCGGACCGAGGCCGACCTCGCTGCGGCCTTCGCCACCGCGTTCCGCCACCTCGCGCCCGGCGGCCTCGCGCTGTTCGTGCCGGACCACGTCTCCGAGCGCTTCGGGCCGGGGACCGAGGCCGGCGGCTCGGACGCCCCCGACGGTCGGGGCGCGCGGTGGCTCGAGTGGACCGAGGACGCCGGGCCCAGCGCGTCGAGCGCGGTCACCCACTACAGCTTCGTGCTCCGCGAGGCGGACGGCGCGGTCCACACCCGCTACGAGCGGCACGAGTTCGGGCTCTTCCCGGAGGCGACCTGGGTTCGACTCCTCGAAGCCACCGGGTTCGAGGTCGAGGTCGCGGAGGAGCCGACAGACGACGAAGACCAGGTGCCCCGCCTGCTCTTCTTCGGCCACCGGCCCGCTACCCCGGCCGGAGCGTGACCCGGCGGCGCGACCAGGCCGGGTCCGTCGCAGCTGCGACGAGCCAGCGCGCGAGGTCGTCGCGGGAGACCGTGGTGAACGTGCCCGTGGTCTCCTGCTCGCCGGCTACCAGGGTCCGGCTCCCCGGGGCGTCCGAGAGCACCGGCGGGTGCGCGATCGTCCAGTCGCGGTCCGAGGCCGCCACCAGCGCGTCCGCCACGTCGTGATCTGCGAAGGCGGGCCCCAGGTTGCTGGCGGCCACCAGCGCCCGGAAGCCCCACCCCGCGCGCGCCGCCGACGGGCCCACGCCCTGCGCCGACACCTTCAGGAGGCGCTGGACCCCGTGGGTCGCCATGGCCTCGAGGATCAGGCGGGCGCTGCGGGAGTGGAGGTCCGGCGGGCCCGTGACTCGCGCGAACGGTGACGGCCCGGCCCGCGGGATCGACAGCGACACGGCCACCACGTCCGCGCCGCGCACCACCCGCGACACCGTCTCCGGGTCGGTCGCGTCGCCGGCCACCGCCTCGGCGCCGGCGGGGACGGTGTCTGCGCGAGCGCTCCGCCCGACCACCACCACGGCGTGGCCCTGCGCTGCAGCCTCGGCCGCGATCCGCCCGCCCGTCCGCCCCGTGCCGCCGAACACCACCCACCGCATGAGCAGGGGGTATCGATCCGGACGGAATCTGGCCCACCTGCGGGTCACGTTGTCTCGTGCGCGTCCTCCACGTCACCGACACCCACCTCGGCATCGAGCGCCCGATCCGGGGTGCCCCGCGCGGCTGGTCCCGCGCCGACGACCACCTCGAGGCCCTGCGCGCTGCGCTCCGGCACGGCGAGGAGGCGGGCTGCGACCTCGTCGTGCACTCGGGCGACGTGTTCGACCGCTCCCGGCCGCCACGCAAGGCGGTCCTCGCGGCCGAGGCGCTCTTCCGCGAGGCCGCGCGCCGGGTCCCCGTGGTGTTGATGCCCGGCAACCACGACCGCCGCGGCCTGTCGCGCTGGCTGCCGCACCCGTCGCTGCAGGTGCACGACCGGCCGGCCCGCGTGGTCGTGGGCGGCCTCGCGCTGGGCCTCGTGCCGTTCGCGCCCACCGCCGAGCGCTTCGCGGCAGCGGCCCGGGCCTTCGAAGGCGTCGACGCCCTGGTCATCCACCAGGCCGTCCACGGCGCCCGCGTGCCGGGCCTGGTGTTCCGCGTGGGCGCCCAGGTGGACACGCTGGGCGCCGAGCACCTGCCGCGCGGCGTCCCCGTGGCGTTGTGTGGGCACCTGCACCCCCGCCAGGTCACCCACCTGGGCGGGGTCGCGGTGGTGCAACCGGGCGCCACGGAGCGCACGTCGTGGACCGAGCGCCACGAGCCCAAGGGCTTCGCGGTGTGGGAGTTCGGGGCCACGGCGACGTGGCGGTTCGTGGACGGCGCGACCCGCCCGATGATCGACGTGGACGGCCTCGACGACCTCGTCCGCGTCGTGCCCGGCGCGATGGTGCGCGCCCAGGGGGTGCCCGAGGCCGAGGTCACCGCGCGCGGCGGCTGGCTCGTGGGCCCTCCCCCCGGAGCGCCCGACCGACCTCGGAGGCAGCGAGCGCCACCACCCGCGTTGGGGTTGTTCCCTTCCCTGCATCCGGGGGTGCGGGGCTAAGCCGGCGCGGTCTCCGGAGGCTGGGCGCCCCCGAGCAGGACCCGCGCGGCGCTCAACACCACCACCG
>JBIKWC010000129.1:0-18725 GCA_044356535.1 Myxococcota bacterium
CGCATCACCACGGCGGCCCAGCGCGCTGCCGTCGACGCGTACCGCGCGGTCGCGGCCTCCAAGTCCGAGGTCGACCGCCAGGCCGCCAAGGAGAAGACCGGGGTCGACACCGGCGCCCGCGCCGTGAACCCGTCCACCGGGCAGGTCGTGCCCGTATGGATCGCGGACTACGTGCTCGCCGGCTACGGCACCGGCGCCATCATGGCCGTCCCCGGGCACGACGACCGCGACTGGGCCTTCGCGCGCGCCAACGGCCTGCCCATCGTCGAGGTCATCTCCGGCGGAGACGTCGCTGCGGCCGCGCACACCGGCGAGGGTCGGATGGTGAACTCGGGCCGCTTCGACGGCACCGAGACCGCCGGAGGCCACGCCGTCCGCGAGGTCGTCGCGTGGCTCGAGGCCGAGGGCAAGGGCCGCCGCGAGATCACGTACAAGCTGCGGGACTGGACCTTCGCCCGCCAGCGGTACTGGGGCGAGCCCATCCCCGTGCTCCTCGACGAAGCGGGCCGCGTCGCCCGCGCGCTCCGCGACGACGAGCTCCCGCTCGAGCTGCCCGACGTGGACTCCTACGCGCCCCTCGGCACCGGGGAATCTCCGCTGGCCCGCGCCCAGGACTGGGTCCGCCACGAGGAGGGCGGCCGCGCGCTGCGCCGCGAGACCGACACCATGCCCGGCTCCGCGGGCTCGAGCTGGTACTTCCTGCGCTACTGCGACCCGCACAACACCACCACGTTCTGCGATCGGGCGAAGTCCGACTACTGGATGCCCGTCGACCTGTACGTGGGCGGCGCCGAACACACGGTCGGGCACCTGCTGTACGCGCGGATGTGGCAGCGCTTCCTGCACGAGCAGGGCCTCGTCCGCGACCCCGAGCCGTTCGCGAAGCTCGTGCACCAGGGCATGATCACCGCGTTCACCTGGTACGACCCAGACAAGCGCCTCGTCCTCGAGCGCGATGTCGAGGAGCGCGGCGGCAAGTGGTTCCGGAAGGGGACCGAGATCGAGCTCGTGGCCCGCATCGAGAAGATGTCGAAGCGCAAGGGCAACGTCGTCAACCCGGACGAGGTCATCGTCCGCTTCGGCGCCGACGCCATGCGCGTGTACATCTGCTTCATGGGCCCGCTCGAGGCCGAGAAGCCCTGGCAGACGCTCGGGCTCGAGGGCCAACACGGGTTCCTGCGTCGGCTGTGGCGCCTGTACTTCGAGGGCGACGACGACGTGCCGCGCGTCGACGCCTCCGAGCCGAGCGTCGAGAGCCTGCGCACCGTCCACAAGGCCATCGCGAAGGTCGCGGGCGACATCGAGTCGCTGAACCTCAACACCGCGATCTCGGCGCTGCACGTCGCCACCCGCGACCTCGCCCAGCAGGGGTGCCGGTCGCGGGCCGTGCTCGAGCCGCTCTGCCAGCTGGTCGCGCCGTTCGCGCCGCACTTCGCGGAGGAGGTGTGGGCGAAGGGGCTCGGCCGCGAGGGTGGGATCTCGTTCGTGCCGTGGCCCGACGCGGATCCGCGCTGGACCCGCGACGACACCGTCACGATCGGCGTGCAGGTGCTGGGCAAGACCCGCGGCGAGGTCCAGCTCGCGGTCGACGCCGACGAGGCCACCGCGCTGGCAGCCGCGAAGGCGGAGCCGAACGTCGCGAAGTTCCTGGAGGGGAAGGAGCTCGTGAAGGTGATCTACAAGGCCGGGAAGATCCTGAACCTCGTGGTGAAGTAGCCGCCGTGGGCGACGTGCTCGACGACGAACCACCCCCGTCCTGGAGTCGCCGGCTCCTTGGCTGGGCGCGCGACGGGCTCGGCCTCGTCGTGTTCCTCGCGGTCGGACTTGTGGCGATCGGCTGGCTCCGCGCCCCCGACCTCCCCGACGAGGCGCCTCCGTTCGTGCTGCGCGACCTCGACGGCGCCGAGGTGTCGCTGGCGTCGCTGCGCGGGCGCCCGGTGGTGCTGAACTTCTGGGCGACGTGGTGTGGGCCGTGCCGGCTCGAGATCCCGTCGATCGCGGCGTTCGCCGACGCCCACCCGGACGTGGTCGTGGTGGGCATCGCTGCCGACGGCCCGGTGGGGAAGCTCGCGGCAGAGTCGCAGCGGCTGGGCGTGACGTACCCGGTGTTGCAGAACGATGGGCAGGTGTTCTCGGACTACGGGGTCACGACCTTCCCCACGACGGTGTTCGTGAACGCAGACGGCACGGTGCGCTGGGTCCACACGGGGCTCGTGACGCGCGCCCAGCTCGCCTGGACCACCGGCCACCTCTGGTAGACCGCAGCGTGCTCCAGGGACCTCAGTCGAGGTGGATGCGGACGACCTCGACCGCCCGGTCGCTCGCGGCCTCGATCACGAACCGCACCGCGCCGGCGACCACTGTCTCGCCCGTCTTCGGGATGCGCCCCGTCACCACCAGGATCAGCCCGGCCAGCGTCTCGTAGTCGCCCTGCGGAAGCGCCCGACCGATCTCCTTCTCGACTGCCGCGATGGTCGCGCGGGCCGGCGCCTTCCACTCGTGGTCGGAGATCTTGCGGATCGCGGGCACGTGCAGGTCGCCTTCGTCCTGAATGTCGCCCACCACGAGCTCCAGGAGGTCCTCCGCCGTCACGATGCCCACCGAGCCGCCGTACTCGTCGACCACCACCGCGAACGGGTCCGCGAGCTCCCGCATCTCGCGGAGGAGGTCGTCGACCGTCTTCGACTCCGGGACGAACCGGACGGGTCGCATGACCGTGGTGATGCTCGCGTGGTCGTCCGGCGCGAACAGGAGGTCCTTGTGGTACACGACGCCCTGCACGTTGTCGACGCGGTCCTTGAACACCGGCATCCGGCTGTGGCCCTCGCGGAGCACCACCTGGATCGCCTGCGCGATCGTGAGGGAGTCGTCGATGGCGGCCACGTCGACGAGCGGGGTCATGGCCTCCTCGACGGAGGTCTCGTTCATGGCCAACAGCCGCCGGATGAACGCGCGGTCCTCGGCGTCGATGTGGTGGCCGGCCTTGTCGTCGAGGAGCTGGACGATGTCTTCGCGGCGGATGCCGTCGGCGCTGGCGTCGCGGCGGAGGAGGCGGCCGAGCAGGTGTGACCACTGGGACAGGAGCCACAACACCGGGGTGAGCCCCACCTGAATGGCGCGGATGGGCCAGGCGAGGAGGGGGGTGAGGGTGTCGGCCCAGTGGCGGAACAGGGTCTTCGGGACGGCCTCGCCGAAGAACAGGCCCAACGGCACGTAGCAGAGCGCGACGAGCCACTCCTCCTCGTAGCCGTAGCCGGCGAGGATCTGGGCCACGATGCCCGTGCCGCTGATCAGGGCCAGGTTGGTGCCCAGGAGGCAGGTGCCGAACACCCGCTCCTCCTGATCGAGCATGGACAGCGCGAGGATCGAGCCCGCGTGGCCCTGCTCCGCCTTCGCCTTGAGGACGGCGCGGTTGGACGACACCATCGCCATCTCGGAGCCCGAGAAGAACCCCTGGGCCAGGAGCGCGAGGGCGAGCAGCGGGAGCCCGGTTTCGAGGGTCATTTCGAGCTCTGCGGCTGGGTCGGGGGCTCGGTCGGTGGGGCGGTCGAGCGGACGAGGATCTCGGCCACGCGGCGGCCCTCCATGCGGCTCACCACGAAGTCGTGGGACTTCCAGGACACCTGGTCCCCGCGGCGGGGCAGGCGCCCGAGCTGGTGGAACACGTAGCCGCCGAGGGTGTGGTAGTCGCCGGCCGGCAACGCGATGCCCGTCTCCTCCTCGAAGTCCTCGAGGTCGATCGAGGCCCGGACGGTGAGGCCTTCGCCCTCTGTCCGCTCGATCTCGGAGTCGGCGGTCTCGTCGTCGTGGGAGCCGATCAGCTCGGCCAACAGGTCGTCGAGGGTGACGAGGCCCACGAGCGTGCCGTGTTCGTCGACCACGAACGCCATGTGGAACCGGCGCTCCAGGAACTCGCGCAACATGCTGTCCGCCATCTTGCTGGCGGGCACGAATACGGGGGGCAACAGCAGCGACCGCAGCTGCTTCGGGCTCTGCAGCGGGGTCGACCGGAACTTCAGGAGGTCCTTGACCAGCAGGACGCCGAGGATGTCGTCGGGGCCCGTGCCGCTGATGGCGATGCGGGAGTACCCGAACTCCCGGCACCGGCGCAGGAGCTCGTCCCACGGGGTGGCGAGGGGGACGCTGAACACGTCGGGCCGCGGGGTCATCAGGCGGCCGACGTTGAGGTCGTCGAACTCGAACACGGCCTCGATGATGTCGCGCTCGGACGGGTCGAGCTCTCCGAGGCGGGTGCTGTTGTCGACGTAGACCATCAGCTCCTCCTCGGCGACCGAGTCGTTGCGCTCTTCCGCGCCGACGGCCCGCTGCACGAGCGTGACGAGCCCGCCGAACGCCCACCGCACCGGCGTCGCGGCCCAGAACCACACGGTGAACGGCCACACGATGAACTGGGTCCAGAGCGGCGCGAACCGGAACGCGATGATCTTCGGCGTGATCTCGGCGATCAGCACGAGGGCGGGCGGGAGCACGACGTAGTTGAGCCAGGCCCGGCCGGGCGCGTAGACCTCGAACACCGCGGCGGTGGTGGCGGCGATGAGGGTGTTGGCGATCTCGTTGCCGAGCAGGATCGACGTGATGAACGGCGCGCGGCGGGCGAGGAGCTTGACCACCTGCTGCTGGGTGACGGACCCCTTGCCGAACCGCTGCCGATCGGGCTTCTGCAGCGTGAAGAACGCGGTCTCCGTGCCCGCGAACACGAACGCCATGCAGAACATGGCCCCGAGCAGGACGAAGGTGAGGGGACCGCCGTCGAACGAGAACAGGCCGGCGTTGGCGAACGGGAAGGTCACGCGACCCCCGCTGCGTCGAAGTGCGAGAACATCGGCGCCGGCCACGCGGCGCCCACGAGGCCGACCCCAGAACCCGCCTCGACCTCGCCGATGCGCGTGACCTGCACGCCGGACCCGGCGGCGAGGGCCTGGATCGCGTGGCCGTCTGCGGGCCGCGCCGCGAACAGGAGCTGGTGGTCGTCGCCGCCGCACAAGGCGAAGCGGAGCGGGTCCGCGCTCGCTGCCACTTCAGGGGCGAGGGGCAGGGCGTCGGCGAGGACCACGAGGTGGACCCCCGAGGCCGCCGCGAGCCGGGGGAGGTCGGAGCGGGGGCCGTCCGACAGGTCCATGGCTGCTGCGACGAGCCCTCGGCGGGCGAGGTCGAGCGCGAACGCCACCGGGGGCTCGGGGCGGCGGAGCGCCCGCAACGCGGCTGCGGGGGGCGCTGGGGTGGCCCAGCCGACGCCCGCGAGGCCGAGCGTGCCGGTGACCCACAGGTGATCACCGGGGTGCGCACCCGACCGCGTGACGGGCCGCGCCACACAAGCGCCGCCGGCCGAGACGGAGACGACGGCGGAGGAGCCGGCGGGGACCCGGGTGACGTCCCCCCCGACCAGGTACACGCCCCAGGCCGCGCAGGCAGCGCCCACGCCCTCGGCGAGCGCTGCGGCCCACCGGGGGTCCCTGGCGGACACGGACACGAGGGCCCATCGGGGGAGCGAGCCTGCCGCAGCGAGATCGGAGACCGCGGCGGTGACGGCCTTCCAGCCGACCTCTACGGCGGTCCACCCGGCGTCGAAGTGGACGCCCGCGACCAGGGTGTCGACCTTGAGGGCCACCCCGCCGTCGATCACGGCGCAGTCGTGCCCGGCGTCCACCGTGACCCAGTCGGGCCGCGTGGGGCGGGTTGCGAGGAAGGCGGCGATCACGCGGCGCTCGAGGCCGTCCGGAGCTGAATCGCCGGGGGGGGCGAGCTCGGAGGCAGGGACTGGGTGCTCGGGTTCCACCGGGGATGCGACCTGGAGTCGACGGAGCGATGAGCCGCCGACGGGGCGTACATGCTAGCGGATGCAGGGAGCCGGTGCCACCCGGCGAGAGGATCGGGCCGCTCGGTCAGTCCCCGAGCATGACGCTTCCAACGTCGTCGATCCCGTTGCGGGTGATCGTGAGGATCAGCATCTTCCGGTTCGCGCGGAGCGTCTCGGGGTCGACGTGGGTCGCGCCGGTGATGGCGTCGGGGACCTTGGCTGCGAGCACCGCCTCGCGGAACGCCGGCCGGGTGGCGGGGCTCGTCCGGACGGAGGCCGCGAGCAGCTTGCCCACGTCCACCACGGCGGCCTCGAGCGCGATGGGGGCGTGGCCCGTCGCCTTGCGGAACTCGGCGACGAACGGGTCCGCCTCGCCGGCGACCGCGGCGCTGAACACGTCGGGGAACAGGCTCCCGCGCGTGTACTCGTTGCCCTGGGTCACGAGCATGCCGTTGTTCCAGCTCGCGAGGCCCAGCAGCGGTACCTTGACTCCCCCTGCGCGCGGCACGAAGTCCCCGAGCGGGAACTCCTCGTACGCGAGGGCGGCGCACACGAGCGGCGTCCGGGCTGCGGACTCCGGGATGAACAGCGCGTCGAAGTCGATCTTCGGCGGGACGACCACGGTGTTCGGGTTGCCGCCGTTCTTGACGGCCTCGGCGCGCAGCTGCGCGAGGTTCCCGAGACGGGTTCCGAGCTTGCGGGCGAACTCGCTCAGGTTGTTGGACTCGGCGGCGTACGTCGCCGAGCTCGTGAGCGTGGCCCCGCGCTCGGCGACCTCCGCCGTGAACAGCTCCGCCGCCCGGGTGCCGAAGTCGTTGTCGGGGCTGAACATGGCGAACGCGTCCATGCCCCGCTCCTTCGTGACGTAGTCGAGAAGCGCGTCGATCTGGTCCCCGCGCGAGTACATGGGCTGGAGGGCCCAGTGGTGGCCGGCCGTGTCCTCGTAGGACTGGGACAGCGACAGGAGCGGCACGTGGAGCTGCTCGGCGCGCGCGACCACCGCGTCCGTCTCGTCGGACAGGAGGGGTCCGACGACGGCGATGGCGCCGCCCTCCAGCACCGCCTTGTCGAGCGCAGCGACCGCGGTCTCTGCGCTGGCGCCAGAGTCCACGTACTCGAGGGTGGCCGGCGCGGAGCCGAAGCCGAAGCCGAGGGCCTCGCGGACCTGCTTGCCGACAGACTCGTACTTGCCCGTCATCGGGAGCAACACCACGATCTTGCGTGGGTCCTCGGCCGGCGCCTCGAGCACGGCCAGCAGGCCCTCGGCGCGCAGCTTGTCGGCGCCTTCCGTGGAACCCACGGCGCGCTTCGCGAGCGCAGTGGCCTTCTCGCGGTCGCCAGCGGCGTAGGCGGCCTCGGCCTTCGCGAGGACCTCGGAGCCCGTCTCGGCGGCCGGCGGCGGCTCGGTGTCCCCGCGGGCCATGCGCTGCAGGGTCTCCTCGACCCGCGTCTTCACCGACGGGTCGTCCTTGGCGTACGAGAGCGCCTTCTTGCTGAAGCCTCCGGCGTTCTTCGCGTCGCCAGCGCGCGCGGCCTCGACCGCGAGCAGCAGGTAGCGGTCGGCGTTCTGGCTCGACAGCGACGACTTCTCGTCGGCGTCGCGCACGACCGTCATCGCTGCAACGTCTCCGGCGGCGGCGGCGGGCAGCGCCGCGGTGAGGCGCGCGGCATCGCGGGTGCTGCCCGTGGTGCGCTCGGCGAGGGCCCGTGCCCGGTTGGTGGCGTCGGAGTGGTCGGCGAGGCGGAGCTGCTCCACGAGGTAGAGCTCGATCACGTCGCGCTCCGGGCCCGAGGCGTCGGCGAGCGCCTGCTCGAGCAGCGCCAGGGCTCGATCTCGGTCGGTGGTGGCGTACGCGAGCGCGTCCTCGACGACGTCGGGGACTTCGATGCCTTTGGCGGCTTCGGCGGGAGAGAGGGCGAACAGCGTCAGAAACAGCACGGTCGTGGACCTCGTCGGGGGACGACCCGTCAGCCCCGCTCCGTCACCTGCTTGTGGAAGGTGGCGCGGCGGGGGTGGGTGGTGGTGGGGAGCGACTGGAACAGCTGCTGGATGGCGCGCTGCTGGGCTTCGTCGAGGGCCGGGGGAACCTCGAGCACGAGCTGGACGTGGAGGTCTCCGCGGCCGGCGCGCCCGACCCGCGGAAGGCCGCGGTTGGCCAGGCGCAGCACCTTGCCCGCCGGAGAACCTGCGGGGACGCGGATCGTGGTCGAACCCTCGAGGGTCGGGACCTCGACCTCGGCGCCCAGCGCGAGCTCGGCGAAGGTGAGAGGCAGCTCGACCATCACGTCCTCTCCGCGCCGCCGGAACAAGGCGTGTTCGGCGACGCTCACGATCACCAACAGGTCGCCGGCCTCGCCGCTTCCCCGGGGGGCGTTGCCCTTGCCCACGATCTTGAGCTTCTGGCCCGTGGTGACCCCGGCGGGGACCTTGACGCGGAGCGGATCCTCGGCCCCGACCCGGCCGTCGCCGTGGCAGTCGGGACAGGCCTTCTCGACGGTGTACCCCCGCCCGCGGCAGTGGTAACAGTCGGTCCGCAGCAGGAGCGGCCCGGTGCCGCGACCGGAGCCCTTGCACACGGTGCACTGGGCGCGGCCTTCGGGGGTGGCGCCTTCGCCGGCGCAGGTCCTGCACCGCACCTGGCGGGGCAGGGTGAGGTCCTTGTCGCAGCCCGCGACGACCTCCTCGAGGGACACGGACAACGTGTAGCGGAGGTCTTCGCCGCGCGCGGTGGACCGCCAGCGGAACAGGTTGCCCCACACGGTCGACGCCACGGCGTTGAGGTCTTCCGGGCGCGGGGGCCGACCGTCTTCGGTGTACAGCGGCCCGAGCTTGTCGTAGCGGGCGCGCTTCTCGGGGTCGGACAGGGTGCGGTACGCCTCGGTGATGTCCTTGAAGCGCGCGTCCGCTGCGGCGTCGTCCGGGTTCTTGTCCGGGTGCCAGCGGCGGGCCAACACGCGGTACGCCCGCTTCACGTCGTCGGCGGAGGCGGCCTTGTCGATGCCGAGGATGTTGTAGAGGTCCCGCGTGGCCATGTGCGCGCTCCGGTGGGGGTCCCCGACGGACGGGGCGGTGTAACCCGCGCGGAGTACGGTCGATCCGGGGCTCGGATTTCGTAAGGATCCGTCGGCCCGCGGGTCGACCCGGTCACTCCACGGTGATCGGGAGCGTCACCTGCGCGTCGTCGTCGCCGCCGATGGCGCCGAACCCGCCGGCGGCCACCTCCTCGGCGAGGCCGGCCACCTTGACGTCCGCTCCGCCTTCCGGCGGCAAGTGACGCAGCGTGACCACGAGGTCCCCGCCGCCCACCGACCGCGTCGTGAGCGCGTTCGTGAGCCCCACGGGGTTCCCGTTCGCGTCTTCGTCGGCGTACGCAATCGTCACGACCGCGCCGGCGTTGGGGCCGGTGGCCTCGCTCTCGACCCCCGACCCGGTGAGGAACACCTGGTGCTGGTCGGACTCCTCCTCCACCTCGACCGTGATCTCCTCGGCCGGGTCCTCGAGCTCGTTCAGGAAGCCCACGGTGACGGTGTAGTCGGCAGCGTCGCTCAACACGATCTCGTCGATCACGGGGCTCCCGTCGTTCTCGGGGTCCGCCCAACGCGCGGTGGTGCCGTCGCCGCCCCCGACCGGCGTGAAGACCAGCTCCACCGTCGTGATCACCTCCTGCTCGTTCGGCTCGTCGGTCGTCTCCTTCACGTCGTTGCAGGCCGCCAGGGCCAGGGTCAGCGTCAGGGCATGGGTCCACTTCATGGTAGCTCCTCAGTTGGGTGGTCAGAAGTCGGCGGAGAGGCGCACGCGCACGTCGCGACCGGGCTGATCGGCGAAGTAGCGGGTGAGGCTCGTGTACTCGCGGTACCGGGTGTTGGTGAGATTGGTGCCGTCCACGCCTAGCCGCAGGTCGGTGGACCGGGTCCGCACGGTGGCCTCGAGCGAGAGGCCCACCAGCGCATAGCCAGCGGGCGGTGGAGCAAAGTCGAGCGAAGGGTCCACGCGCGACTGCCGCGCCACTCCGTCGACGCGGGCGGACAGGACGGGGTCGTGGAGCCACCCGCGCCCTGGTGGGCGAACGAACAACGTCGCCGCGCCGTGGTCGGCGGGCGTGCCCACCAGAAACGTTCCCGTGGCGCGCTCCCGAGCCCGGACGATCGCTCCCTGGACCGCGAGCCCGAGGAGCGCCTCCGCCCCCAGCTCCACCCGGCCGTCGGCACCGTGGAAGTCGGCGTCGACCTGCCTGTACTCCCACCTTGGAAAGGTGCCGCGGATCGTCACGTCGAACGCGGGCTCTCCGCTGGGGGTGAGCGCCGGAGCGAACCAGATGTAATCGTTCGAACGGCTGGCGAACGCCGAGAGCTCGGCCTCCATCCAGGGCAGCCGGAGGCCCCCGGTGGCGGAGCCGCCCGCGGTCTTCTCGGTCCGCAGGTCGGGCGCGCCGAGGGCGAACACGGGGAAGGTGGGCGCCGAGCCCGTCAGGTACAGCTCGTCGACGTTCGGGAACCGGCCGGCCGACGACAGGTCGAGCTTGAGGTCCAGGCGCTCCGGCACCAGGTGCGCCACGCCGCCCACGCTGGCGGAGCCCGAGCGCCAGGCGTCGGGGCAGGTGGAGAGCACCTCGGTCACCGCGCACCGGTCGTCGCCTAGGGCCCCGCGGCGCTCGTGGACGGCGTACTCGGAGGGTCCGAAGAACGCGGTGCGGCTGAGCAGATCGAGCCGGGCGGCCGCCTCGAGGTCCACGACCCCCGCGGTGACGCGCTCCCACCCCGCGACCCCGCCCTGCAGGCTGCGGTAGTTCGGGAGGAGCGGCAGGCCGCGGTAGACGTTCTCCTGGAACACGCCCTGCGTCGCGAGGCCGCCCCGGAGCTCGGACGTCCCCGGCAACACGTCGGCGTGCGAGAGCGCGGCGTCGAGGCTGAGGGTCCGGAGCAGGAAGTCGTATTGGGCGCCGGCGGTGTCGGCGTCGCGCACCTGATCGAACTCCCGGCGCTGGTCGAGCTGGAACGCCCCGATCGCAGTGAGGGTCCACGTCGGCCCGGCTGGAGTCACTGCGTGCAGCGCGAACACGTCGTGGGTCACGGCCTGCGACGGGCGGTCGATGGCGTACGAGGGGTCCCACAGTTCGGCGTTGACGGGCTCGTCTCGGAGGAGCTGCTCTTCGAAGTCCTGGGGCGTCCCTGCGCGCTGGCCGTAGAACACGCCGGCGCGCAGCGAGTACCGGTGCCAGGTGGCCCGCAGCGCCGCCGTGCCGGGCTGCCACCCCACCGCCGCGCCGAGGTCCCAGGTCTCGCTCCCCGTGTTCCCCAGCACGTACCCGGGCGCGCTGAGGGATCCGCCGCGCCCATAGTTGCCTTCGAGGCGCCAACTGACCGTGGGGACCTTGCCGTCCACGGCGTCCAGGCGGAGCGCGCCCCAGCCGCGCCCGCCGTTGGTCGCGCCGCTCCACGACGTGGTGCCCCCGACGCCGGGTTCGGTGCGCATCGGAGGCGGCGTCACCAGGATCACCCCGCCGATCGCGTCGGGGCCGTACCGCGCACCCGCCGCGCCGCGGACCACCCGGATCGCGCCGGCAGCGAACGGATCGATCTCCGGGGCGTGGTCGGGCCCCCACTTCTGGCTCTCGTGACGGACGCCGTCGACCAGGAGCAGCAGCCTCCGCTCGGACTGTCCGCGAATGATGGGCTTGGACACGTCGGCGGTGCCGCGCGCGAGGGTGACGCCGGGCACGGCCGCGACCGTCTCGGCGAGATCGGCCGCAGCAGCGCGCGCGAGATCCGCGGCGTCGAGGGTGGTGCTCGCGTGTGGGTCCTCCTGGTCGGGGTGGCCGGCGTGCACCTCCACGGTCTCCACGAGCCCCGCGTCGTCGACGGGTGGCGCCTCCGGGGGCGCGAAGTGGAAGCTCACCGCCACGCGGGTCTCCACGGCGACCCCGTCGAGGGTGGCGGGGACGAACCGCAGGGCCTCGGCAGCCGCGAGCGCCGACGCGCGGAACACCTCGGGACCGGACTCGACCACCACCGCCGTGGGTGCGCCGTCGGTGCCGACAGTGACCAGGACGACCACGTCGCCGTGGGCGTCACCCGCCCCCGGGGGCCAGACCGGCGCGACCTCCTCCAGCAGGCGGGCCGGGAGGGCGCCGTCCTGCGGCGTCGTCGAGGTGGACGGAGGCTCGGCGAACGCGGGCGCACCCCACCCGAGCCTGCAGCAGCAGGCGCACACCGCAGCGCTCCGAGCCAGCGAACGGAAGGTCACGCCCGCATCTATTGCAATCACATCTCAACTGCAATTCGATTGTTATTGTACCGTGCTCCGGACCAGGCGGGACACGAGGTGGCCCACGACGGCGTCACAGACCGGGAAGCCCTCGTCGGTGAGCCGCAGGACGCCGGAGGCGGGACGCAGCAGCCCGACATGCACGAGGCCCGCCACCGCGCGGGGATCGACGGTGAGGCCGGTCCGCGACGCGAGGCGCGAGAGGTCCACGCCCCGTTCGCTGCGCAGCGCGCTCACGAGCAGCTCCGTGGCTCGCTCGGCAGGGTAGGGCGTCTCGGCGCTGGCGCTGCCGTCGGGGGTGGTGAGCCACGCATCGAGCGCTGCGACCTCGACGGTGCGGACCCCGTTCGGCAGGTACCCGTGCGCCGACGGCCCCAACCCCAGGTACGGCGCGTCCGACCAGTACAGCAGGTTGTGGGCGCACTCGTGTCCGGGCCGGGCGAAGTTCGACACCTCGTAGCGCTCCACGCCGGCCCCGCGGAGCAGCGCCACCGCCGCGTCGTAGGTGCTGCGCCACGCATCGGCGTCCACCGGCACCAGCGCGCCCCGGGCCACCGCCTTCCCGAACCGCGTGCCCTCCTCGATCGTCAGGCCGTACAGCGAGACGTGGGGCGCGCCCAGCGCCAGCGCCCGCTCGAGGTCGCGGAGCAGGGGATCCGGGCCCTCTCCGGGCACGGCGAACATGAGGTCGACGCCGAACGAGGGCACGGCGTCCGCCACGCGCCGGACGACGTCTGCGGCCACGGCGCTCGAGCGGGCGCGACCCAACCGCTTCGCCCGGCCCGCGTCGAAGGTCTGCACGCCGAGCGAGATCCGCGTCACCCCCGCGCGCACCACCGCGGTGAGCCAGTCGGCGTCCACGTCCTCGGGGTTCGCCTCGATCGAGACCTCCCCGCGGGGAGCGACGGCTTCCACGATGCGTGCGAGCTCGACCACCGGCAGGCGCGACGGGGTCCCACCCCCGAAGAACAGGGTTGCCGGCGCGCCCTCGAACGCCGTCCGGCGCGCGGCGAGGTGGCGGAGCACGTGCTCCGTGAAGGGACCCCCGTCCACGGGACCAGCCTGCGGCGTGACCGCGAAGGCGCAGTACGGGCAGCGCGCCCGGCACCAGGGGACGTGGACGTACACCCCCCAGACGTCAGCGGCGGCGTCGCCCACGGCCCTCTTCCGGCAACACGGTCACGACCGTGGGCTCGTCGAGGTGGAGGGACCGGCACACGGCCTGGAGGCGCTCCGGGGTGACGCGGTCGAGCAGGGCCGCCAGCGCCGCCCGCCCCGTGGCCTGGCCGGTCCGGGTGCCGCGCGCGAGGTCCGCCGCCCGCCCGGAGACCCGCTGCAGGCGCATCGACTCGAGGCCCAGCAGCATCCGCCGGACCTTGGCCAGCTCGGTCTCCGCGACGGGCTCGGTACACAGGCGGCGGAGCTCGTGCAGCAGGCCGTCGCGCGCCTCGCCGACCCGCGCGGGGTCGGTCGACAACCCCGCCGTGAACGCGCCCACGCCGAACCCGGACTCGGACCGCGCCCACACCCCGTAGGCGAGGCCCAGCGACTCCCGGAGGGCCAGGAACAGCCGCCCCGACTGGCTGTCGAGCAGCGCGCCCACCACCCACAGGACCGCGCGGTCGGCGTCGTCGACCGGCAGCCCACGCACCCCCGCGAGCACCGTCGCCTGATCGTTCCCGGCCCGGACTTCCCGGCCGGGGAGGGTCCGCGTGCCGACGGTGGGGGCTTCGGGCGCAGCGCCGCGCGTCTCCCGGGCGAGGTCGGACAACCACGGGCGGAGGCGGTCGCGGACGTGGTCGGCGTCCAGGCCGCCCGCGACGCCGATCGCGAGGTTGCTGACGCGGATCAGGCGCCGGTGGCGGTGGAGCAGGGCGCGGGGCGTGAGCTTGCGCAGGCTCGGCTCGGTGCCGAGGGGCGGCAACCGCCACGGGTGCTCCGGGAACAGACACGCGTACAGCGCCTCCTGGCCCACCGTGGCGGGCCGGTCCGGGCGGGCGGCGAGGTCGTCGAGCATCTCCTCGCGGACGTTCTCCCAGTCGTCTTCGTCGAAGTGCGGCTCGAGGAGGAGCTGCCCCAGGATCTCGACGGCGCCGTCGAACTCCTCGACCGGGAACGAGGCGTGCAGGCCGAACAGGGAGCGACCGCTGTGGGCCTCGAGCGACAACCCGATCTGATCGCAGCGCTCGGCGAGCGTGCGGGCGTCCCACGACCCGGCGCCGCGCCCCAGCATGCGGCTCCAGGCGTCGGCCGTCCCGGGGGACGAGAGACGCTCCGCCAGGGCGCCTCCCAGCCCCACGACCTCGATGGCGGCGATGTCGCCGCGGTCCTGCAGCACCAGCACCGGGACACCCGCCACGTCGCGTGCCCCGGGCTGGTTCGGATCGGTGGCGCGCACCCGCGGCTGGGCGCGGGTCCAGGCGCGCTCGAGCGCGCGGCGGTCGGTCCCCGGGTCGAGGACCACCCGGGTGGACCGGTCGGGGTCGAGCCACCGCTGCACCACCCGGGTCACGTCGTCGGGCTCGACGCCGGTGATCGCGCGCACGAACTCCCGGGTGCCGCCCGGGTCGCCGGTGCGGGCGAGCCAGAACACGTGGTCGGCGGAGATGCCCTCGGTCGTCTCCCGGGCGAACTTGAGGTCGGCGAGCAGGGCCTCGCGGGCCCGCACCACCTCGGAGCGCGGCAGGCCCCGCACCATCACCTCGTCGAGCACGCCTCGTACGAGGCCGAGCGCCTCGGCGGTCTGGCCACACAGGAACGAGAGCTGGGAGATGCCGCCGCCGAGCATCGCGTGGGGCTCGGCGTTGATGTGGCTCGCGACGCCTCGATCGAGCTCCAGCAGGTGCCCGAGCCGGGAGCCCGAGGCGTTGGCGAGCGCCATCCAGGCGACGTGCAGGGCAGGGACGTCCGGGTGTCCGAACGCGGGGCCCGGCCACCCCACGTCGACCACCACCGAGCCGAACTCGCGCTTGGGGCGAGCCCACCCCGCGGCGGGGGACGGCGGTGACGCCTGGATCGGCCGCCGCGCCTCGCCCACGGGCCAGCGCGACAGGCGGGGAGCGACGAACTGCACGATGCGGTCGTGGTCCACCGGGCCGGCCACCGAGAGCACGGCGCGGCCGGGGTGGTAGTTCGCCCGCCAGAACGCGAGCAGGCGCTCCCGCTCGAGGCCAGCGACGGAGGCCCGCGTGCCCAGGATGGGCCGGCCGTAGGGGTGGCCCGCGAACAGGCGCTCGTGCAGCAGATCCGAGGCGACCGCGTCCGGGTCCTCCTCGTAGCCGCGGATCTCCTCGAGGACGACCTGCTTCTCGCGGTCGAGCTCCGCCGGGTCGAACGTGGCGTTCCGCGTCATGTCGACGAGCACGTCGATGGCGTCGGCGACGGCGGTGGCGTCGAGGGTCGCGTGGAAACAGGTCTCGTCCCAGCTCGTCCAGGCGTTCAGGTCGCCTCCGAGCGCCTCGATCTCGCCGGCGGCTTCACCCACGGCGCGGCGCGCGGTGCCCTTGAACACCATGTGCTCGACGAAGTGTGCGGCGCCCTCGAGTCCCGGAGGCTCGTCGACGGAGCCCACGTCGAACCACAGGTGGGCGGCGGCCACCGGGCTCTCCGGCAGGTTCGTCGTGAGCAGGCGCAGCCCGCCCGGCAGCGTGGTGAT
Organism: Myxococcota bacterium; assembly: GCA_044356535.1. Taxonomy (GTDB): domain Bacteria; phylum Myxococcota_A; class UBA796; order UBA796; genus JACKER01. Next base: position 15,739 of record JBIKWC010000129.1, read on the forward strand.
GCGGGTCGGGACGCTCAACGGACCTCGACCGTGGTGGCCCCGTGCGTATTGGCCCCGTGCGTCATGGCCCCGTGCGTCATGGCCCAGTGCGGAATGGCCCAGTGCGTCATGGCGTGGCGCCGTCCCCGCGCCGCATGCTGTCGGGGCAGTCGGGCGCCGAGGAGAACACGAACCAGCCGAGCTCGTCGGCCCAGTACTCGTCCTGCCAGGGCCAGACCCGGTAGCCCTTCTTCGCCTTGCGGAGCTGCTTCAGGCGGTCGACGTTGGCGCCGTAGTCCAGCACGCCGGTGGCGGCGGCCCGCTCGTACATCTGGGTCTCGAGCGCCAGGAGGTCGAGGCGCGTGATCTCGAGCCCGGACAGGAAGGACTGCAGCTCCACCTTGGCGCGGTCGATGCGAGCGAGCACGCGGTTGCCTTCGGTGCGGACGCGGGCGTCGCGTTGCCCGGTGACGAAGTCGACGGCGAGGGTCCCGGCGCGCCCGCCCATGGCTCCGGCCTTGGCGAGCTCGGTGTCGGCCTGGGCCAACATCTTCTGCGTGGCGTCGAGGCGCTCTTCGTGGCGGTACTGGCCCAGCAGGTACGTGGGGATGCGGGTCGGCTTGTCGGCGCGGTACGCGATCACGTCGGCGAACGCCTCCTCGGGCGACAGCGACAGCTGACCGAGCTCGTTCTGGATGGGCTCGTACTTCGCGGCGAAGGCGTCCATGGCCTCCGTCGCCTCGGTGAACTTGCACATCACGAAGTAGCTGTACGCGCGCAGCAGGTCGGCTTCGGGCTGGTACATGCCCTCGAAGAACGGCGACTGGTGGTTGTGCAGCATGGCGAGGGCGCCGTTCGTGTCGTTGCCGCGGAAGTGGGCCCACGCGCGCTCGAACTGCGCGTCGAGCCAGTAGTCCGAGCTCCGCTCGATCTTGGCGTACCAGACGATGGAGTTCCCGTAGTCGCCGGCCGAGTAGTACGCCCGGGCGAGATCGAGCGCCACGACGTTCTTCCAGTTGTCGTCGCGCTTCGCGGCGACGCCCATGGCTGCGGCAGAGAGCAGGGGGGAGACCGCGTCCTTGTGCCGGCTCTGGGCGGACAACGCGATGCCGCGCAGGAGCTCGATCTCCTCGTACCGGGGCGCGCTCTTGTCGCCCATCATGAGGATGGCGAGGGCCGGACCCCAGTTGTTCCTGTCCACGTGGTACCGCGCGGCCACGATGGACAGCTGGTTGCGGACCGTGGGGTCCACCTGGATGCCGACATTGTTCCCGAGGGCCTCGGCGAGGTACCCGGACTCGCCGGTGGCCTCGGCCAGGGCCAGCGCCTTGCCGACCGCGGGCGCGCCGTGTACGGGGTCGAGCGCGATCCCGCGCCCGTACGCGCCCAGCGCTGCGAGCGACAGGCCCTGCTGCTCGTACAGCTCGGCCAGGTGCACGAACGCCTCGCCGTGGAGCTGGGCGTTCATCGGGTTGTCGATGATCTCGATCAACGCGCTCGCGGCGGCGTCGCGGTTGCCGGAGGCGAGGGCGGTGGCCCAGGCCGTGAAGAACGGCGCGCGCTGTGAATCCGCCATGGGCGCGGGCACCGCCGGCTCGGGTGCCGGAGGTGGGGGAGGGGGCTTCGCGCCCGCCAGCGACGCCAGCAGGAGGAGCATCACCGCGCCCCCTTCGCCTTCGACAACACCGTCATGCCCACGGTCACGTTGGCGTTCTGCTTGAAGGCGAACGACTCGACGAGCGAGCGGTACTCGAGCAGGAGGTCGTCGCGCAGCTCCACCCGGAGCGCGAGGTTGTCGCCGGTGAACACGCGCGCGCCGATGCCCGGCGACAACGTGGGCGCGAAGGCCAACCCGCCCGTGGGGATGACGGACGACTCGATGGACAGCCCGGCCCGGCCCGCGAGGTACAGGTCGAAGTGGCTGATGCGGGCGCCGTTCCAGTTGAGCTTGCCGTACACCGGCGACCACTCGACGCCGCCGAGCGCGGATCCGAGGTATCGGTACGCGTACGGGGCCACGCCGTACGCTGGCGACTCGAGCGTGCGGTACACCTGGGTCTTGAAGCCCCAGCCGCCCCCGACCGCCAGCGACACGCCGACGCGTTCGGACAGGTGCTGGTCGTAGGTGAGCTGGGCGTTCGGGGTGGTGAGGTACGCGTCGAACGGCATGACGCCGAGGTGCACGCCGATCTCGCTGCGCCCGGCCTTCGGGTACAGGAGCTTCTGGACGACGGTGATCTCCTCGTCGCGGATGATGCCGATGTCGACGGTGTCGGCGGCCGACGCGGCGGCGGACCACAAGGCGGGAATCATGGAGGCCTCGGAGGGGATCAGAAGGGCAGTTCGCGCGGCATGCCGTCGACGGGCTTGTAGTAGACCTCGACGTTCGCATCGTAGTTGGGGGTCGCGGCGCCGTGGAACTCGACCGTGTTGTCGGCCGTTCGATACGACCAGCCGTCCGACCACAGGTCGAGCCCGAACGAGTCCGTGCCAGTGACCGTGGCGGGATCGATCTGCTGGCCGTCGACCAGGACGATGAGCGTGCCGGGGATGGGCACCGACTTGAGCGGGAACTCGGTGAGCAGGTTCGTGAGCAGCTCGCCGAGCTCCGACAGGGTCTCCTCGAAGTCCTTCACGCGGCAGGACTCGTCGAAGATGTCGATGGTGCGGCCGTTCGAGGTGTACGCGAGGTAGTTGTAGCGGACGACGCCCCAGTCGGTGGCCGTGCCAGGGCAGCGGACGTGGGCCTCCTCGTCGAGATCGGGCCCGATGTAGACCCAGGTCATGCGCCGCCGGAACTGCTCGAACAGGGGCAGGTAGTTCTGCGGGATGTCCTCCGTCTGCTGGCGGCGCGAGCCGTCCCCTTCGTCGCTGACGACGACGATGATCAGGTTGCTGCCGTCGCGGAGGAGCCCTTCGTTCGACAGCGTGTCGGAGGGGTCGAGCTGGGCCGGGAACTGCTCGTAGCCGTTGTCGACATCGGCGAAGCAGGCCTCCGGCGGGCTCGG
>JBIKWC010000130.1:0-18649 GCA_044356535.1 Myxococcota bacterium
AGTTCTCGGTCATCGGTGAAGTCCTCAAGCCGGAGATCACCGTCGTGATCTCCCGCGAGAACCTCAACAAGGCGTACGACCTGCGACTGGACGAAGACTTCCTCCAGCGCATCGTCGACTCCGTAAAGAGCGAACCCTTCTGATCCCCTTCCGCGTCCCAGCCGCCTGAGCGAGAATCAGGGGCTGGGTCCAGGTGACCCCCGACTGGTTCTCCGGTCACGTTTCCTGGAACCGATCCCGACAGGTGGATGTCGGACCGAGTGAAGTCCCCCGGAGTCTCGTCGATGTCCAACCAGCGCCAGAACAAAGTGCTCCGCATCGGCATCATCCAGGATGGGAAGATCGTCCAGGAGCGGCTGATCAAGGCGGGCGAGTCCGTCACCGTCGGTGACTCTTCCAAGAACACGTTCGTTCTTCCGAAGTCATCGCTCGGGACCCCGTCCTTCACCATCTTCAAGGCGGCGGGCAAGGGCTACCAGCTCCAGTTCACCGAAGCCATGAAGGGCAAGATCTCGGCCGGTGGTGGCGCGGTCGTCGCGCTGCAGAAGGCCGCCGAGGATCCCCAGATCACCCGCAAGGACGGCCTGCTCACGCTGCCGTTGACCGAACAGGATCGCGGGAAGATCCAGATCGACTCCGTCACCGTGTTGTTCCAGTTCGTGGCGCCGCCGCCGCCCAAGGCCGCGAAGCCGATCCAGCAGCTCGACTTCCGTCCCCGCCTCCTCGCGGAGGACGATCCCGTCTTCATCGGCTTCCTTGGGGTCTGGTCCGCGCTCGGGCTGGTGTTGGCGATCTGGGTCTGGTCGGTGGACCCCGAGGCCATCACCCTCGACGACATCCCGGACGAGTACGTGAAGCTCATCGTCGAGCCCCCGAAGGTGGAGGATCCGATCCCCGTCGAGCCCGCGCCGGACGCCGCCGGACCCGAGAAGGAGGTCGAGACGGAAGCGCAGGAGGCCATGAAGGAGGCCAAGACCTCCGGGCAGAAGGCCAAGGCCGAGTCGGCCCGCAAGAGCGAGCTGATCAACAACTCGAAGCTCCTCCTCAAGCTCATCGGCACCACCGGCGACAGCAGCAACGGGGTGGTTGCCAACCTGTGGTCCGACCAGGAGCAGGGCCTCGGGGACGTCAACGCCGCGCTGCAGAACACCGCTGGCGCCACGACCAACGCCGGCGACGCTACGCGCGTGGGGAACATGGGCGGGAACGGCGCAGCTGGGATCGGCGAGCTCGGGAGCATCGGGGGCGGGCAGGGTGGAGACGCCGCCGTGAAGGTGATCGTGAAGCCCAAGGTCAGCACGGGCGCTGGCTCCGTGGCGGCCACCGGCGACGAGAATCAGGTCAAGGCCACGGTCGCCAAGTTCGCGGGTCAGCTCCAGTACTGCTACGAGAAGCAGCTCAAGGTGGTACCGACGCTCGAAGGCCGCATCGAGGTGGGCTGGTCGGTTGCCGGGGGTGCCGTCACCGGCAAGCCCTATGTGGTTTCCAACACCACCAACGACGCCGAACTCGCGGACTGCGTCACCCAGAAGATTCGGCGCTGGACCTTCCCCGCCGACGTCGAGGGCGACATGTCGTACCCGTTCCTCTTCCAGCTCAAGAAGTGACAGTTACGCAACGATTCGGAGTACGGCTGCAGGGCGTTGACAAGGGTCGGGCGGCACACTAGTCTGCAGGTGGTGGCGGTCCGACCCTGGAAGACGGGGAGGTTCGCTCGGAGGCGCGATGACTCTCTCTCCTAAGGCGCTTGCTCTGGTCGCGATGCTGCCGCTGGCAGTGTTCCTGGGGCAGGCGGTCGCCGCCGAGCCGACCGGCGTGTCGAGCGACCTCGAGCGCACCGCCAACACGACTCCGGAGGAGAAGCTGGCGTACGCTGCTTCGGCCAACCAGGAGATCGCGGACGCGCTCCGGGCCATGGACAAGATGTACGAGCAGTCCAAGGCCCGCGGTGAGGAAGGCGCCGACGGCGCTGCCTGCATCAGCAAGAAGCGCCTGTCGGTGGCTGCGCTCCAGACGGTGTCGACCGCCGCCGAGACGCAGATGAAGACGTACCTCAACACGGGCGCCTACGAGAACGCGGACCATGAGTACCGCAAGATCGCGGTCGCCGTGACGAAGACTCGCATCCTCCTCGCGGAGGCCCAGCAGTGCGCCACCGGGTCGCAGCTGGAATCCGGGACGACCCTCGTGGACTGGGAGAGCGCCCTTCAGGACGACGATCAGCTCCTGGAGCCCGACATCGACGACCTCGACATCGATGTCGCCCCGCCAGCGATCACCCCCTTCCAGTAAGCCACGTGCTTGCGGCAGCGATCGCGTTAATCGGTCGCGCCCTCCCTCGGAGTTCCCCCCGGATGAGCCGGATCGTGCAGCATACCGGACGCCTCGCGCGGTTCGGGATTAACGTCGGGTTCGCCGTCGTCTCGTTGGCTTCAGGGTCGGCGTTGGCGGCGCCCGGGGATCACATCCGGGCCGGGGTCGTCGAGATCATCCCGCGGGTGGACCTCGGCCTGGTGTACCACTCCAACATCTACCGTTCGGAAGAAGATCCGGCTTCGGCCGTCAACTTCGCGCTCTCGCCTGGCGTTGCTGCGTCTGCTTCTGGCGACGACCACTCGTTCTCGATGGACGGGTCCTGGACCCTGCAGAAGTACCTGTTCGTCGGTGGCGCAGACCCCGCGCTCGAGGACAACGCCGCTCGGATCGCCAACCTCGATCGGTTCGACGCTTTCTCCGTGGGTGCCGGCACCGACCTCTTCAAGCGCTCCGTCGTCGGGCTCGAGCTCTCCGACGATCTCGTCCGCCGGAACTGGACCATCGACTCCGAGAACGCGGATGTTCCGTACACTTCGCAGCTGCGGAACGCGTTCCTCGGCACGCTGCGCACGAACCCGGCGCCCGCCCTCGAGCTCAGCCCTGCGCTCGCGTGGACGTACGATTCGTACCAGGCGCCGATCCTCCAGGAGGGCGACAGCCGGAGCCTGAACGACCGCAACGCGATCGGCCCCCGGCTCGACGTGAAGTGGGCCTTCCTCCCGCGCACGGCCATCGTCGGCCACGTCGACTACTCCAACAACTCGTGGTCGAGCAACGTCGTCACGAGCCAGATCGGTGGCGGCTCCGCAGGCGAGATCGCGATCCCGAACTCGAACTTCGTCAAGGGGTCCGTGGGCATCGATGGACGCTTCACCGAGCGGGTCTTCGCGCAGGCCTTCATCGGGTATGGCGTGGGCCTGTTCTCGGAAAGCTCCGTAGTCGGCGCCGTCGGTCCCGTGCTCGACAATGTCTCGGGCCTCGACGGACTGCTGGCGAAGGTGCAGATCAAGTACGCTATCGTCCCGTCCAGCCCGGATGCGCCCGGCTCCTCGGTCACGGCTGGCTACGTCAAGGACTTCCGTACCTCGTTCTTCACGAACTACGTCGCGATGAACCAGCTGTTCGCCGAGTTCCGCGGCCGGTTCGACGACTTCGAGCCGAGCCTTCGGTACGAAGCCCGCTTCGAGGGCTACAGCGGCGCTGTCGACCGCAACGACCTCGTCAACGTCGTTCGCGGCGCGATCGGCTATGTTCCCGCCAACTACGTCAACATCAACGCGAACGTCGGGTTCCTCTCGCGTGGCTCCACCGTGGACGCCATCGACTACAGCGACCTTCAGCTGGGGCTCGGGGCGACGTTCCTCTACTGAGGGCGCTGCTCCTGGGTACACCGCGCGGCAGCGCTGTGTGTTCCGAGCGAACAGGGTCTCCGCCAATGCGCGGGGGCCCTTTTTCGTTGGTGGGCCCGGGCCCGGCCGCGAGGTTCATGTAAAACGCGAACGTTACAGATGACGCGTCAATGCTCGTGATAGAGTCACGGCCATCAGGAGGCGTCCGTGGCCAGGACCAGCGCGACCCGCAGCAAGCCAACCGTTCTCGACAGCATGACGACCGTGGTCGGCGAGCACCGCAGGGAGATCCTGCTGCTCGGAGGGCTGTTCGGCTCCACGTTCGCGATGGTGTCCCTGCTGGGCTGGTCAGCCACGGATCCGACGTGGATCCACCCCGGCGAGGGGCCCGTGGAGAACCCGTGTGGGCCCGTCGGTGCGCTCCTGGCCGAGGGGGTGTTCCAGCTCGTGGGCTACGGGGCGTGGGCCACGTTCTTCGGGATGGTGGGCTGTGTGTTGGCGCTGGCGGGGCGACCGGCGCCTACGCCCTGGCGCTTCGCCAACGGGGTGGGGCTCTACGTCTCCGGCCTCGCCGTGGCGGAGCTGTTGTTCGGCCCCGGTGATGCCTTCCCGCCCGGAGGCCTCGTAGGTGGCGGCATCGCCGGTGGGCTGTCCTCGGTCGTCGGCATCGGTGGCGCCTGGCTCGCGCTCCTCGGGTGCACGGTCCTCTGCGTCACCGTGTTGTTCAGCATCCGGTGGGGCCGGGTGGCGGCGGGTGCGGTCGGCTGGGGCGAGCGCGCCATCCCGTGGGCCGCTGGCTACATGTTCCGCGCTGGAACGCATGCGGGTGGCGTCTCGGCGCAGGTGGCGCAGGTCGTCGGGCAGCAGGTCGGCGTGGCCGCCCGGGGTGCAGCGGGCGGCGCAGTGGGAACGCTGAAGCGGATGGGCAGCTCGTTCCAGCGGCGGGACCACGAGGAGGGCGAGGTTCCTCCGTCGGATGTGGGTCAGCCGAGCTCGGGCCTCGAGGATCTCGCAGAGGACGAGGTCCCCGGCAGCGAGGTCGACGTGACGGTGGCCGGCCCGGCGGCCCTGCTCGCCGAGGTGCAGTGGGTGCCGACCGAGCAGGTCGAGCCCGGGTCGCAGGAGCTCCTGGGCATGTTCCCCGAGCTGGCGCCGCGCCCGACCTCGTCCGGGCCGGGCACTCGCACCGGGCTCGATCGCGACGAGCCCACCCGCCCGTCCGACCCCACGCGTGACCCCGTGTCCGGCCTCGACGACGAGGAGGAGGCGGAGGAGGACCGCACGCCGTCGTCTGCTCCCCTCCGCGAGGTGGAGCCTCCGCGCGGGCTCGTGCAGCTCGAGGAGACGCCGGAGCCCGCGCCCCTCCGCGACGCCCGTCCCAATCGCACCCTCGTCCCGCCCGTGGAGGATGCGGGCCGCGCCGGGGTGCGGCTGCCCTCCAAGCCGGTGGTCGGCGCTGCCGTCCGCAAGTCGGCGTACCTCGATGCGAAGGTCAAGGACGATGGCGGAGCGGTCGGGAAGGCCGGCCCGTTCCTCCTGCCCAAGCTCTCGCTCCTCGACCCGGTGCCGCCGCAACAGGCGACGTTCGATCCGGAGAACCTGCGCCAGATGGCCGTGCAGGTCGAGGAGACCCTCGCGTCGTTCAAGGTCGCGGGCGAGGTCCAGGACGTGCGGGTCGGTCCCGTCGTCACGACGCTCGAGTTCCTCCCGGAGAAGGGGATCTCGGTTCGTCGGGTCGCCAGCCTGTCCGACGACCTCGCGATGGGCCTGTGCGCCACCAGCGTGCGCATCGTCGCGCCGATCCCCGGCAAGGGCGTCGTCGGGATCGAGATCCCGAGCGAGAACCGCCTCACCATCTACCTGCGCGAGCTGCTGGCGGCCGACGAGTTCCGGAACGCGAAGATGGCGTTGCCGATCGTGCTCGGGAAAGACGTCGAGGGCGCGCCCCTCGTCACCGACCTGGCGCGTACGCCGCATTTGCTGGTCGGCGGCACCACCGGCTCCGGGAAGTCGGTCGGCGTGAACGGGATGCTGATGAGCCTCCTGTTCCGGAAGACCCCCGACGAGCTGCGCCTCCTGCTGGTCGACCCCAAGAAGCTCGAGTTCAAGCCCTACGAGGACATCCCGCACCTCCTGCACCCCGTGGTCACCGAGCCGAAGAAGGCGGCGGCGGCCCTCGCCTGGGCGTGCCGCGAGATGGACCAACGGTACGAGCTCCTCGCGCGGTTCGATACCCGCAACATCGAGGGGTACAACAAGAAGGTCGAGGAGCTGTCGGACTGGAGCGAGTCCGTGGCCCGTCGCTATGCCGCCCCCGGCTGGCCCGACTACGAGCCCGTGCCGCGCCCGGACAAGCTCCCGTACATCGTCATCGTGATCGACGAGCTCGCCGATCTCATGCTCGTGGCCAAGAAGGAGGTCGAGGGCAGCATCGCCCGCCTCACCCAGATGGCCCGCGCCTGCGGGATCCACCTGATCGTGGCGACCCAGCGTCCGTCGGTGGATGTCGTCACGGGCCTCATCAAGTCGAACATGCCCACCCGGCTCTCGTTCAAGCTGCGGTCCGGCACCGACTCCCGCACCATCCTCGATCAGATCGGCGCCGAGTCGCTCCTCGGGCGCGGTGACTCGCTGTTCCTGCCCAACGCCGGCGACATCGCGCGCGTCCACGGCCCGTTCGTCAGCGACGACGAGGTGAACCGCGTCATGGACCACCTCCGGTCCCAGGGCAAGCCCCACTACATCAACTCCATCACCGCAGAGCCAGCAGAGGAGGGTGCGGCCGGAGACGCTGGAGAGGCCGAGGAGATCGACCCGATGTACGACGAGGCCGTGCAGATCGTGCGGCAGATCGGCAAGGCGTCCACCTCGCTCGTCCAGCGACACCTCAAGATCGGGTACAACCGCGCAGCCCGGCTGATCGAGCAGATGGAGGGCCGGGGGGTCGTCGGTCCGGCGGACGGCGCCCGGCCGCGCGAGGTCCTCCCGATGGGGTGAACGGACAGCGGTCGGGAATCTCCGCTCGCCCAGGGGCGTCGATGGGGGTACAGACTCGTCCCGGAGACCTGACCCGATGTGGCTCCTCACCCTGTGCCCCGCCTTCGCCGAGCCCGCCCCCGTCGACCCGGGCGAGCTCGTGAAGCGAATCGAGGCGCGGTACCAGGGCATCCGAACGCTCTCGGCCACGTTCTCGCAGACGGTGAAGTCGGGGATCTACGGGGAGGACCACCAGTCCGGCACCCTCCTCCTCGAGCGCCCCAACCAGATGCGCTGGCAGTTCGACGGCGCGGAGGGCCGGCTGTTCGTCGCTGACGGCCAGTGGTTGTGGATGTACGCCCCAGCGGATCGACAGGTCATCAAGACGCCGCAGGTGGAGGGGTCGGGCGGAACCGACGTGCTCCTCGAGTCGCTCGCCCACCTGTCCGAGCGGTTCACCCCCACGTTCACGCCGCCGCCGCCCGGCGGGACCTGGCACCTCGTGCTCGTGCCGCGGGATCCCAACCACCCGTACGTCCGGTACGAGGTGGGGCTGTCGACCGAACTCTCTCTCGAGCAGCTGATCCTCGTCGACGGACAGGGCACGATCACGCGGCTCGACTTTCAGGGTGTGAAGCTCGGGGAGCCTGCTGCGGCCGGAGCCTTCGCGTTCACGCCCCCCGCCGGCGTCGAAGTCGTACCCCTGGGAGTTGCCCCGTGAGTGAAGCCCACCGCCACCACGCCGAGACCACCACCTCGAACCAGCCGGTCGTCACCGTCGCCAACGCGGGCGGGACGGGCAAGCGGGTCCACCTCGTCAGCCTGGGGTGCCCGAAGAACCGGGTCGACTCCGAGGTCATGGTCGGGAAGCTGCTCGCAGAGGACCACGTGCTCGTCGACGACCCCGCCGACGCCGAGATCCTGGTGGTGAACACCTGCTCGTTCATCCAGCCCGCCACGGAAGAGTCCATCGAGACCGTGCTGCAGCTGGCCGAGTACAAGCGCGCGGGCACCGCCCAGAAGCTCATCGTCACCGGCTGCATGGTCCAGCGGTACGGCCAGAGCCTGGAAGGCGAGCTCCCCGAGGTCGACCACTTCCTCGGGACGGGCGAGTACCACCGCATCACCGACGTCCTCAAGGCCCGCGGCGAAGCGCTCCCGAAGAGCTTCATCGACCTGCCGCTGTACCTGGCCGACGAGCTCGCGCCGCGCATCAACTCGTGGTCGAGCTGCTCGGCGTACCTCAAGATCAGCGAAGGCTGCGACCACCGCTGCGCGTTCTGCATCATCCCCACGCTCCGCGGCAAGCTGCGGTCGCGCACCGTGCCCTCCCTCGTCGCCGAGGCCCGGATGTTGGCTGCGCAGGGCGTGGTGGAGCTCAATCTCGTGTCGCAGGACTCCACGGCCTACGGCAAGGACCTGGCGGATGGCCGGGACATCGGCCAGCTGATGGCGGCGCTCTCGGAGGTCGAGGCCCTCCGGTGGATCCGGCTCCACTACCTGTATCCACACGGGGTTCCCACCTCCCTGCTCGACCAGCTCCGCGACAACCCGAAGGTCGTGAAGTACCTCGACATGCCCCTGCAACACGCCTCCGGGCCCGTCCTCCGGGCGATGCGCCGCGGCGTGACCCGCGAAGGACAGGAGCGCATCCTCGACCGCATCCGCAAGCACGCGCCGGGGCTCGCGTTCCGGACCACGTTCATCGTGGGCTTCCCCGGCGAGACCGACGCCGACTTCCGCGTGTTGTACGACTTCGTCGAGCAGCAGCGGTTCGATCATGTGGGCGTGTTCACGTACCACCAGGAAGACGGCACGCCGGCGGCGACGCTCGAGGGCCAGGTCCCCGAGAAAGTCAAGAAGGAGCGCCAGCGCGAGCTGATGCGCCTGCAGAAGCGCCTGTCCCGCAAGCGCCTCAAGGCCCTGGTCGGCACCGAACACGAGATCCTCGTGGAGGGCACCTCGCCCGAGTCGGACCTGTTGTGGCGCGGCCGGTTGCCTACGCAGGCGCCGGACGTGGACGGCCAGGTGTTCCTCGCCAACGCACCCGAGGGCACGGCCCCTGGGCAGTTCCTCCGCGTGCGCATCACCGAGGCGGGCGACTACGATCTCGTCGCCGAGCCGGCAGCCGACCTCAGCGCGTGAGCGCGGCCAGCGCAGCCTGGAGCTGAGGGTCCTCGGGGAGGCGCTCCACAGCGGCGCGGTCCCACTGGATCTCCGGTCGGTTCGGCTTGCCGGCGGGGAGGTCGGCCAGCAGCGCCAGCAGGTGCTCGCGGTCGGTGTCGGACAGGCCGGGCACGCCGCGGAGCTCCTTGTCCAGGGCCTCGCGGGCAGTGGGAGCCACGGGGTAGGGGACGGCAACGTCGGGCACGCGGCCCTCCCGGTCGGCGACCGGTGCCCCCGACGCGGTGAAGTACTTGCCGACGGTGAGCTTGAGGGCGTGTTGCTCGGAGTGGACGTACACCTGCTGGACGGAGCCCTTGCCGTAGGTGCGCTCGCCCACCAGGACCCCGCGCTTCGTCTCCTGGATGGCGCTGGCGACGATCTCCGAGGCCGACGCCGACATGCCGTTCACCAACACGACGAGCCGCAGGTCCGCCGGCAGGCCGGCCCGCGTGGCGCGGTGCACCTCCTCCTCGTCCGAGGGGCGCCCCCGTGTGCTCACCACGACGCTGTCGTCGACGAACAGATCCACCACCCCCACCGCCTCGTCGAGCAGCCCGCCGGGGTTGTCGCGGAGGTCGAGCACCACGCCGGCAACGTCGTCGAGGGTCCCGGCTTCGGCCGCCCGCCGCGCGATCTCCGCTTCCAGGTCGTCGGCCGCGCCGTCCTGGAACTGGGCCAGGTGGACGTAGATCGCGGGCTTCCCGCCCGTGGGGAGCAGCTCGCCGTGGACGATGGTTCGCTTCACGAGGTCCATCGGGGCCGCCAGGGTGCGTGGCGCCTCCCACCCAGCGCGCAGCACCTCGAGCACCGCCGTCTCGCCGCGCGGCCCGGAGAACAGGTTCTCCACCTCGCGCAGCTCGAGGCCGCTGATGGGCTTGCCGTCGACCGCGAGGATGCGGTCACCGCGCTGCAGGCCCTGCAGGGCCGCTGGGGAGTCGGGCAACACGACCTCGATCGTCACCCCCTCCTCCGCGCGCGCCACCTCGATGCCGAGGCCCGTGGTCTCTCCGGTGGCGTCGGTGCGGACCGCAGCGAGCTGCTCCTCGTCGAGCCAGCGGCTGTGTGGGTCCAGCGACTTCATCATCCCGGCGATCGCGGCGTCCACGAGCTTGTCGGACGGGATCTCGTCGACGTACTCGCGCTGGATGGTGGCGAACACCTTGGCGAACAGGTCGAGGCGCGCGTACGGGTCCTGGGCCCGCGCCACGGCGGCGCGCCCGGCGAGTGCGCCCGAGCAGAGCCCGCTCGTGAAGACCCCGAGCGACAGGAGGAGGGCGACCGATGGGGAGCGACGGCGCATGTCTCCCGGTAACCGGGTACGCTCGTGCGCTCCGGGGAGGCTCGGCGTGCGGATCGCAGTCTATGGCGGGAGCTTCGACCCGCCCCACGTGGGTCACGCGATGGTGGCGGCCTGGCTGCGGTGGACGGACCGGTGCGACGAGGTGTGGTTCGTCCCGGTCTTCGGTCACCCGTTCGCCAAGGACGTGACTCCCTTCGCCGACCGCGTGGCGATGTGCGAGGCCGTGGCGCGCGACCTCCCGGGGATCCGCGTCTGTACGATCGAGTCGGAGCTGCCGGTGCCGTCGTACTCGATCGACACGCTGCGCGTGCTCCGCGACCGGTTCCCCGACCACCGGTTTCGCCTGGTGGTGGGTGCCGACGTGGTCCTGCAAACGGCGAAGTGGAAGGCCTGGGACGCGATCGAACGGGAGTTCTCGCCCATCCTGGTCGGCCGGACCGGGTACCCGACCCCTCCCGGCGCGATCGACTTCCCGCCGATCTCGTCCACGGAGATCCGGCGCCGGACGCGCGCGGGTGAGCCGATCGACGCGCTCGTTCCTGCCGCGATCCTCGACCTCGTGCAGGCGCGCTACGGCGCTTGAGAGTCAGTCGGCGGCGGGTCCGCGGGTGGAGACGCCGATGGCGGCTGCACCGTCGACCGAGGAGGCGGTCATGGAGAACTCCATGCCGGCCATGACGACGATGTCGCCGCTCTGGGACACACCGACCGTCGGGTAGATACCGGACACGGCGTCGCCGCACTCGAGCAGCGTGAACGACTCCGTTTCCGGCTCGTACCGCTCGGTGCACTTCACCGGGGCCACCATGTCCCCCAGGAAGCCGGCGCAGCGCTCGTCGCCGCCCACCACCAGCGCGGAGCCGTCCGCCAGCGGCACCATCTGGTGTCCGCAGCGGCGCTTCTTGAGGCCGCCGACGGGCTTCCAGCCGCCGGCCTCGGTCCACAGGAACGCCTTGTTGGTGCCGGGCGCCGTGCCGAACTCCGTGATGCTCCCGCCAGCGATGATGTCGATCGCTGGCTCGGTGAAGCCCCCCGTCGCCAGGAGCTCGTCCCCGAGCGCGACCATCGCGAGGTTCGACAGCGGGTCCGGCAACGGATCGAAGTCCCGGACCTCGCCGTTCGCCCGGATGCGGACACAGCCCGCCTGGGGCTCCCACACCTGCTGGTTGGGGGGAGCGCTGCCGAGGTCGCCGCCGCACACCACCACCTCGTCCCCGAGCGGCGCGCCGGCGATGTGCAAGGCGCCGGTCGTCAGCGGGCCGGTCTTGCGCTCGACGCCCCGCTTCTCGTCCCAGATCGAGAAGGTCGGCGTGGGGAACGCGTTGCTCACGAAGCCGCCGTACAGCAGCACGTTCCCGTTGGTGAACGGGATCGCCACGTGGGCGCCGCGAGCGGTGTCCATCTTCTCCGACTTCAGCGTGTTCTCGACGGGATCGTACAGCAGGAACTCGTCGGTGGCCGCGAACTGGAAGTCGATGCTCGGGTAGCCGCCAGCCACGAGGATGTGCTCGGTGCCGTCGACCTCGACCGGGGTCGCGGTCAGCCCCACGCGCCCTCGGTACTCGCGGGGCACCTCTCCCAGCCCCTGCGGCTCCATCCCGACGGTGAGGGGCAACGACGCGCCGGCGTCCTCGAGCTTGGTGCCCCCCCCGTCGAGCGACATCGTGAAGATCTTGGCGTTCGACCTGTCGATGCTGAGGCGTCCCGGGGTCTCGCCGCCGAACACGAACACCCGGCTGTCGCGCGTCACCGCGAGGGCGCTCCCCAGAACGCGTCGGTTCGGGGCTACGGCACCGATCTCGCGAACGTCTCCGAACGGAGCCACCAGGAGCGAGGCGCTGGCCTGCTCGCCCTCGCCGAGGCCGCCGTCGAAGGCCACCTCGCCCCAGGCCAGCGCTCGGTCGAGGTTCACCGCGCCTTCGTCGCCGCCCGGGTCCTCGGCCAGCAGTCCGAGGCTCGCGGTGCCCTCTGGGAGTGCGGGGACCCCCTGGATGCTTCCGCCGCTGGTGCCGAGCGGGAGCACGGTCCGGTTCCCGTCCGCGTCCGTCGTGACGAGCTTGAGCACGGCGCCTTCGACGAGGTCCGCCCCTCCCTCGGGGAAGTGCAGGTCGAGCTCGAGCTGGTACGGATCCGGTTGGCAGCCGATCAGCAGGGCTGGCAGGGAGAACACCATGTCTTCGGGCTCCAGGGAGTACGCTCGCGTGGTACGAACCGACGTCGTCGGGAGGGTAGGACGTGCCGAGCGATCGAGTCAACCCCGAACCCGGTGTGGTGCCGCTCGATCGCGCACCGCTGCTCGGGGCGGTCGCCGGTGTCCACCACGGCTTCACGTCCAGACGCGGTGGCGTCTCGACGGGCGGGTTCTCCTCCCTCAACCTGGCCGTGCGGGACGGGGAGGACCGCGCGAACGTCCGCGAGAACTGGAGGCGCGTCGCGTCTTCGCTCTCGGCCGACCTCGGAGACGCCGACGTCGCCGTCCTCCACCAGGTACACGGCGCGGAGGTCGCGCGGGTGACCGCGGCCGGTGGCGCCCTGGAGGTCGTCGGTGTGGCCGACGCCTCCTTCACCACCGAGCGCGGGATCGTGTTGGCGGTGCGCGTGGCGGACTGCGTTCCGGTGTTGTTCGCCGGCCCTGGGGTCGTCGGGGTGGCCCACGCGGGCTGGCGCGGCGCTGCGCTCGGGGTCGTGGACGCTGCGCTCGACGCGATGGTCGCAGCCACCGGCGCGCCCGCCGGGTCCTTCGTGGCGGCGATCGGGCCCTGCATCTCCGCTCGGCACTTCGAGGTCGGGCCCGAGGTGGTGGAGGGGCTGGCCGCCACGGGTCACCCCGTCGCCACGACGCTGGGCCCGAGGGGGCGCCCCCACGTCGACCTCGCGGCGTTCGTGCGCCGCCAGCTCGAACAGCGCGGCGTGCGCGTGGATCACGTGGACCGCTGCACGGTCAGCGACCCCGACCTCTACTCGCACCGCCGGGACGGACCCAGCACCGGGCGAAGCGCCGGCGTGATCGTCCGATGTGGCTGATCGTCGCGCTCGGCGCCTGCTCCCGGTCGACGCCGGACCCCGCGCTGGCGCAGGCGGCGCAGGCCCTTGCGGCGTGGAGGGAAGGGGAGGCATCGCTCTCGGCGGGGCGCGCCGAGGAGGCGCGAGCGGCGTTCCAGCGGGCGAGCGCGCTGCGTCCCGACCCGGTGTTGTCGGCGTGGGAGGCGCAGGCAGCACTCGCCGCGGGCGACCACGACGGCGCCCTGTCCTGCCTGCGGACGGCGCTCGCGGGGGAGCCGGGGCTGGCTGCGGCACGGTGGGCGCTGGCCCTGGAGCTGGCGGCCCGCGGGGAACACGACAACGCCGCCTCCGAGCTCCAACGGGCGCTGGCGGACGGCGCCGGGCGACCCGTCGACGTGCGGCTCGACCCGGCCTGGGCACCCTTCCTCGGAGACCCCGCGTACAGCTTCGTTCCCGCGCACGCGGTCGACCTCGTCACCGACCCCGTCCCGGAGACCACCTTCTGGGGCTCGGAGCTCACGGTGACCCTCCACGCGCGCGGCGAGCTCGGTTCGGAGGTGTCGTTCGGCGCAGTCGCCTCGGGCCCGGTCGAGCTGCGGAGCGTCGCCGAGGAGGTTGGCGTCGACGAGCGCAAGGTGGGCATCGTCTGGCGCGTGACGGGCGCCGGCCCCATCACGCTCGGCCCGTTCACCGTCACCACGGGAGGCGTCACCCGGGAGTCGCCGGCACGAGCCACCGTCGCGGCTGCGCCGCCCGGTAAGGAGACTCCCCCACCCTCGCCGGCGTGGACCGTGGTGAGCGGCGACTTGCTGCCGCCTGCGATCGGGCGGAGGGGCGACGTGGTGTGGGTTCCCGTCGAGGGCGCGGATCGCGTGGTGTCCGAGCCGTCGGCGCCGCAGCTCCGGGTGCAGCAACGCCGGGGAGACACCGTCCACGCGTGGGTCGGCCTGCTGGGGCTCCCTCCGGGGACCCCGTTGCGGGTGGGCCGCGGGACCCAGATCCGCGAGGAGGTCGCGCCGTGAACATCGAGGTCGTCGTCGGTGATGTCGCGAAGCAGCGCTTGGACGTGATCGTCAACGCCGCCAACACTTCGTTGCTCGGCGGGGGAGGCGTCGACGGCGCAGTACACCGCGGGGCTGGTCCCGCCTTGCTGGCGGCTTGCCGGGAGCTTCCCCTGGTGGCGCCCGGAGCCCGGTGCCTCCCGGGGGACGCGCGCCTCACACCCGGGTTCGCGTTGCGCGCAGCGTGGGTCGCGCACGCCGTGGGGCCCGTGTACAGCACGCACCCCGCGCCTGCGGTCGCGTTGGCGGCGGCGCTCCGGACGTCGCTGGGGCTGGCCGTGGCCACGGGCGCATCGACCGTCGCGGTGCCGGCGTTGTCGTGCGGCGCCTACCACTACCCGGTGGCGGAGGCGACGCAGATCCTGGTGGGCGTGGCCCGGGAGCGCGGCTGGCCCCTCGATCTCGTGCGGTTCGTGGCCCTCGACGCAGCGACCCACCGCGCGTTCGAGCGGGCGCTCGCGACGCCGGCTCCTCGGGTGCCGACCGAGCCCCGCGCGTTCCGGCGTGCAGCGCGTGCAGACGACGCCGCCATCGCCTCGATCATCCGCACCGTGATGCCCGCGTTCGGCGCCTCCGGAGAGGGGTTCGCGATCCACGACCGCGAGGTGGACGCGATGTCGGTCGCGTACGCCGCGCCGCGCAGCGCCTGGTTCGTCGTGGAGGCGGAGGGCACGGTGACGGGCGGGGGCGGCGTCGGCCCGCTCGCCGGCGGTGACCCCGCGGTCTGCGAGCTGCGCAAGATGTACTTCCTGCCATCGTCCCGCGGGAAGGGGCTCGGTGAGCGGCTCCTCCGGCAGTGCCTCGCGATCGCCCGAGGCTACGGGTACCGCACCTGCTACCTCGAGACGCTCACCGGCATGGACGCGGCCCAACGCCTCTACGAGCGGGTCGGGTTCCAGCGCCTGGACGGTCCGATGGGGCAGACGGGCCACTTCGGCTGCAACCGCTTCTATGCGCGCGATCTGACCGACCTGGACCCGGGCCCGCCGGGAGGGTAGGGACGGCCACGGAGGAGCCATGGAGCGCGAGGAGCTGCTGCAGCGTCTGGCGGAGGCCGAGGCGGGAGCGCGCGTCGGTGGCGGCGAGGATCGGATCCGCAAGCAGCACGACGCGGGCAAGTGGACCGCCCGCGAGCGGGTCGAGGCCCTCCTGGACGCTGGGTCGTTCACCGAGATCGACGCCTTCGTCATGCACCAGTGCCGCGACTTCGGGCTCGAGGCGCAGCGGTACCCGGGCGACGGCGTCGTCGCCGGCTACGGTCGCGTGGACGGCCGCCTCGTCTACGTGTTCGCGCAGGACTTCACCGTGTTCGGTGGCTCGTTGTCCGCCACCAACGCGGCCAAGATCTGCAAGATCATGGACCACGCCATGCGGAACGGCGCTCCGGTGGTGGGCCTCAACGACTCCGGCGGCGCCCGCATCCAGGAGGGGGTCGAGTCCCTCGCCGGCTACGCCGACATCTTCCTGCGGAACACGCTCGCCTCGGGCGTGGTGCCCCAGATCTCCGCGATCCTCGGCCCCTGCGCAGGCGGCGCTGTCTACAGCCCCGCCATCACCGACTTCGTCGCGATGGTGGCCGACACCTCCTACATGTTCGTGACGGGCCCCGACGTCGTGAAGACGGTCACGCACGAGGAGGTCACGAAGGAGGCGCTCGGCGGCCCCGACACGCACATGCAGAAGTCGGGCGTGGCGCACTTCAAGGTGCCGAACGAGGCGGGCATGGTCGCCCTGCTCCGGAGCCTGCTCTCGTACCTGCCCCAGAACAACCTCGAGGAGGCGCCGCGCCGCCCCACGACGGACCCTGCGTCCCGGAGCTGCGACGAGCTCGAGGAGCTGGTCCCCACCAACCCCAACAAGCCGTACGACATCAAGGACGCGATCCGGTCCCTCGCCGATCGCGACGAGAGCGGAGCGGGCGCGTTCCTCGAGGTGCAGTCCGACTTCGCACGCAACATCGTCGTGGGCTTCGTGCGCCTCGACGGCCGCAGCGTGGGCGTGGTCGCCAACCAGCCGATCGTGCTCGCGGGCTGTCTCGACGTCGACAGCAGCATCAAGGCCGCGCGGTTCGTCCGCTTCTGCGACGCCTTCAACATCCCGATCCTCACGCTGGTCGACGTGCCCGGCTTCCTGCCCGGCACCGTGCAGGAGTACGGCGGCATCATCCGCAACGGCGCCAAGCTGCTGTACGCGTTCGCGGAGGCCACCGTCCCGAAGATCACGGTCATCACCCGCAAGGCGTACGGCGGCGCCTACGACGTCATGAACTCGAAACACCTGCGCGCCGACTTCAACTTCGCCTGGCCGACCGCCGAGATCGCCGTCATGGGCCCCGACGGCGCCGTCAACATCGTGTACCGCAAGGAGATGGCGCAGGCGGCGGATCCGGTGGCGACGAAGGCGCAGCTCGTCGAGGAGTACCGGCGCACCTTCGCCAACCCGTACCGCGCAGCGGAGCTCGGCTTCGTCGACGCCGTCATCCGGCCGAAGGACACGCGGCGGATCCTCTGCGACGCGTTCGCCTCGCTCGAGAACAAGCGGGTCGAGAACCCGCCCAAGAAGCACGGCAACATCCCGCTCTGAGGCTGCACCGTGCTGCTGTCGCTGCTGCTGGCGTGTACTCCGCCGCCCCCCACCGAGGCGGAGGCCCTGCGTTGGGCGGAGCAGGCCGCGCCTGCGCTCCGTGAGCTCGAAGGGGTGGTCGGCGCCGCGGTCGAAGAGCGGTTCCCCCGCTTCACCTGCAGGCCGCCCGACGGAACCCAGCCGGTGCCCGACAAGCCCGCCTGCATCGCCCAGCGGGCCGCCTGGGAGCGCGGCCGTCTCGGCGCGGTGGCGCAGCTGCAGCCCGTCCTCGAGTCGTCCCTCGATGGCGACGTGATCGGTCTCGGGGTGCTCGTCGCAGGCGTCGGCTCTGCCAGCGCTGGGGTGCGACCCACGCCCACGATGCCGGCCGAGCAGGGTCCGCGACAGGATCTCCGTTGGGTCGGCTGGGGCGCGGATCGCGGGGGGCCGTTCGTCGAGACCCTCCGGAAGCTCTCGGTGCAGGACACGGACGTGGCGATCCGGATCGTCTCGCGACCCCCACCGGGCCCCTGAGGCTTGACGGGGTCGCGCTGGTCCGCTACCTGGACCCGTCGCCCATGGGTGGGGGTCCCGTAGGAGGGGCCCTCGGCACCGACGGGGCCGAGGAGAGCTCGAGATGGTCCGGATCCGACTGACCCGCATCGGCGCGAAGAAGAAGCCCTTCTACCGGCTGATCGCCTGTGATTCGCGGTGTCCCCGCGATGGCAAGTTCATCGAGCAGCTCGGCTGGTACGACCCGCTGAAGGCTCCGCACCAGGTCAAGTTCGACCTCGGCCGCGTCGACTACTGGCTGTCCATGGGCGCCCAGCCCTCCGACACCGCCAAGAGCCTGATCGCCAAGGCCCGCACCGAGGCCGTCGCCTGATGGAATCGCTCGTCCGGCACCTCGTCGAGCCGATCGTCCGCCACAAGGACGCCGTCAACCTCAAGACGGTCGAGGGCGAGGCGGTGATCATGATGGAGCTCGTCGTCCACCCGGACGACAAGGAGCGCGTGGACGGCGACAAGGGCCGCACCCTGCGGGCCATCCGGAACGTGTTGTCTGCCGCGGCCGGGAGCCGCAAGGCCACGTTCGACCTGGTGGACGCGTTCCGCCCCGAGCCCGACGCCTCCGAGGAGTGAGTGGGTCGCCCGTCTGCGCCGCTCGATGACGACTGGATCGAGCTCGGTCAGGTCGTCGGCGTCTTCGGGTTCCGGGGTGAGGTGAAGCTGCACCTGGACAACCCCGAGTCCCACCTGTTCGGCGGTTCCAGCCCCGTGCGCCTCGTGTCGCCCGACGGCACGTTCCGGGATGCGCGGTTGTCCGCCCGTCCCGGCGCCGGGAAGCGCGTGCTCGGCCGCATCGCCGGCCTCGACACCGAGGACGGCGCGCGCGCCCTGGGTGGGTGGCGGGTCTTCGCGCGCAAGGCAGACCTCCCCGCAGCGGAGGAAGACGAGCTGTACGTGTGGCAGCTCGAGGGCGCCGAGGTCGAGCTCGACGGTGCCGTGGTGGGCCGCGTGCTCTCCGTGTTCCCGAGCGGCCCCGTCGCGATCCTCGAGATCGCCGCCGGCCGGCGGGAGCCTGCGCTCGTGCCGCTCGCGGCGGACTTCGTCGTGTCCGCGGTTCCCGGTCGGGTCGTGCTGCGCGCCGGCGCCCTCGACGAGGACGACGCCGACGAGCGGGGCTGAGGTGCGGTTCGACGTCGTCACCCTGCACCCGGATCTCGTTCGCGGACCCCTCGGGGGCTCGATCCTCGGGCGCGCGGTCACCGACGGTCGCCTGTTGATCGGGGTCCACGATCTCCGCGACGTGGCAACGGGCCGCCACCGCGCTGTCGACGACGCCCCGTACGGCGGAGGCGCTGGGATGGTGCTCCGCGTCGACATCGTGGCGCGCAGCCTCGCCAGGCTCCGGC
>JBIKWC010000010.1:0-70483 GCA_044356535.1 Myxococcota bacterium
TGGTGCCCCAGCCCGGGGCTTCGGCGGGCCAACAGACGCGCCTGCTCCCCGGAGGCCGCGCGGTCTGGCGCCTCACCGTCCCCGAGACCGGGCACTGGTACCTGTACGGCCAGTGGGGCCAGGCGCCCGACCAGGATCCCCGCGCCACCTTCACCACCACGGTCGGGGACCAGGGCCGCGAGGTGGTGGTCGACCAGCGCGAACACGGGGGGCACTGGTGGCCGCTGTTCGACGGGTGCGTGGAGGGCGGCACCGAGGTCGAGGTGGTCCTTTCGGGCTCGGGAGAGGGGCGGGTCGCAGCCGACGCGGTGCGGCTCGGTGGGGGCACCACCCACCTCGTGTTGCCGTGGTCCCTCGAGGTCCGCAGCCTGCCGTACTTCGAGGTGGCGATGGCCCACCAGCTCGAGCGCCTCGGAGACCCTGCGAACCTCGCGCAGTACGAGTGCGGCGCCACCGTGAGCGACATGCGGCTGCGCTCCTGGTGGTCGAGCGCCGTCCACCCGCGCGACGAAGAGGCCGCGTACCTGTCGATCCACACCAACGCGAGCCCGGTGGGTCGGGCGCGCGGCCTCACCGTGTTCTACGGCGTCGACTCCACGCCGCCCACCAGCACCGACCCGGAGAGCCGTCGCCTGGCGGCGCTCCTCGAGGACGGTGTGTACACCTCGGTCCACGCGAACGACCCGGCGTACGAGACCCGGGGCACGCGCATGGGTGACTACTCCGAGGTGTCGCCCATCCACAACACGCTGCCGGCCGTGCTCCTCGAGATGGGGTTCCACGACGACGCGGTGGACGCCGCTCGCCTCCAGACCGCGGCCTTCCAGCGCGACGCTGCCGCAGGGATCGCGCTCGGGCTCGAGGCCTGGCGGGCGGGCGCACCCGGTGGAGAGGACCTGCCCCTGGGACCGCGCGGCGCGCGACCCGCCCGCGGCGAGACCGAACCCTGGACCCCACGCGAGTGACAGGTCCGATAGGATGGGGCGGGAGGTCGAATGAAGCCCCGGATGTTCGTGTTGCTCGTGGTGGGTGTGGCCTCCCTCGCTTGCTCCGTCCGCGGGAAGTCGCCGTACCCCGGCGAGACCGTCGCCTGGGTGATCGACGCGGCCACGGTGACCTCGGAGGGCTGCGACGACGCCGCGCCCGTGCTGGACGCGGTGGTCCGCAACTTCGACGAAGGGGCCGGGTTCGCGTACGAGACCGACGACGCCCTCGAGACGGTCGAGATGCTCGATTGCCCCCTCGTGGACGGAGAGTTCGACCTCGACGCGTGTGAAGGGCAAGGCGTGGTGGGCACGGTCGACGGCAACACCCTCACCTGGGACGTCGAAGAGGTGGTGGTGGACGAGGCCCCCTGTCGCTTCACGTTGAGCGAGCTCCGCGAGGTCGTGGACAACGGGCTCGACGGCGTACTCACCACGCTCGTCGCGGTGGACGTGGAGGTGAGCCCGCGGTGCCGGTACACGTTCGAAGGCGAGCCCGTGGAGCCCGACGGCTGCGAGATCACGGTGGACGCGGAGCTGAACCTGTCGAGCTCGCAGCGCTGAGCGCTTCCCGCCGGGGGCACCTCGCGTTATGCTCGGGATCCCCGCGGCGCTCTTCCCCGAGCGCCCCTCCCCCCGGTGCGAACATGTGGTTGATCCTCGTCGCCTGCGCGTCGGCGCCCGAAGCGCCGTCGGTGCCCCTCGACGACGCGTTGTCCTCCGTCTCCGACGCCTTGCGCGCCACGGTCGAGGTGCAGGATCGCACCCAGGCGCTGACCGCCCTGGCCGCCGCGCGCGCCGAGTTCGAGTCCACCGTCGAGCCGCGGCTGCGCACGGAGCGCGATCCCCTGGACGTGGCCGCCACCGAGTACGGCTTCGCCCGCGTCCACCAGGCGATCGCGCGCGGAGGGGACGCCCGGACCGAGGTCGAGATCCTCGTGCGCCGCCTGCGCCCGCCGCGCGTAGCCCAGCGGTGACGCCGGGGCCGGTCATCGTGTTCGCGACCGGGGCCGGCCAGGCGCAGTCCGCACCCTGGATGGCGGCGTGGGCCCGCCG
Source organism: Myxococcota bacterium (assembly GCA_044356535.1). GTDB lineage: Bacteria > Myxococcota_A > UBA796 > UBA796 > JACKER01. Next base: position 2,040 of record JBIKWC010000010.1, read on the forward strand.
GCTCGCTGCGGCAGGGGTGGTGTGGCCGTTCGACTGGCGGTACCTCGCCCAGGGCCGAAAGCGCCCCGATCGGCACGATGTGCTCCTCGAGACCCACCGCGAAGCGCTCACGGCCGCCCGGGAAGCCCACCCGGAGCGTCCGGTGGTGCTCGCCGGCAAGTCCATGGGCGGGCGCATCGGGTGCCACCTGGCGCTCGAGGAGCCCGTCGCGGGGCTGATCTGCTTCGGCTACCCCCTTCTTTCCCCCACGGGCGCGCGGCGCGACGAGGTCCTGCGCCAGCTCCGCACCCCGACGCTGTTCGTCCAGGGCACGCGGGACGACAAGGCGCCGCTCGACGACCTCACCGCAGTGCTGGCTGGCTCGGCGGCCCGGACCACGGTCCACGTCGTCCCGACGGGTGACCACTCGCTGCAGGTGACGCGCGCCCACACCCGCGCCACCGGCCGCACCCAGGACGACGAAGACGCTGCCGTGTCGGCGGCGATCGACACGTTCCTGGCGACGCTCGGGCAGGAGGCCTCGTGAACCGCGTGTTCTACTGGATGGTGGCCATCGCGGTCGCGTTCGCCGGCGTGCGGCAGGTGGTGTTCGAGCTTCGCGCCGACCTCGACCCCGCGGTCCTGGGGTTCTTCGACCTGCTGCCACCTGCGGAGGGGGAGCTGCAGGGACCGCTCGAGGCCGCGATCAACGGCCTGTTCGACAGCGTGAAGAAGGCCGTCCTCGACGTGGTCCTGCCGCTGGTGGGCGCCATGAGCTTCTTCCTCGGGCTCATGAAGGTGATGGAGCGCGCCGGGGGCCTCGCCGTCGTCTCGAAGCTCGTGCGGCCGATCATGGTGCCGATGTTCCCGGAGGTCCCGCCCAACCACCCCGCAATGTCGGCGATGATCCTGAACATCGCGGCGAACATGCTGGGGCTCGGCAACGCGGCCACGCCGTTCGGCCTCAAGGCCATGGCCGAGCTCGAGCGCCTCAACCCGGTGAAGGGCACGGCCACCAACGCGATGTGCCTGTTCCTGGCGATCAACACGTCGGGGGTGACCCTGCTGGCGACGGGCGTCGTGGCGGTGCGCAAGACCTTCGGGTCGGCCGACGCCGAGGCGATCATCCCGACGACCCTGTTCGCCACGATGTGCTCGACCGTCACCGCGGTAGCGTTCGCCAAGGTGATGGAGCGCTGGTCGGGCAGCACGGGGACCCCGGTGGTCGACCACGTGGTGGCCGAGGGAGAGGGTACCGAGTCCTACCCGCTGTGGGTGTCGGCCGCGGTGTTCGGGGTCCTGTTCACCTTCCTGTTCGCGAACCTGTTCTACGGGAAGGTGCTGGGGCCGTGGATCCTGCCGCTGCTCGTGCTCGGCTTCCTGAGCTGGGGCGCGATCAAGCGGGTGCCCGTGTACGAGGTGTTCGTGGAGGGCGCCCGCGAGGGCTGGGAGACCTCGGTGCGCATCATCCCGTACCTGGTGGCCATCCTGGGCGCGGTGGGCATGTTGCGCGGTGCAGGCGCCATCACGCTGTTCTCGCGGGTGGTGGGCCCGATCACCGAGCCGTTCGGCATGCCGGCGGAGGCCCTGCCCATGGCGCTGCTCCGCCCGTTCTCGGGCTCGGGCGCGAACGCGCTGATGATGTCGATCCTCAAGGACCACGGCCCCGACTCGTACCTCGGGTACCTGGTGTCCACGCTGCAGGGCTCGACGGAGACGACGTTCTACGTGCTGGCTGTGTACTTCGGCGCGGTGGGCATCAAGAACGTGCGCCACGCGATGGCCGCCGGCATCGTCGCCGACATCTTCGGCGCGATCGGCTCGGTGGTGGCGGTGAACCTGTACCTCGCGATGAGCCGCTAGCCTAGGAGACCGTGGCGCGCAGGCCGCGCAGCGGTCTCGTGCCAGGGCTCCTCCCCTGCCCCTGCCTGTGCCCCTGCCCCTGCCCGTCCCGGACCACCACCACCGGTGGCTGCCGGGTGACTGTAGACAGGTCGAGGTATCCTCGGTCTTGCTCGTACAGCCAGAGCCGAACACGGGTTCCGCGGAAGGCCATCACGCGTGGCCACCGCCGTCGACCCCAGCCCGAACGCGCTCGCCCTGGCCCTGTACCAACGTCACCAACATTGCGATCACGCGCTGCAGCAGGTCGAGCGATGCGTCGATCCGTGGCGGTTCCGCCAGCCCGAGCCGCTCGCAGACAAGGATCTGGCCCGCGCACTCCGTCGCCGACCGCTTCGCCATCCGGTAGAACCGCGCCTTCTCAGCCGGGACGAACTCACCCGCCCCCTCCGCGATGTTGAGCGCGATTGAGTTCGCCGCTCGCCGCAACTGGTCGCGGATGTACCCGCGACCCTCGGGAAGCTCCTCCGCCAGCTCGTCGATCACTGCCACCGCCTGGACCGCGTGACCGAACACCTCCAGCCGCTGGCAGTCGAACCGAACGCTCCGTCCCATCTCTCCCTCCGTCCTCCCACGTACCAGCGTGAAAGACCAGATCTGTCCGCATCGCCAGCCGCTCGGGGGGGCACGGGCACGGGCATGGGCTGGGGAGGAGCCGCGGGGCGAGGCCGCCCCACAGGCTCCTAGAACGGCGGATCCTCGACGTACGCCAGCCCCGCGTACGAGGAGAGGTACGACAACACGATGTTCTGGACCGCGACGTTCGTCGGTTCGTACCGGTACAGGCGGCCGCTCCAGTCGATCAACCAGTAGTCGTCGTCCAGCGGATCCCAGGCCATCCCGCCGTTGTTCACGAACAAGGAACCGCCGAGCAGCGTGCCGGCGCCAGTGGCCGGGTTGATCGAGTAGAACCTCCCGGGGCCGGCCTCCATCCCGATGATCAGGTCGCGATCGGCATCATAGGTGAGGCTGTCGAGTCCCACGCCGGGGTTGCCGATGTACGTGGCCGCCCCAGAGTTGGTGTCGAGCTCGAAGAAGGCGCCCGCCCCGCCGTATCCGCCGCCGCCGAAGCTGGCGCCGTAGAGCCGGCCGGTGCTGGTGTCCACGGTCAGGCCGAACAGGTCCGTGACGCCGTGGATGCCGACCAGCGTGGCAGCCCCGGTGGCCAGGTCCACGGTGTACAGGCCCTCGGCACCGCGGCCGTCCACCATGTACAGCGTGCCGGAGTCCTGGTCGTAGGCGAGGTCACCGAAGTCGAAGGCCACGCCGAGCGGCCCGATGACCTCGAAGTTGAGCGTGTCCACGTCCACGCGTTCGACTGTGTTGCTGTACTCGTTGATCGTGTACATCCACGTCGCGCAGGCGAGGTCGGAGCCGCTGCAGTTCTGGTCCACGCCGTCCCCGCAGATGTCGCGGGCGTCGGGGTAGATCTGCGGGTCGAACGGCTCGCAGTCCACGCCGTTGCGCTCGGGGACGAGCCCGCCGCCGGGGTCGAGGCACGAGGTGGTGACCGAGGGCCCGTCGCCCGCGCCGTCGCCGTCGGTGTCGACGAACCAGTCCTGCACCACGTTCGCGGCGGGGTTGGTGTCGTCGCAATCGTTGTCGTTGTCGACCCCGATGCCGGGGGTGGGCTCGCAGGCGAGCGCGGCCGCCAGCGGGTTCCCGAAGCCGTCGCCGTCGACGTCGGCGTAGTACGTGTTCTGCGTGGTCGGATCGATCGACGGGTCGGCGTCGTCTTCGAGGCCGTCACAGTCGTCGTCGCGCTCGTTGCAGACCTCGGTGCGATCGGGGTTGATGCTGGGCCGCGCGTCGTCGCAGTCCCCGCCCTGGTCCACCGCCGGCACGCCCGTGGGCGGGTTGCAGAAGTCCTGGAACAGCTCGTCGTCGCCGAACAGGTCGCCGTCGCCGTCGAAGTACCAGCGGACCTGGGTGGTGGGATCGACCCCGGGGTCGTCGTCGTCCGCGAGCCCGTCGCAGTCGTTGTCGAGACCAGCGTCGCAAACCTCGATCGCGAGCGGGTTCACGTTGTCGAACGCGTCGTCGCAGTCGTCGCCGGTCCGGACGTACCCGTCGCCGGGCGAGACACACGCGAGCACGGCGTCGAGCGTCACGCCGTAGCCGTCGCCATCGTCGTCGGGGTACCACGGCACGAAGGCGTTGCCCTCGTCCACGCGCCCGTTGCAGTCGTTGTCGAGAGCGTCGCACGCCTCCTCGGCCGAGGGGTGCACCGCCTCCGACGCGTCGTCGCAGTCGGCGCGGTTGTCGATCATGCCGGCCTCGAGGGTGCACACCCAGCCCACCGGCTCTTCCGAGCCGTAGCCGTCGCCGTCGGCGTCGACCCAGGCGTACACCTGCTCGAAGTCCGTGCAGGGCCCCGCCGGCTCAGGCGTGCAACCGATCACCGAACCCAGGACCACCATGCCGACGATCCGCATTCCGTACTCCGCGCGAGCAGATAGAATGCCCCGACACGACGGCCGCCGTCACTCGGAGAAGCGCCCGGATGTGGTGGCTCTGGCTCGGTTGTGCTCCTGCTCCCGACGTTCCGCTCGCCTGGCCGCAAGCGGCCGACGCGGGCACCGCTGTCCACCTCGACGGGGCGCGCCGCTACCTCGACGCCGTGGCGGCTTCGACCGGGGATCCTCCGGAGCGCGCCACCGCGGCGCTGGGGCACGCTGGCACCACCGCGACCGAGCCGGCGTCCCGCGCGCTGCTGTCGGCCTGGTTGCTCGACGCGGAGGTGCGCCGCTGCACCGGTGACACCCGCCGGCTGCGGGACGCGGTGGCCATCGCTCCCGAGCCCGTCACGCTCGAGGCCTGGCACGCAGCGGCCGAAGCGGTCGCCGGCGAGCCGCTCCCCACCTGGATCGCCCAGGACGCCGGGACCGGTCCGCTCGACTACGGCGCTGCGCTCCACTGGTTCGGCGTGGCCTGGCGCGACGACCCCGACGGGACCCGCCACCTCGTGGCCGATCCCGGCGCCCAGCCCCAGGCGAGAGCGCGACGACAGCGGTGGTGACGCCACTTCAGCGCCGGCCAGCTGCGCGGAGGAGCTCCGCCAGCCGGTCGTGGGGCGCGCCGTACAACGTGTTCCCGTCGCGGCCGACCATCGTCTCCGCCGCCACCAGGACGTTGAGGATCGCCTCCTCCGTCGCCTCGATCACGCCCTCGAACAGCGGGTCGATGCGAGCGTCGTGCAGGCGGGGCGCCCGCAGCCAGGGGTCCACGGTGGTGGGGCCGGTGTGGGGTCCGCGGCGCGGGATCAGCCCGTCCGGCGCGTTGGAGAACGCCAGGAACAGGTCCCCCGAGCCGTGCGCCGCGATGGCGCCGGTGCGCGCCAGGCCCAACATCCCCCGCCGGCAGAGGCGCGCGAGCTGGCGGTCGGAGAGCGGGGCGTCGGTCGCGATCACCACGACGATCGAGCCCTCCCGCCGGGGCTCGGGGGTGACGCCGCGCACGGGGAGCAGGTCGGGAATGCGCTCTCCGACGGGGACCCCGTCGACGCGGAGCAGGTGCCGCCGCCCGAAGTTCGCCTGGACCAGCACGCCCACGGTGTGGCGCGCGCCGTCCAGCTCCACCACCCGCGACGCCGTGCCGATGCCACCCTTGAACTGGAACAGCGCCATGCCGGTGCCGCCGCCCACGTTGCCTTCGGCCACGGGCCCGGTGGTGGCGCCTTCGAGCGCCCGGAGCACATCCTCGTGCTGGACGTGCTGGCCCACGATGTCGTTGAGGAAGCCGTCGTAGGTCTCGGCGACCACGGGCAACACGAAGTCGTCGGTCATGGCCTCGCGGGCGCAGGCCCACTCGACGGCCGCCCGGTGCACCGCCCCGACGGACAGCGTGTTCGTGAGCAGGATCGGCGATTCGAGGGCGCCGTACTCGTCGATCTGCGAGCGCCCGGTGATCTCGCCGGCCCCGTTGAGGATCTGGATGGCCGCCGGCACGGTGTCGCGGAACGCAGAGCCCGCGTGGGGGTGGATCGCGGTGACGCCGGTGCGGACGGGGCCATCGCCGGTTCGCAGGGGACCGTCACCGCGGATCAGCGTGGTGTGCCCGACCCGCACCCCGGGCACGTCGGTGAGGGCGTTGAGCGGCCCGGGAGGGAGGCGGCCGAGCCCGAAGCCGAGGTCACGAAACCGCACGGAGCCTCCTCAGGCGCAGAGCATGCGCGAGGTGAACGAGGTCCGCAGGTAGAAGCCGCGGGGCACGGTGCGGACCCAGTCCCCGTCTTCGTCCTGGGCCCACGCGGTGGGCGTGTTGTCGGCGGCCTTGGGGCGCAGCTGGAGCGCGGTCCCCACGCGCGCGTCGAGCCGGGCCAGGGCGCCTTCGGCGAGCAGGGACCGCAGCTCGTCGAAGTCGGCGCGCAGCTGCGCGTCGTCCTCGGGGGTGGGAGACCAGAGGCGACCACCGCCGATCAGCGTGTCCGGCAGCGGATCGGCGACCACCAGCGGCACCCACAACACGCGCGACAGCTTGCGGCGCACCCAGCTCTCCTCCCAGGCGCCGAGCTGCGCGGCGTCGAGCGGCGCGACACACACGAACGTGGACTCGCGCGGCCGTCCCCGCTCGTCGACCGGGACGGTCTTGAGCTCGATCCCGAGCCCCGGGAAGTCGGGTTCGGCGCGGCTGCCGGCGGTGGCCCCCAACACCACCTCGAGGAGCTGGCCGGCCCACCCCTTGGTCGCGGCGCCGGGTCCGGTCGGCACGCGCAGGCGCGCAGCCTCGGCCACCTCGCGCAGCGTCCGCCCCGCCAGGTCGTCCACGCGGCGCGCGAGCTCGGCCTCGTCCCGGGGTGGGGTCATCCCTGCGCTCCCGGGGCGGGATAACCCGCGCTCCGGAGGAGCCATGCCCACCGCCGACCAGCTCGTCGCCGCCCTCGCGCCGTTCGCGCAGCGGATCCACGCCCTCGACCTGTCCGCGCCGGCGGAGGCGCAAGCCACCCTGAACCGCGAGTTCCCGGTCGCGACCCTCGGGGAGGCCCGCGCGCTGCTCGCAGCCGCGCTCGCGGAGGGCTGGCTCACCCCGAAGCGCGCCACGGAGACCCTGTCGTTCGGGCGCGTCGCGAAGCCGTCGGAGGCGCTGGCCGGGATGAGCCTCGACGCGGTGGACATGTCCGGTGCCGGCGCGCCCCACACGCACCCGAACGGCGAGGTGTCGTTGTGTTTCGCCACCGAAGGCGACCCGCGCTTCCAGGGCGAGCCCGAAGGCTGGGTCGTGGCCGGCGCGGGCTCCCGCCACGTGCCCACCGTCACCGGCGGGCGGATGACGATCGTGTATTTCCTTCCCGGCGGCGCCATGGTGTGGGGGTGAACGTGGAATCCGAAGCCTTGTACGAGCTGGTCCTGGAGGCGGTCCGTCAGGGCCTCGCCGAGCGCGACGACAGCGGCGCGGTGCCGATCGCGCGGCGCATGGCGCAGGGCCTCGTCTACTTCCGCGACGGCGAGGGCCGCACGGTGAAGGAGGTCGAGGCCGCCGTCTTCTTCAAGAAGGTCACGGGGATCCGCGAGAAGCTGCGGGTGATGGAGCAGAAGCTCAACAACCACCCGAACCTGTCGGTCGAGGACAAGGCAGAGCTGCAGGCCTACCTCACCCGCTGCTACGGCTCGCTCACCACGTTCAACTTCCTGTTCCGCGACGAAGAGGACAAGTTCAAGGGCGCGGGCGACTGACGACCGCGAGCGCGGCGGTCAGGGCGTCGGGGCCCTGGTCCTCGGAGAGGACCCGCCGCCAGCGGGCCCCACCGGGCAAGCCTGCGTAGAGCGGCACCAGGTGGCGGACCATCCACCGGGGCTGGAACCGCGGGTCGGCGGCGAGGTGTTCGCGCAGGTACTCGGCGACGCGGCCCACGACCTCCTCGCGCGACGGCGCGGGCGTGTTGTCCCCGAACACGCGCGCGTCCACGTCGGCCAGCACCCACGGCGTCTCGTAGGCAGCGCGGCCCACCATGACCGCGTCCACGTGCCCCAGGTGCTCGAGCGCGGCCTCGGTGGCGCGGACACCGCCGTTGAGCTCGATCGACAGGTGCGGAAACTCCCGCTTGAGCTGGTACACGTCGTGGGGCCGCAGCGGAGGGATCTCGCGGTTCTCCTTGGGCGACAGCCCGCCCAGGACCGCCTTGCGCGCGTGGACGGTGAACCGGTCGGTGCCGGCGGCGGCGACGGTGGTCACGAAGCGGACGAGGTCCTCGTAGCGGTCGGCGTCGTCGATCCCGATGCGGTGCTTCACCGTGACGGGGATGGACACCGCCGCGCGCATCGCGGCGACGCAGTCGGCGACGCGGTCGGGGAACGCCATCAGCGCGGCCCCGAAACACCCTGCTCGCACGCGATCCGACGGGCACCCGACGTTGAGGTTCACCTCGTCCCAGCCGAGGTCCTCGGCGATGCGCGCGCAGGTGGCGAGCTTGTCGGGGTCGTCGCCTCCGAGCTGCAGCGCCACGGGCTTCTCGGCCGGGTCGAACCCGAGGAGCCGCGCCCGGTCCCCGTGCAGCACCGCATGCATCACCACCATCTCGCTGTAGATGAGCGAGCGGCGGGTGATCTGCCGGATGAACCACCGGAAGTGTCGATCCGAGTGGTCCATCATCGGCGCGATGGAGAAGCGGGGGTTCGTGCCACGCACCCCCGCGCCCTAACTCACGCGGCGACGGCGGCAGCCGCAGGCTGGTCGCTGACGAGCGCCGCGCGGAGCACCTCCTCCATGTGGTCGACCAGCACGATGTCGAGCGCGTCGCGCACCTCGGGCGGCAGCTCGTCCAGGTCCGCGCCGTTGCGGTGGGGCAGGATCACGCGCTTCACGCCGTGGCGGTGGGCGGCGAGCACCTTGCTCACGATGCCGCCGACCGGGAGCACCCGGCCGCGCAGCGTCGCCTCCCCCGTCATCGCCACGTCGTCGCGCACGGGCCGCCCCGACAACAGCGACGCGAGCACGGTGAACATGGTCACGCCAGCGGAGGGGCCGTCCTTGGGCACGCCGCCTGCGGGCACGTGGACGTGGATGTCGTGGGTCGACATCACGTCGTGCGGGATCCCGAGCTCCTCGGCGTGGGATAACACGTACGTGAGCGCCGCCCGCGCCGACTCCTTCATCACGTCCCCGAGCTGCCCGGTGAGCACGAGCGCGCCGCGCCCGGGGAAGGTGGAGGCCTCGACGTACAACACGTCTCCGCCCACCGGCGTCCACGCGAGGCCGCGCGCGATGCCGGGTCGGGACGTGATCTCGCGCTCCTCCTCGTGGAACTTGCGGCGGCCGAGCAGCTCCGGGAGACGCTCGGTCGTGACCACCATCGGCGGTTGCCACGTCCCGCGCGCCTTCTCGACCGCGGCCGAGCGGTACAGCTTGCCGAGCACCCGCTGCAGCTCGCGGACCCCGGCCTCGCGAGTCCACCCGGAGATCAGCTCCCGCAGCGTCTCGTCAGAGACCTCGACCGCGTCGGCTTCGAGGCCTGCGTTCTTGGCGACGGTCGCCAGCAGGTGATCCCGCGCGATGGCCTGCTTCTGGGCCAGCGCGTACCCGGGCAGCTCGATGATCGTCATGCGGTCGCGGAGGGGGCCCGGGATCGAGGAGAGGTCGTTGGCGGTCGCCACGAACAGCGCCTTCGACAGATCGAACGGCACCTCGAGGTAGCGGTCGACGAAGGCGTGGTTCTGCTCGGGGTCGAGGATCTCGAGCAGGGCCGCCGCCGGGTCACCCCAGGTCCCGGTGCCGAGCTTGTCGACCTCGTCGAGCAGGATGACGGGATCCTGGGTCCCCGCGCGGCGCAGGCCCTCGACGAGCCGCCCCGGACGCGCGCCGATGTACGTGCGCCGGTGACCACGGAGCTCGGCTTCGTCCCGGACGCCGCCCAGCGCCACCCGCACGAGCTTGCGCTGGGTGGCCTCGGCGATCGCCTGGCCGATGCTCGTCTTGCCTACGCCCGGAGGCCCCACGAGGAGCAACACGTCCGCGCGGCCGGTGCCGGAGAGCTTCTTGACCGCCAGGTGCTCCACGACCTGCCGCTTCACGTCGGCGAGGCCGTGGTGGCTGCGGTCGAGCGCGGCCTCCAGCGCCGACAGGTCGACATCGACGCCGCTGTGTTTGGACCAGGGCAGGTCCGCGATCCACTCGAGCCAGTCGAGCGCGACGGAGCGCTCCGGTGAGCTGCCGGACAGGCGCGCGAGGCGCTTGAGCTCACGGTCGGTGACCTCCCGCACCTCGGGGGGCGCGCCGGCAGCGTCCAACCGCTCGCGGAGCCGGGCCAGCTCGTCCTGCTCGTCCCCTCCTTCACCGAGCTCCTCGTGGATCGCCTTGAGCTGCTGGCGCAGCAGGAACTCGCGCTGCTGGTCGCGCGTGGCGTTCTGGACGCGATCACGCACCGCCAGCCGGGCCGCGAGGACCTCGCGGGCCCGCACGAGCGCCACCATCACCCGCTCCGTGCGAGCGACCGGGTCGTGGGTGGTGAGGATCTCCTTGTGCCACTCGGGCGTCAGGCCCTCGAGGCCTGCAGCCGCGGCGTCCGCCATCACCCAGGGCGGCAGCGCGCTCAGCACCTGCACGCTCTCCGGGCCCCCGAGCACGACCTCGGCCTGGGCGAGCTGATCGCGGAACGCGTCGCGGATCCCGAGCGCCTCGGTGGTCTCGGGCCAGACCTGCGGGATCGCGCTCCAGCGCGCCTCGAGGTGCGGCGAGGTCTGCGGGAACGTGTCCAGGGTGACGCGCGCGATGCCCTGCAGCACGACCCGCTCGGCGTCGCCGTTCGGGTGGCGCTCCAGGATCCGCGCGACGACGGCGGTGGGCAGGAGCTGCGCGGGCTCGGCGTCGCCGCTGGACTCGCGCTGGGCGGCGACGAGGAGCCAGCCCTGGCGGGCGGCGCGCACGGCCGCGAGCGACGAGGCCCGCCCGACCATGAACGGCGCGATCGCGCCGGGCAGCAGGACCCCCCGGCGCAACGGAAGCACCGGGAGCAGCGTGGAGAGGTCGGCGGGGAGCGTGTACGAGGTGCGGGCGTCGGCCATGGGACATCCTCCGTGTGCAGGAGGGTAGGCACCGCCGACAGCCCACGAACCCCCCGATCGGGGAGGACCGACCTGCCCGCTCCCTACTTGCCGAAGTTCTGCTCGTACTCCGCGGAGCCGTTCGCCTCGCGGACAGGCGCGTTCGACCCCCGCGTGCTCACGCCCTCCCACTTCACGCCGCCGCTCTGCCGCGGCCCCTGGGGGATCGAGATCGGGTTGTACTCGGACGGCGGCTTGGGCGGGGGCGCATCCTCCCCGGCGACCACGGCTCCACCTGCGCCGGAACTGCCGGCCTCGTCCGTCGGAGCCCCTTCTCCCGTGATCTTCGCGCCGTCCATGGGTGGCGTGGTCGGGATCTCGAGCGCGGCCGGTTCGGGGGGCGGAGCCTCGATCGGCACGCTGGCGGCGGGGTCCAGACCCACGCTCGCCAGGGGATCGGTCAGACACGCCGCCAGGGTCCACCACATCTTGCCCTCCGAGGAGACTCGAAAGACAGCGTACCACTGTCCGGCCGCGGCCGGACAGCGTCGAGGGCGCTCAGTTGACGGCGGCGCCGCTCTGCTGGGCCATCATGAACTGCTCGCGGAAGTTCCCGGGTGTGGGCACGAACCCGAAGAACGGGGTGTACGGGTAGGTCACCGTGACCACCACGGTCGGGATCGGCGGAGACTGGCAGTCGGCAGGCGCGGCCTGCCCCGCCGCGCACGCGACCGCAGTCACGTTGCAGCCACCACCACACGCCCGCCCCATGCCCTGCAACACCGCGAGCGTCCGAGCGTTCGCGGCGATCTGCACCTCGTTCCCGGCGGTGGAGAGGTCGTCACGCGAAGCGGCCCCGGCCCGGGCGCCGTCCATGGTGGCGCGCGCGATGGACACCCGCACGCTCATGTAGTGGCCCCAGTCGACGACCGCAGACAACAACATGAAGAGCAGCGGCATCACGAGCGCGAATTCGATGGCCGCGGACCCGCGGCTCTTCCCGGCGATACGACGAAGAGAGTTCATGGGTGCACCCGGTCAGTTGGTGGAGGGCCGCTGCCACTCGAGCCGGTAGTAGGAGACCGACTGGATGGCAGAGGGGTAAGGCACGAGGCCGACGAGCTGGGGCGGGTTGGGCATCACCGCCCGGCACTCGATGGTCCGGTTGGGGATCGCCCACTGCCCGGTCGCGAGGTCGGTGGCGGTGAGGGTGGAGCACTGCCCGTTGCAGAAGTAGGCAGAGCGCGTGTTCAGCTCGGCCTGCGCGACGCCGATGGGATTGGCGGCGGCGGGGTCGATCTTGGACCCCTCGCGGCAGGCGAGCGAGACCGCTGCGTCGAGCCCCGACTGCAGCGAGAACAGGTAGCCGTAGTCGATGATGCCCATGACGAGCGCCACGAACACCGGCAGGGTGAGCGCGAACTCGATCGCGTTCGCGCCGCGCCGAGGACCTTGCAACTTCCGGATCCGACGAAGGACGTGTCGCATGGTGACCTCAGTACACGAGCGCGGTGGGCAGGGACTTGGCGACGGCCTGGTACATCGCGGGCATGTCCGCCACGTTCCCGCTGGTCTGCGAGAACGCGAGGGGCGCGCCGCGCACGAGGCTGGTCATGTAGGCCGGGGAGCCGCCGCCGTTGGCGAACAGGATGGTCCACACGTAGATGTCGTTGGTCCACGCGAGGTTGGCCGCCTGGGTCCCGCCCGCTGCGCCGAGGCCGGCGTTGGGCCAGCCGTCGGAGAAGAACAACATCCCCTTGAAGTAGGTGGCGTTGACCTTGGCGGTGTTCGTCAGCTCGTTCACGGCCTGGAACATGGCCGGGCCAGGGTTGGTGGTGTTGCCGATGGTACCAGAGACGGGGTGGGGCGCGCCCGGGACGCACAAGGTGGCTGCGGAGACCTGGGTGTCGCAGATGCCGTTGATGCGCTGGCGCACGAGCGCCTGCTGCGTCTCGAGCAAGGAGAGCGGGAGCCACGGCGGGTCGGCCACCCGCGTGGGGTAGTTCGTGTTGACGCGCGTGCCTGCGGGCGCCGTGCTCGTGGGCGTGCGGTTCGCCCACTGCGCGAACATCGACAGCCCGAGCTGGTCGCCGATCGAGGGGTTGGCGATGAGGTAGTCGAGGAACCCGATGTTGGCCACGCGGCCGACGTTCACGGGCGAGTTCGCCTGGCCGATGTTGCCCGTCATCATGGAGCAGGACATGTCCATCACCAGCATCATCGCGCGCAGCTGCTCGGCGGTGACGGACGTGGCGCTCACGTCGTACTGGTTGATGCCGAGGATGGGTGCCAGGAGCAGCTCGACGGCGTTGCTGTTGGCCGCCCGGCGGGAGACCGTGGCCTGGGCCGCGTTGATCTGCGTGGCCGCCGGAGCGAACGCTTTGGCGGTGTAGTTCCACCGACCGAAGGTCACGTTGTCCACGTTCGCGATGCCCATCGCGACCTTGTCCTTGCCGACGATCCAGTTCGCGGCGGCGATGCCCTGGGCCTGGTTCCCGGCGCTGGTGCGGTACCGGACGAGCGCGGCGTGGGACGCGGCGTCGGCCGTGGCCTGCACCTGCAGCTCGGCCATCGTGATGAGCGAGATGTCGACGGAGAACGCGGCCAGCCCGACGAGAGACGCGATGAGCACCCCCGAGAGGACGGCATAGCTTCCGCGCTCGTTGGTACGATCCCAGGGCGCGGCGGACGATTCGTGGTGGGTCATGGTGGCTCCGGGTGGCGTTGACGATCGAACTGTACCGCTCGCCCCCGACCAGGGGAACTCCCGGGCATTACGGGAGCGTTACATCGCGAACGAACAGCGACTTTCCAGCACTTTCGCCGGGCGGGATCGCAACGTGACGCGGTCTGGTGCAAGCTTCGCCGGGCCCGGTCGTACGGGCAGGGGGGCGTGATGTCCGGGACCCGGTGGTCGTACGTGGTGGTCCTGGTCGCGTCCTGGGTGGCAGGCGGCTGGTTGGCAGCCACCTGGGTGGGGACCGCGCTGGACGGGCGCCCGCCCCCGCTGGCGGCGATCACCGCCGTCGCCGTTGCGCTGGTGGGCGTAGGGGTCGCGCCCGCGCTCCTCGCGGTGCAGCTGCGCCGACAGCTGCGCGCCCGCAGCTGGGAGGTGGAGCTCCTCCCCCTCTGGGCCACGACCGCAGGCCTCGGCGCGCTCGCCGTGGTCGTGGGCGCGCAGGTCGCCCAGCCCGGGGGACTGGGCGCCTTGCTGACGGATCGCAGCACGTGGCTCCTCGACGCGGCCACCGGCGACGGCCCGTTCGGCACCGCCGCCGCGGGGGTCGCCGAGGCGCGGCTGGCGGAGCTCGCGAGCCCGGTGTCGCCCGCCCGCACCCCTGCCCTGCTGTGTGGGGAGGCCGCCGGCGCCGTGGCCCGCGGCATCGCGGAGGCAGCGCGGGTGCAGGACGAGCGGTTGCCCTCTCCGCGGGCCGAGGCGCTCGACAGCGCCGTCGCGCAGGTGGAGGCCAACGAGGGCGCAGCGGCGCTGACCGCAGCCGTGGCGGCCGTCGAAGCGACCGCGGGCACGGGGCCCTTCACGTTCGGCGGGACCCGCGCGTGGACCCTGGCGAGCGCAGCGCGCACCCGGCTGGTGTTCATCGACCTGGAGGGCGCCGAGCTCGCCGTGCTCCGCGAACGCGGGCAGTGGCGGGTGTGCCCGACCGTCGAGCAGGCCACCGAGGTCGGTGCGCGCTGGACTGCAGAGGTTCGCGCCCTGGCGATCGCGGCCCTCCCGGTCGCGCCGGCCCCCGATCCGTCGGAGGCGCTGGTCCGCACGCTCCTCGCGTCGGTGGTCGAAGGCCGCGCGTCGTGGGCGCTCGGCGTGCCTGCGGCCCCCGGGTTCGCGGCCGCCTTCGGGGGCTCCGCCGCCGTGGCGGAGGCCGAGCGGATCCGGGGCTGGTGCCGGGCCCTCGCGGCGGGTGATCCGGGCCTCGCCGGCGCCGTGTCCGCCCTCGACGCGCGGTGGGCCGCGTCCCCCGAGCGGCTCCCGACGGAGGGGACGGCGCTGTTGACGGAGGTCGAGCTGGCCTGCGGGCCGGTCGCGGGCGCCCGCGTGCTCGTGGAGGCCGCGCGCGGGGTCCCAGCGCCCCAGGAGGAGCGGCGGCGCTGGGCGCGGCTCGACGGCGAGGCGGCAGCACGCACCGCGATCCTCACACGCGACGGCGCCTCGTGGCGCGCGGTGGTGCCGGTCGCCGAGTCCGGCGCCGGGCCGGTGTTCACGTTCGTCCCGGACGCGGCCGGTTGGCGGGTGGAGTCGGTGCACTGATGCAGTCGAGGACCATCTCCACGTGGGGGATGCCGTCCTCGTCGTGCACCGGACCCGACACCCGGTACCCGAGCGAGCCGTAGAACGCGGCCAGGTGCGCTTGTGCGGCCAGGTGGATCTGCTGCGCGCCCTGCGCCTGCGCCTGTGCCGCCTGGACGAGCGCCCGCCCCAACCCCGTCCCGCGGCGCTCGGCCGCGACCACGACCCGCCCGATGCGCCACTGCCCCGCGATCGACGGCGGGAGCAACCGGGCCGCGCCCACCAACCGCCCGCTCACCCGCGCGAGGACATGCACGGCGTCGGGGTCGAGCCCGTCGGGATCGAGGTACACGCACCGTTGCTCGACGACGAACACGGCGGCCCGCAGCGCCAGCAGGTCGTAGAGCGCGGCGACGTCGAGCCCGATGAAGGGGTGGGCCGCGATCGAGCAGTCAGTCACGCGCGTTCCGGGCCGCTGCGCGCGCGCGCCGCGCAGCATCGCGCTCCCCCACCGTGCGCCACTGGGACTCCGCGAGGGTCCAGCACCGGCGCTTGCGGGACCCCGTGCCGGCGCGACCCGCTGCGGTCTCCAGCACGCGCGCGATCTCCACGCTCGCCAACACCGACGCCTTGAGCAGCGCGTCCAGGCGCTGGAACGTCTCGTCGAACGCGGGGCCCGGCTCCGGCGCGTTCGCCGCCAGCTGGAGGGACAGCGCCCAGGCGCGCGTGTCCTGCGACAACGTGGGCTCGGAGAGCACCTGCTCGACGTTGGCCCGCATGGCGTCCCAGCGCTCGTCGGCGAGCAACACGGTGCACTGGTCGAGGAGCAGGTCGGCGCGCCTGCCACCGTCGGCGTCCGGGAGCCGGACCAGCGCCTCCCCGAACCACCGCGAGGCCTCGCGGCGATGGCCCCGGAGGAGCGCGATCCGACCGAGCGCGCCCATCGCCTCGGCGGCGCGGCGATCGTCGCCTTGGGAGGACAGGCGCCCGAGCGCCTCGGTCAAGGTGCTCTCGGCCTGATCCACCTCGCCCCGCGCCGCGAGGACCCGGCCGAGTCCCAGGGACAGCTCGGCCCGGATGTCGTCCCACGGCAGGTCCGCGACCACTTCCAGCCCGCGGCGGTACTGCCGGAGCGCGCCGTCCAGGTCCCCGCGACCCAGCGCGGCGTCGGCCACCCGGCCGCGGACGCGCGCCACGCGCCGGGGGTCTTCGAGCCGGCGGGCGACAGCGAGCGCTCGCTTGAGGAGCTCGCTCGTGCGCGCGGCGTCGCCTCGCTCGAGCTCGAGGGAGGACAACAAGAGCAGGGCCTCGTACTCCTCCGCACCGCGGCGGGACGCGGTCGCGAGGTCGAGGGCCTCCGTCGTGAGCGCGATCGCCTCCTCGCGCCCGAGATCGCGGCGCGCCAGGAAAGCGCGGCTCAGCAGCCCAGGGAGCCAGCGGGGATCGGACTCGGCGGCCCCGACCATCCGCAGCGCCGCTTCGTGGGCCCCCGAGAGCCGTCGTTCGAGCTCCGCGTCCCCCCGTTGCCGCGCCACCGAGAGCCCCTGCACCAG
The DNA here is from genome assembly GCA_044356535.1 of Myxococcota bacterium. Classification (GTDB taxonomy): domain Bacteria; phylum Myxococcota_A; class UBA796; order UBA796; genus JACKER01. The sequence continues at coordinate 18,695 of JBIKWC010000010.1, forward strand.
CAGCGGAAGCGCCGCTGCCGGCTCGGAAGCGTCGAGCAGGGCGATGCCCTGGTACCCGGGGTGCGCGAACGTCAGGCGCTCGAGCGCGATGCGCGCCAGCCCCCCGAGCCGCCCGTCGGCTTCGGCTTCCTCGAGGAGGTGCTCCGGCAGGCTCTGGTGGGCGAACGAGAGCCCGCGATCGGGGGACGAGGCCAACAACCGCCGGGTGCGCAGCGTCCTGAGGTGCCGGGACGGCGCCGAGAGGCCATGCGACTCGGAGACGGCCTTCCACTCGTCGGGGCTGAACTCGCGGTGGGCGACGGCCATGGTGCCGAGCACGTCGCGAAGCGGTCGCGGCGCGAGCTCCAGCACGCTCTCCAGGCGATCCACCCAGCTCCGCAGGAGGTTGCCGCCGACGGCGAGGTCGACGCCTTCGCGCAGGACCAGCACCTGGCCGTCCTCCCGCAGCGCGTCCCGCCCCACGAGGTCGCGCAGGTAGGCCAGCGCCAGATCGACGTCGGCGCCCGACCGATCGACGATGCGGTGCGCGAGCGCGGACTCGATGGGCAACAGCGTCCGGAGCAGGTCGCGGACCTCCGGGGGCCGGAGCGGATCGAGGGTCACCGCCATCGTGGGCGGGAGGTCCAGCAGCTCCTCGTACCGCCGATCCGCCTGCACGTCCTGGCCCGGGCTGGCGGCGAACACCACGAGCACCGCGGCGTCCGCGAGGAGCAGCCGGCGCACGATCTCGGCAGCCTCCGGGCTGGCGGCCGGCGTCCCGTCGAGCAGGAGGATCAGGGGGCGCCGTCTCGCGGCGGCCGTGGTGAGCGCGACCACGGCCTGCACCACGACCTCCCGCACCGGCGTGCGCCGGCCGCGCGCCTCCCGCTCTTCGAGGCCGTAGTCCGTGTCGTCTTCGGCGGCGTCCGCCACCTCGGCGGTCCACCCGTCGAGCGCGGCCCGCAGGGGAGGGTCCGCCTCCAGGGCCCGACGCACGGAGTCCAGCGACGACAACCCGCGCGCCAGGACACCGAGGTCGAGGCGGGAGGACCGCGCCGGCAGGGATGCGGCCTGCGCGACCCCACGTTCCCGCGCGGTCTCCGTCAACCACGTGGCGAGCTGCGAGCGACCGGAGCCCGGTCGACCTTCGAGCGAAACCAGCCTTGGTCGTCGTCGCCGGTGGACGTCGGCCAGGGTTGCCCACAGCAGGTCCCGCTCTCGCAGGCGCCCGACCACGGGGGTCCGCTTGAGCTCGAACAGCTCGAGCGCCTGCAACCCCGGCAGGGGCTCGACGGGGGGCGGTCGCCACGACACCGGCATCGGCGGGAGCTCGCTCGTCACCCGCGGGCCGCGCTGCTCGTCGGCGTCGGCGTCGTCCTCCTCGTCGAGCTCGTCCCAGGCCGGGAGCGAGAACGAGATGGGCGCCGTGTTCTGGTGCACCGCGCTGGCGTTCCGCGGCGGCTCGTCCGTGGGAGGATCCACGAGGCGGTGCAGCGCCCACGCCGCGTCGGCTGCGGTCTCGAACCGGTCGGCCGGCACCTTCTCGAGGAGGCGCACCACCCACTCCTCGAACCCGCGGGGAACCTGGACGACGGGGAAGAGCTCGGGCGGCTCCGCTGCGAGGTGCGCCTGGCGCAGCGCGTCGACGCTCGGGCGGCGGAACGGCGGGTGCCCGGTCACGAGCGCGGTGGCCAGACACCCCACGGCGTACAGGTCGGTCCACGGTCCCAGATCCCGCGCCCGGAACTGCTCCGGCGCCATGTACTGCGGGGTGCCCGACGCCGGTCCCCCGTCGGCGAGGCCGGACAACCCGAAGTCCGTGAGCCGGGGTCGGAAGGCGCCGGCAGACCCGGAGACCGACTGGAGCAGCACGTTGGCGGGCTTGATGTCGAGGTGGAGCACCCCGCGGGCGTGCGCGTGGGCCAGGGCGTCCAGCATGCCCACGAGGATCCCTCGGCACGCCGACCACTTCAGTCGGCCCACGACGTCCTGGACCGTCCCGCCCGACACGAGCTCCATGGCGAACCACGGCGATCCCTGGTGTTGGTCTCCCGCCATCGACGCGGTCTCGTCGAGCTCCCCGTGCCCGAGGATGCGCACGATCCCGGGGTGCTCGAGCCCGGCGACCACGCGGATCTCGGTGGTGAACGCGCGCCGCAGCGAGTCGTCCCCGGTGACCTCCCGCCGGAGGACCTTCACGGCGACGTCGATGCCGTGGACGTGGTGCCTGCCACGGAACACGGTTCCGGCCCCACCAGCCCCCAGCGCCTCGCCGAGATCGAACGGTCCAGCGGGGACCGGCACCCCGACCGACGCCAACGCGCGGAGGCTCCGCAGCTCGTCGCGCCGCTCCCGGATCCGCCCGAGCGCCGCCCACTCCGCCAGCGCCGCCGCCCCTGCGCGGAACGCCCGGCTCCGGTCATCGCGGTCGAGCCCCGCCGACCAGGCCTCGCGAGCCAGCCGGAAACAGAGGGCGTGGTCCGCGGTGCCCGTGCCCACGAGCCAGGCGCGGGCGTGCTCGTGGTGCCGGGCCCACTGGTCCCGATCCCCGGCGGACGCAGCGATCGCGGCGCCCAACACCGCGGCGACGCCGGGTGGTGCGTCGGGCTCGAACCCCGCCAGGGCGGACGCGGCCTCCTCCAGGCGGCCGGCCAGCAGGTGGACGAGGCAGAGCTGGCCCAGCACCGAGCCCGCTGAAGGGTGGGCGCTGGCACGCCATCGCCCGAGCGCCTCCTGGTACGACGCGGCGGCAGCATCGAGCCGACCCGCCCACCGCTCGAACTCCCCCAGGCCCAGGTGGAGGGAGGCGACGACGGGGGCCGCCGACCCGCCCACCACGGCGAGGAGCTTGCGGATCCGGGCGTGCCCGAGGTCCCCTTCGTCGGTGGCCAGCAACACCGGCGGGCACGAGCCGAGGAGCTCTGCGTGCGACCAGGGAGCATCGGCGAGGGACCCGCTCCAGGCTTCTTCCAGCAGCGCGCGGGCGCGGCCGGTGTCGCCCGCCGCCAGCTGGGCCCGCACGGCGAGCGCCGTCACCGTGGTGGCGTACCGCGGGAGGGGCTCCGCGCGCTCGAGGTTGCGCAGCGCGGCGCCAGCGTCCCCGCGGGCGAGGTCGGCCCGCGCGAGCACCACCGCGCCGAGCGTCCGGGTCCAGGGATCGTCGGACTCCCCGGTCGCGCGGCGGGCGAGCGCCTGGGCGCTGCGGTGGTCGGTCGCGGACAACGTCCACGCCGACGCCACCAGGGCGCGACCGAGCCAGTGGGGTGGGATCCCCGTCCGCCGCGCCCGCCCCACCGCCCGCGAAGCGCGGCCGCGGGCGTCCACCAGCCGCCCCGCCTCGACGTCGACGAGGGCGGAGACGATCCCGTGCGCGACCGCACCCAGCCCGTCCGGGGGAGCCTCCCCGACCTGGAGCCCACACGGGTCCTCGACCTCCAGCTGTCGCGCAACCCGGGTGAGGAGCTCGTCGGGGTCGGGGCCGCTCACGGGCTGACGGTACAGGCCTTGGCGGCCGCGTCACAGCGCACCACGATCGTCGAGCCGGGCTTCGCCTGGGTCGCCTTCCCGGTGTCCACGAGGCCTTCGCCGAAGTCGGCCCAGACGGCGTACCCGTCGGGAGGCAGCGGAGTGCCGGGGCGAAAGCCTCCGAACTCGCCCCGGAGCTCGACCGCTGCTGCGTCTCCGCGCACCTCGAGCGCAGCGAAGGCGCCAGCCGACGGCTCCGGGGCAGGAGCCGGCGCGGGGCGGGGCTCGGCCGGCGCAGGCTTCGGAGGCGTGGGAGGGGGAGGGGCAGGCGCCGGCGCCGTTGCGGGCTCCGGCGCTGCGGGCTCCGGCGCTGCGGGCTCCGGCGTTGCGGGCTCCGGCGTTGCGGGCTCCGGCGCTGCAGGCTCGGGCGTTGCGGGCTCCGGCGCTGCGGGCTCCGGCGCTGCGGGCGCTGGCTCGACGGTGGCCACGGATCCGGGCGTCGAGGTCCACCACCAGGCACCGATCCCGACCAGCCCGACGAGCGACACCACCGCGAGCGCCCCGACCCCGAGCAACACGGTGAGCCCCATGCCGAGGGCGGACGGCGGCGCGGGAGCGGGAGTCGGCGGCTGCTCCGACGGCTCGTCGATCCGGATCCCCAGCAGGTCGACGGCCGGTTCGGCGCCCACCCGTACGGGGCTGTCCATCAGGACCGTGGACTCCTCGCTCGACTTCACGGGCCGCGCTTTCGGAGGTCCCGGCGTCGGCGCGCGCGGAGGTGCAGCCCCCGCCGGCGTCGCTGCGCGGGCGGCAGCGGGGGCGCGCGGCCCAGCAGCCGCCGGCGCACCGGGTGCCCGGGAGACCACGGGCGTGGGGGGCGCGTCCTCCTCCCCGGCGCGGGGTCCCCCGCGGCCCGGGGAGACGACCGCCGGAGCGCCGCGTGGCGGCGAGGGAGCAGGAGTCCCCCGACCGCCCGGGGCCGGGGTCGCCGCGACGTCGCGGGGGGGCGACGGCATGGGGGTCGTGCGGGCGGCGGAGGCGCGAACGGGAGCGGGCGTGCTCCGGACCGGCGAGGGAATCGGCGTCCCCGGAACGAACGGCGGCGGGGGTGGTGGCGGAATGGCAGCCACCGGCCCGGCGTTGCCCGGATCGACGGTGCGGACCTGCGGGACCGGGGTTGCGCCGAGCTGGAAGCCGCGCGTGGAGGGAACCTCGAGGCTGCCTTCGGAGAGCTCGTAGTCCGAGAGGGGGCCTTCGGTCTCCTCGGTGGTCGGCCAGACCCGCTCCCTCGCCCACCGCCGGATCCCGATCCCGGGGAGCGCTTCGGCGAGGTCTTCGCAGCGTTGCGCGATGTCGTGGGGGGTGGGTCGGGCCGCAGGGTCCACCTCGAGCAGCGACGTCAACAGCTGGTACACCGGGGCAGGGGCCTTCTTCTGCGCCTTCGGGAGCCGCTCCGCGATGAGCTTGTGGAAGCCGTCGGGCTCATCGACCACCCGGTACAGCTCGAGCAGCTTGCGGCCCTCCATCAGCCGCTCCCCGGCGAGGCCCTCGAACAGCGTGCAGCCGAGCGCGTACACGTCGATCGCGGGGGTGGGAGAGGCCTCCTCCTCCTGCAGGCGCTCGGGGGCGAGGTACGGCCAGCTCCCCAGGAGCAGGTTCGTCTGGGTGTTCGCCTCGCGCTGCACGTTCGCGGCCCGCGCGATGCCGAAGTCGAGCAGCTTGACCTGCCCGTGGACGCCCACCCGCACGTTCTGGGGCTTCACGTCGCGGTGCACGAGGTGCATCGGGCCGCCGCCGTACGGGGACTCCGTGGTCCAGGCGGCGTGCAGCGCCTCGGCCACCTGCCCGATCGACTCCACGAGCCCGCGGAACGACATCGCCCCCGCGCCGAACATCACCTTGTGCAGGTCCTGGCCTTCCACGTACTCGGTCACGAGTGCGACGCGGCCCGCCAGCAGGACGAGGTCGTAGACGTGCAGGATCGCGGGGTGGGACAGCGCGCCCAGGAGCCGTCCTTCGTCGCGGAGCCGCACCACTGCGTCCGAGCCCGGGTCGAGATCCGCGGCCAGGATCTTGACGGCCACCTCGGTCGTGACGCCACCGTCGCGGCTCATGGTCGCGCGGTACACCTCGCCGAACCCGCCCCGACCGAGACACCGGTGGATGCGGAACCGACGGGGTGCTTCGGGCGCGTGCTCGTTGAGCGACGACGCCCGCGGGGTGCTCCGAGGACCGGTTGGTCCGGTGACGTCCATGGTCAGCGTGTTCCGCGCGAGGTTGCCCGCCACCGTAGCACGGTCAGGGTCGTGTAGGATGGTCGGCCGGAGGGTCGGATGGCGCGCCCGTGGTTGGTGATCCCGCTGGTCGGATGCAGCGGGGCCTCAGACGAACTGCTCCCGTCGCCCGCCGAGATCGTCGACGGCGCGAGCGTCGTGGGGTTCGAGGCGTTGGGTGGGGCGGGTGACGCGCCGTACCGCACCCAGGTGCGCGCCATCAACGCGTGGGGCGCGTCGGTGAAGGCGGACGACGCGGTCGCCACCGTGGACGGCGTGGAGCGGACGGTGCTGTTCGACGCGCTCGGCTACGGCGGCTTCGCGATCGACGCCCCCGGGGACCACGCCGTCTCGATCGACGGTGGCACCCCGGCGACGGTGAGCGTCTTCGAGAGGACCTGGGCAGGCCTGGGCGGTTCGCCGGCGTACGTGCCGCCGATCGCGGGGGCGACCCAGGTGTTCGGCGTGACCGGAGGCCTCGTCGCCACGTCCGGGCCCGATCTGTGGTTCGTCGGCGACGAGACGCCGGCGCACCGCGTCCTGCACGCCGATGCCGACCTGCTCGGCGTGCTCGCCACCAACGTCGACGTCGACGGCCGCACCGACGTCGTGGCGTGGACGACGACCCAGGTGTTCGTCCTCCGCGGCCACACGGGTGGTGGGCTCGGCTGGGGAACCTCGTTCCGCGCGCAGGGGCTCACGGCGGCGGCGGTCGCCGTGGGCGACCTGTCCGCGGACAACCTCCCCGACATCGCGATCACCTGGGTGGGGGCCGACGGCAAGGGCATCCTGGACGTGTGGGAGGCCGTCGGCGTGTTCCGGTTCGAAGGCGCCGAGCCCCGCAACATCCCCGGCAAGCCCGTGTCCGCGACGGTGTCGGACGCCAACGCCGACGGGGTCTCGCAGGTCACCGTGCTCCACGACGACGGCTCGTGGTCGCGGTTCCTCCGCGGGGCCGAGCGCCAGTACATCCCCGTGGGCCCCACCCTTCCGCCTGCCCTCAACTCGCCGCCCCAGTCCACGCTCCTGACCTGCGGCGACGTGAACGGCGACGACGCCGACGAGATCGTGATCGCGAGCCCGTTCGCGGTGGACTCGCCGCGCGACTTCTGGTTCGTCGACATCGACACCGAGCCCCTCGACTGCGACGCCGGGCTGCCGGGGGCGCAGTGCCTCACCGAGTACGTCCTGGTCGACGGACTCGTCGGCGGCGACGTAGGCTGCGGCGACGTGAACGCCGACACCGTGGACGAGATCTGGGCCTGGGACCGCGGCGCGGGGCTCCGGGTCTACCAGCACGAGCCGTTCAGCGACCAGTTCGCCTCCGGGATCATCGACTTCCCCCTGGGCACGGGCTCGTTCGCCGTCTCCGACCAGAACTCCGACGGGATCGCCGACCCCATCGTCGCCAACGACCTCGCGTGGTCGCAGTGGGTCGGGGCCACGTTCGCCGAGGCGGAGGGGCTCTGGTCCCCGCGCCGGGAGCTCACCGTCGAGGTCCGCGACGACGTGATCAGCCCGTTCGTCCGCATCGAGACGGACGGAGACGACACCACGCTCGAGTGGGCGACCACCACGACCGCCTCCGCTGGTACCTCCCTCCGCATCCTGCAGTACGTGCCGTCGTCGGGGGGCGCCACGTCGCTCGGAGACGTCCGGATCGACGACGTGGGAGACGTCCCGGTGGACCTCGCGGTGTGTGGGCCGAACGCGTACGTCGCGCTCGGAGGCCACGTCACCCGCGTGGTGATCACCGACCCCACCGCGCCGTTCGTCGCGCAGACCGAAGGAGAGGACCTGCAGCGCGTGGCGTGCGGGACCGGACCGGGCGGGGCCGTGGTGGTGACGGTCGACGGCTCGGGCGTGGCGGAGACGTGGACGACTGGACTCGGGCGGATCGCAGCGCTCGACGGGATCTACGGGGACGCCGGCTTCGCCGACCTCGGGGCAGGGCCGGAGATCATCGGGTGCGCCACCGCCGGCTGCGGGGTCGCCGCCTGGAACTACGGTTCGGGCACCGCGGTCGTCGCCGGCGACGCAGCGGGCCTCACCTTCTCCGAGACCGGGCTCGCGGATCGTACGGAGCCGGGGGCCGGGGTCCCGCTCGTGGCCGACGTGGACGGGGACGGACGCGTGGACCTCGCGGCGTGGGACCGCGGCGCGCGCCGCCTCACCGTGTACCGGTCCACCGGCGACGGCGTGGCTGTCCCAGCCCTCGTCAACCTCGCCGGTGACTACCGACACGTCGACTTCGCGGACGGCGACGGCGACGGCGCCCCGGACCTGTTCGGCGCCGACGAGACCGACCGCCTCGTGCACACCGTGCTGGTCCTCCCCCCCCCTCCGCCCGAGACCACCGGCACCTGATCACCCGACTCCCGATGCCCGCGCAGCGGGCCCAGGTTAACGACTGAACCGCCGACCCCACCCGATCCGGTTGACCGCGGGACCACCCGCAGCATATGTCTCCCGGCTCACAGGTCCGATCCCGAGGAAGGGCATGTCCAACTACCGCACCGCAGCCCCCGTCGCGTTGTCCCTGGCCCTCGCGGCCTGCGCGCCCCAGAGCGCGATCCTCACCGAGGGCGAATACACGGCGTTCATCGCCTCGACGAACTCGATCTCCCTCCTCAAGGACACGGTCGACCCCGCCGACTACCCGGACGCAGGCGGCACGACGTTCAACGTGGACTGCCGTGAGTTCGAGTCGAAGGAGGATCGCGAATCCCTCGAGCTCCCCGACGCCCTCGACATCTGTGGGCAGGCGCAGTGGCCGCCCGAGTACGAGACCTGGGCCACCCAGAACGGGTACTACGTCGTCCAGGAGTCCATGGAGCCCTGGCGCGGCCAGGCGATCATCACCGGCGAAGGCGACATCCAGATCGCGTTCCACCAGCGCCTCCCGGGCGGCGCCGACTTCCGGTTCATCCTCGCGGTCGATCCCGACTTCGGCCCGGTCACCTGCAAGAACGACGGCGGTGACTACACCCACGTCCGACGGGACGGGGACTGGGTCGCCGAATGGTCGAAGGAGCTGTCGAACATCGCCGACCTCCCGGACGACCTCCAGGCCAAGTACCCGCACCTGCAGGGCCTCGAAGACGGCAGCCTCTACTTCCTGAACGCGGACGGCTACCAGTTCGATCCGAAGGCCGCGGTCAACACGGACACCATCTGGTCGCTCCCCCGCGAGTGGCTGGCGGGCGCCGCCCAGGGCAAGTTCTCCGAGGAGAACCTGTTCCACCGCGCCCCGCGGTACGGCGAGCCCGAGGTCTACAACTTCGTGGCCACCGCCAGCGAGACCTACGCCTCGGGCGCTGCCGACGACATGTTCTTCTGCGAGCTCGCCGAGGGGGAGGACCCGGCCGAGAACCCGTGCATCGCGGAGCTCGACACCCACCTCACCGACATCCTCGACGGCACCGCGAGGGAGCTCGATCGGATGACGACCCCCACCGGCGCCGACGAGCCCGTGCTGAACTACCTCCCCATCCGCCACCTCAACAACTGGCGGCCCGCCGACGGCCTCGCGCCCGGCTTCGACGGCTGGGGCGAGCTCAACTACAGCTACGTCGCGTTCTCCAAGAACTCCGTGCTGGAGGTCGGTGGCTCGGCCGAGGGCGCGTTCGCCGTCGTCCTCGAGGCCGTCGACTCCCAGACGAAGGTGTTCGTCCAGGGCAAGTTCGAGATCCCGAAGATCCGCCGCGACAAGTGGACCGCGCTCGACCTCGAGAAGGAGAGCCTCGAGAGCTCCGGCAACCAGCTGTGTGAGGCCGCCTCCTGGCAGGAAGCGAACCTGCCGAAGCCCGTGGAGTGAACCGGTCGGGGGCCGCAGCGCGCTGGCCCTGACCCGGTCTCCCCGAACGTCCCGCCGAGGTGACCTCGGCGGCCCGGTGCGGCTCAGCGAACGGTGTCGCCGGGCGCTGCGTTCACGGACAGCAAGTCCACGACCTCTTCTCCGCCGGCCGCGAGGATCATGCCCTCCGAGGGCACCCCGCGCAGCATCCGCGGCTTGAGGTTCGCGACCACCACGACGTTGCGGCCCACGAGCTGCTCCGGCGTGAACTTGCTCTTGATGCCGGCGCAGATGGTGCGGGGGCGGGCCTCTCCGAGGTCCACCTTCAGGACCAGCAGCTTGTCGGCGTTGGGGTGCGCGGCGCACTCCAGCACCTTGCCGACCCGCAGGGCGACCTTCTGGAAGTCGGGGAACTCGATCCAGGCCATGTCGGGCAGGGGCGTCTCGGCGGCGGGGGTCTCGGACACGGGCTTCTCCTTCCTGGTCGCGGTGGCGACCGTGGGGGCGTCGAACAGCGCGGCGATGGCCGGCGGCATCTCCTCGAACCGGGGGAACAGGGGCTCCCCGAGCGTCAAGGTGGCGCCGGGCACCAGGAGCCCCAGCGGGCCAGCGTCGCCGAACAGGCGCGCAGCCAACGCGGGGACGTCGGTGCCGAGCTTGTGGGCAAGGACCGGCGCCTTGGTGGGCAGGAACGGGGACAACAACACCGCGGCGAGCGCGGAGATCTCGAGCACGTCGCGCATGACGGCCGCGAGCTCCTCGCGCTTGCCGGCCTTGTTCAGCGCCCACGGCGCCCGGGCGTCGAGGTGCTTGTTCCCGGCGTCGACGAGGTCGAACACCGCGTCCAACGCCTCCTTGAACTGCAGGGCGTCCATCGCGGCGCGGTAGCGCTCCCAGGTGCCCTGGGCCCGCCGGGCGAGCGCCTCGTCCGGCGCCGCGCGGTCGGGGACCACGCCACCCAGCCACTTCTCGACCATGGCGAGGGTGCGGTGGCCGAGGTTGCCGAGGTCGTTCGAGAGGTCGGCGTTGACCTTCGTCAGGAAGCCCTGGTAGCTGAACTGCCCGTCCGCGCCGAAGCGGATCTCGCGGAGCAGGAAGTAGCGGGTGGCGTCCACGCCGAACGCGTCGATCAGCAGGTTGACGTCGATGACGTTGCCGAGGGACTTCGACATCTTCTGGCCGTCGGCGCTGACCCACCACCCGTGCGCGAACAGGTGCTTGGGGAGCGGCAGCTCGAGGGCCAGCAGCATCGTGGTCCAGTAGACCGCGTGGGTGGTCAGGATGTCCTTGCCGAGCAGCTGGTAGTCGGCAGGCCAGCCGCCGAGGTCCTGGGGGTCCAGCCGGAACCCGGGCGCCCCGGTGACGTAGTTCAGGAGCGCGTCGAACCACACGTAGCAGACGAAGTCGTGGTCGAACGGCAGCTCGATGCCCCAGCTCATCCGGGACTTCGGCCGGCTGATGCACAGGTCGCCGAGCGGCTTCTGGAGGAAGCCGAGCACCTCGTTCAGGCGGTTCTCGGGCTGGATCGTGTCTGGGTGGGCGGCCAGGTGGGCCAGCAGCCGGTCCTGGTACTTCGACATCTTGAAGAACCAGTTCGACTCCTCGATCATGCGGAACGCAGACTCGGGGAGCTCGCCGCTCGCGACGCGCTCGTCCCGCTCCTTGTCGGTGACGAACACCTCGTCCTTGACGAGGTACCAGCCGCGGTACTCCGCGCGGTAGATCTCCCCCCGGTCGAACAGGCGCTGGAGCACCGCCTGCACGAGGGCGACGTGGTCGGCGTCGGTCGTACGGAGGAAGCGATCGTAGCGGACGTGGAGCCGCTCCATCATCGCCTTCCAGTGCACCACGAGGTCGTCGCAGTGGGCCTTCGGTGACAGGCCACGCTTCTCGGCCGCCTCGAGCACCTTCTGGCCGTGTTCGTCGGTGCCGGTCAGGAACCACGCCTGCTCGCCCGCCAGGCGCTTCCACCGCGTGATGGTGTCGGCGGCCACGGTGGTATAGGCGTGGCCGACGTGCGGGGTTCCGTTCACGTAGTAGATGGGTGTGGTGACGTAGAAGCCCACGGGTCCCCCGAGGTGATGCGCGCCGTTAACGCGGCCGTCTACCTCTGCCGTGAACGTCCGAGTTACCCTGGGTCCGGAGGAGACAAGTGATGAGCCCACTCCTGGCGATGTTGTTCGCCTGCGTGACGCCGGACCCGCCACCCGTGGTGCCGACCACGCCGCCCCCGCCTGCGCCTGCCGAACGCATCGCGAAGGCGAAGACGAAGACCGCCAAGGCGGGAGCAGAGGCCGCGCCAGCCCTGGGCGTCGCCGGGCCGGGCACGCTCGAGATGCAGGTGCAGGCCACCGACACCTCCACCGAAGCCACCATGGCCCTCACGTTCTCCGACGGCTCGAGCCGCACGATCCCGCTCGGCAAGGTGCCCGGTCGGTGCACCTCGGTGCAGCCCGTGGCCGTCGAGTACCAGGGCCAGTCGTTGACGCCGCTGTTCACCTTCGACTGCGTCGCTGGCGGGAAGTCCGCCAAGGGGCACGTCGCCCAGCTCGAGGACATGCTGGTGGTGGTGCAGGTCGACGCTCGGCCCAACGGGACCCCGAAGATCAAGATCCTCAAGAAGCTGTCGCTGGTGAGCGGCGTCACCCTCACCCGCAAGGTCTGAGGCGTGCTGCTGGCTGGGCTCGCGTGGGCTGCGCCGCTGCAGACCGCCGACCCGGTCGGGCTCCGCGCCGCGTACGAGTCGCACCGCGCGGCGCTCGACCAGCACGGCGTGTTCCCGCTGTCGTTCTCCGATCCGTTCTGGACCCAGCTCGCGCGGGGCGAGGTGGCCCGCCGCCGCGACCAGCTCGACGGCACCGACCGCATCCTCGCGTTCGTGTTGGTCCCCGCGTCCCGCGACACCACGTGGGTGGCGATCCAGGACCCGCACGCCGGGACGGTCGACGGCTTCGTGGACGAGGAGCTGCCCGGCTCCACGTTCGATCGCCGCGTGGTCTACCAGCGGATCACGTTGCCCTGGCCGCTCCAGCCGCGGCAGTGGGTGGTGGAGGTGCGCAACAACGATGCCCTGCGCGACGCCACCGCCGGCGCCGTCTGGGAGCGCAGCTGGACGTTGTCGGAGGCGCGCGGCGCGAAGCTCGAGCTCGAGCACGCGGTGTGGCTGCCCACGAACGAAGGTGCGTGGCTGATCGTGGACGCAGCGCCGCACGGGACGCTGGTCGGGTACCACGCCCGCACCTCGATCGGCGGCGTGGTGCCGGACGAAGCCGCTCTCCGCTGGTCCTACGGGACATTGACGGGCCTCCTGGAGGGCGTACGCGAGCGCGCCGGGACCTGGGTGGTGCCCCACTACGACGCCAACCACGTCCGCGTGCTCCGCCCCGACCACACTGCAGTGCCGAGCCCGCCGTAGCCAGGGTCCGTCAGGGGAACCTGGTCGTCGTCGCCAGCTCGCCGATCGACCGCACCTCCGCCGCTACCAGGCTGTCCGGGCCGAACGGCGCTGCCAGCGCCGCCGCCGCGTTCCGCTCCGCCCGCCAGGTCAACCGGTCCCCGCGCTGCCGGGCCAGCCGCGCCAGGATCACGTGCGCCCGCGCGCGCTCGAACGCCCGGAGCCCGTCCAGCGGAGACCGCGCCGCCAGCTCCGCCTCCGCCAGCTCCCCGCGCATCTCGTGGAGGCGCGCCTCCAGCAACGCCACGAACCCCGCCTCCACCGACCCCGCAGCTCTGGCCCGCGCGAGGCACTGCTCGGCCGCCGCTGCGTCGCCGCGGATCAGGTGCAGCTCCGCCAGGGTGGCCGCCGCCAGCGCCGCGTAGCGGGGGGCCCCCGACGCGGTCGCCCGGCCAGCCACCTCCTCCGCCAGCGCCGCGCACGCGTCGAACCGCTGGAGCCGCAGCAGCGTGTCTGCCAGGTTCGCCATCGCCACCAGCTCCGAGCCGGGGTTGCGCTGCTCGCGGTGGATCCCGATCGCGTCGCGCAGCGCCGCCTCTGCTTCGGCGTAGCGGCCGAGCTGCGACAACACCGTCGCGCGCTGGCTCGCCGCCACCGCCTCGAACCGGCGTGAGCCGATCTCGCGCTGGCCCCGCCACGCACGCTCCAAGAGCTCCACCGCCGCCGTCGGGTCGCCGCGCTCGAGGGCCAACACGCCCAGGTTCGCGATGCAGATCAACGCCGAGCGCCGGTCGCCCGCGCGCTCCAGGAGCGCCGCGCCTTCGGACAGCCGCGCCGCGGCCTCCGCCCGCCGGCCCGTCGACGCGTCGATCATGCCGAGGTTCGCGAGCGCCATGCCCACGAACCGCGGGCTCGACAGCTCGCGGTGCACCCCCAGCGCCTGCTCGAACCCGGCGCGGGCCGACTCCCGCGCGCCGGCGCTCATGTCGAGCGTCGCGAGGTTGGCGAGCGCCTGCGCCTCCGAGCGGCGATCCCCCCGGGCGCGCGCCAGCTCCAGCGCGCGGGCGTGGGTGGGCGCAGCCTCGGGGCTGCCGGCTTCCTGCAGCGCGATCCCGAGCTCGGTCAACGCCGTCTGCGCCACCGCGTCGTCGACACCCTCGTCGAGCTCGCGACGCAACAGCGCGATGGCCTCGTCGGTCCGGCCCGACTCGCGCCGCAGGGCCGCGCGCGAGGCCCGGAGCGACCGCGCGTCCGGCCCGTCGATCCCGAGCGAGCCCGCCAGCGCCAGCAGCTCCTCCGCCCGGGCGACCGGCCCCTGCATCCGCAACCACGCCACCGCGGCCCGGGTCGCGGCGAACGCGGTCGGCCGGTCCTGGCGGCGGACGGCGCTGCGGGCCGCCGCCGCGAGGTTGTCGAGCTCACGTCCGAGGAGCGCCATCCGCTCCGGCGCCCGCGGCGCATACAGCTCCGCCAGCGCCACGTCCGACCCGAGCTGCGCGAACCACCGGCCGTGTCGGAGCTCCGTGCCGTCGCGGGCGGGTCCGGAGAGGTGTGCGGCCGCGTACACCTGCACCGACACCAACATGCGAAACCGCTCGCCGCGGCTCTCGACGCGCACGAGGCTCGCGTCGACCAGGCCTTCCAGCACGTCGAGCCCCCACGGCGCCGCGGGGAACGCGGCCAGGTCGAGCACCGCGTCTGCCGCCTCCAGCGACCAGCCGCCCTCGAACACCGACAGCTGTGCCAGCGCCGCCTGCTGCCAGTCGGTGAGCAGGTCCCACGACGCGTCGAGCGAGGCGCGCAGGCTGCGGTGGCGTTCGGGGCGGTCGCGCCCGCCGCCGGCGAGCAGGCGCATCCGGTCGATCAGCCGCTCGCGGATCCCCTCCACGGGCACCAACCGCACGCGGGCCGCCGCGAGCTCGACGGCGAGGGGCAGGCCGTCGAGCTCGGCCACCAGCTCGGGCAGCAGCGCGGCCTCCTCGTCGGTGAGCCGGCGCGGCGCGCGGGCGCGGAACAGCTCCACCGCCTCCGGCACGGCGAGCGGCCCCACGGGGACCCGACGCTCGCCCGCGAGGCGGAGCGCGACCCGGCTCGTGGCGAGGAACGTGAGCGCCGGGGCCGCCTCGAGCCACGCCGCCAACACCGGCGCAGCCGCAGCCGTGACCTGCTCGAGGTTGTCGAGCACCACCAGGGCCCGCCCGCGGGACCCGAGGGAGTGGCCGAGCTGCGCGACGGGGTCGGTGCGGTCGAGGCCCACGTCGAACGCCCGCGCCGTCGCGTGCAGGACCCCCTCCAGGTCGCGGGCCTCGGACAGGTCCACGAACCACGCGCCGCCCGGCAGCTCACTGGCGCGCGCCACCTCGAGCGCGAGGCGCGTCTTGCCGGCGCCGCCGGTGCCGAGGAGCGTCACCAGCCCGGGGGCTCCGAGCACCTCTCCCAACACCGCCGCCCGCTCGGCCTCGCGCCCCACGAACGCGTCCGTCGACCGCGGCAGCCGTCCGGGCCGCAGGGCCGCCGCCGGCGCCGACAGACTGCCGCGCTCGGTGGCCGGGTCGCCGCTGAGGTCGGGACGGATCCGGGCCAGGCGGTCCAGCAGGGACGGACCCGCCGGCTGGCGCGCGCGGATCGCCTGCAACGCGTCGGCCAGCGCCGCCGCCGTGGGGAACCGGCGCTCCGGCTCCGGGTCGATGCAGCGCCGGAGCACGTCCACCAGGCCCGGCGCGGGGAGGTCGAGCTCACGCCACGCGTCGACGGCGGTCACCAGCTGCTGCAGCGCGCGGCGGTTCGCGGCCGGGCTGGCGCCGGGCTCGAACAGGGGTCGGCCCGTGGCCAGGCGCAACAGGGTGGCTCCCAGACCGAACAGGTCGGCCCGCCCGTCACCGCCCCCCTCCCGCTGTTCGGGGGCCATGTACGCTGGCGTGCCCCCCACGCCTCCCTGCTCGGAGGCCAGCCGCGCGACGCCCAGATCGGCCAGCTTCACCAGCCCCGACTGGTCCACCAGCAGGTTCGACGGCTTGACGTCGCGGTGGAGCAGCGCGAGCGGGCGGCCGTCGAGGGTGAGGCCGTGGATGTGGCCGAGCGCCGCCGCCGCCTGCAGACCCACGTCCACCAGGACCCGCCCCGCCAGCGGGCCGTCGCGAGACAGCTCGCGCAGGGTCGCGCCGGTGACCAGCTCCATCGCGATCCATGCGCGCCCGTCGGTCTCGCCCACGTCGTGGGTCGCGACCACGTTCGGGTGGGACAGGAGCGCGCCCAGTCGGGCTTCGCGGAGCAGCACCTCCCGCTGGTCCGACGTGGGCGGCAACAGCTTGAGCGCCACTTTGCGGCGGAACCCCTGGAAGCCGTGCAGGAGCGCCTCCCACACCTCGCCCATGCCGCCGCGGCCGAGCACGCGGACGAGCTCGTACCGGCCGAGGCGGAGGCCGGGGGCCAGGTTCACGGGCGCTCCTGCAGCACCACGCCCGGCGCGGCACGGGCTTCGAAGCGGAACCGGTAGCCCTCGAACAGGCGGAACGCGGCGATCGGCACGTCTCCGAGGTGGACCTCCTGCTCCCGGATCGAATCCAGGTCCTCGCCGTTCCAGGTGTCCAGGCACTCCACGCGGTGGCCGGCGGACACGAGACCCTCGATGATCCGGTAGAGCGCCTGGGTGGACGCGAGGTCCTCCCCGTCCTCGGGGTACCAGTCCTCCGGCGCCCAGAAGGCGGGGTGGGGATTGACGCTGGCCCAGTGCCGGAACCCGCAGCTGCAGCCCGTCCTCGAGCCGACGAACCACCGGTGCGGCAGGGTGAGCGCGGCCAGGGCAGGGTCACCCGGCTCCTTGAGGAAGTGGAGGTGCACGCTGTCGTGACGGGTCAGGTCCTCGTCGCTGTCCGTCGCCACATAGACGAGGTTGCACATGCTCTGCTCCGCCTGTCGGGGCTAACCGGAGCGGTGGTCAGGAGCGCGCCAGCTCCTTCCACTCCTCCACCACCACCTGCACCGCGTCCTCGTACAACACCCTCCCCGGCCGCGACGTGCGCAGCATCCGGACCGGCTGGCCGTGGGACTCGAGGACCACGACGAGGTCCCGAACGCGCCGGATGGGCTCGTCCGCGTCGTCCTTGAACCAGCAGACGGCCTCGCGGGACCAGCCAGCAGTGGCGAACGGGGGGCAGGGCACGTGTTCGTTGAACCAGGTGAACACGGCCTCGACGAGGTCGACCTCGTAGGGCTCCAGCAGGCCGTCGTCCCGGAGCAACCGCGCACACACGATGACCCCCGTGAGGTGGCGGTGGTGTTCGGCGTCGGTGCCGACGACGAACCGGAGGAACATCGCGACCTCGCCTCGGAGCCGGGTAACCCGGCGCAACCGGGTGACGACGCTGCAAACGACGGCCTCCTCGGGCGCCGACAGGACCGCGACACCCCCGTTCCTCCGACCCCGCGATAGAGCCGTGGCGCTCCGGAGGTTCCCTTGGCGCTCCGCCCCCACGCCCGTCGTCCCGCTCCCCGCGTCATCCCCCTGGGGACCGTGCTCCTGGCGCTCCCCGCAGCCGCCTGGGCAGCACCCGACGCCACGTGCGGGTTCGTCGCCGACCCCGAGCCGCTCCTCGGCGCCGACTTCGCCGGGACCGTGGCGTTCTCGAACGGTGGCGCGGACCCTGGCTTCGCCCCCGTCGTCGAGCTGTACCTGCCCCCCGAGGTCGCGCTCTCCTCGGCCTCCGTGTTCGGCGTGGACGTGGCGCCCACCGTGGTCGGCAGCTTCGGCGTCACCCCGCTCGTCGACCCGGTGTCCGGCGAGCCCGTGAGCGGGCCGTTCGGCTTCGACTACGTCGTGCTGCGCCTCCCCGTCACCACCCAGGTCCCGGGGGGCCCCGAGGCCGCCGTCGACCTCCAGTTCTCGCTCGATCCGCTGGCCGCGCCGTACGCCGCGCTCGATCTCCACGCCGCGTGCCAGTACGCGCTCGGCGCCAACCCCCTCGCCGACGCCGCCACGGATCCCCCCGTCCGGTCCGACGACCCGAGCCTGCCCTCCGATCAGGTCGTGGCCAGCATCGTCCCCACCTTGATCCGCCTCGCGAAGTCCGTGACGGAGGTCGTGAGCCCCTCCGGTCCCGCGTGGCCCGTGACCTGGTCGATCGACATCACCGTCGCGCCGGCCGCCAGCTCCGTGAGCGGGCCGCTGTCCCTCACCGACGTGCTCCCGGCCGGCTTCCTGCCCACGACCGTGACCACCACCACCGGCACGTCGTCGTTCCTGTCGGCCGTCGGAGAGACCGTGGACGTCTCGTTCGCCACGCTCGACGCCGCGGGCGCGACCGTCACCGTCGAGGGCTACTGGGAGTCGCTGGACGCTGGCGGGGCCGACGTCGTCGACCCCCTGACCGGCCTGCCCGAGAGCTACGCCAACACCACCGACCTCACGGGCGGGTCCGTGGGCGCCACCAACCTGCCCGCGCTCCAGGCCACCGCCACCGGCACCACCACCTCCCTCGAGGTCGAGGAGCGCCTCACCAACCTCGACCGCCTCGTAGGGTTCCGGCCCGGTGACCACGTCGAGGTGTGTGTCGACGTCGGGGTCTCCGACTTCTTCGCGTTCACCGACGCGGGCCTCGTCTCGACCCTGCCCGACGGCCTCGGGTTCGACGCCAGCACCGACCCGGGCTTCGTGTCCAGCACCGCGAACGGAGACGGCTCCACCACCGTCGTCCACGACGTGGGGGCCGCGCTCGCCGCCGCCTCGACCAGCACCGTGTGCTTCGACGCCGTGGTGCTCGAGGACTACCTGTCCGGTGACCCGGTGTACGCCGGCGACGTCCTGCCCACCACGCACGAGCTCACCGCCGACATCGTCGGGGGCCAGACCCTGGTGACCACCGAGGCCGACTCCGACTCCGACACCTCCGTCGAGGTCGACGGCGTCACCCTCACCAAGTCGATCGCCCTCGTCGACGGCCTCGCGCCCGCGCCCGGCCCCGTGAGCGTGATCCCGGGCCAGGTCGTGACGTTCCGCATCACGGTCGACGTGCCGTCGGGCGACGCCGCGTCGTTCGTGGTGGAGGACTTCCTCCCCGCGCCGATCTTCCTGGCCGACGAACACGGCCCGAACCCTGTCGTGGGACTCGTGGGCTCCGGCGACCCGCTGCGCTACGGACCGGCCCACACCGCCCCGGACGTCACCTCGGTCACGGTCGACGCGGCCACCAACCAGCTCGGGTTCGTGTTCCCGGCGGCGGAGTCCGCTCCGGCAGCCGCCCAGACGGTGGACCTGCTCCTGGCGTTCACCGTCACCGACGCGCCCTTCGGGGACCAGCTGGTGTTGTCGAACCTCGTCCGCAGCGGCGTCGCCGGCACCACCACCACCCTCGACGGGATCGCCCTGAGCCCGCTGACGCTGCTCGAGCCCGCGTTCACGGTGTCCCGGACCTCGACCCCCGTGGACCCCGCGCTCGACGGCGGCGACGACGTGACCGTCGAGTCGACCCTCGAGAACACCGGGTCCGCCAGCGCCTACGACGTGGCGATCTTCGAGGACGTACCCACCACGCTGGTCCCCGGCGCCGTGACCGTCACCCTGCGCAGCGGGGCGCCGATCTCGTTCACGGGGGATGCCTTCGCCGGCACGCTCGTGGTCGACGAGGTCCCGGCGGGCGACGCCGTGGTGCTCACGTACACCGCGACCTTCGTGACCGACGTCGAAGGGGGCACCTCCCACGACCTCACCACCGCGCTCGAGGCGTTCGCGAGCGTCCCCGGTGGCGCCGACTTCCTGGCAGACCCCGTGGAGGCCACCGACACCCTCACCACGCGCGATCTGTCGGTGACCCAGTCCGTCGCGGGCTCGCCGGCCACCATCGGTCAGAACCCGACCTTCACGTTCCTGGTCGAGGTGCCCCAGGGCGAGCACCTCGCCGTGGACCTCACCGAGGCGCTGCCCGCGGCGCTCGTCGTCGACGGCACCCCCACCCTGACGCTGCCGGCGGGCGTCACCGTCTCCGGCAGCACCGTGCCCACCGGCACCACGACCCTCACCTGGGCCCTCGGCACCGTCACCAACGTCAACGCCGACGACAGCGTGGCCGAGCGGATCGAGGTCACCGTCCCCGTACGCGTGGCGAACGTGGCCGCAGCGAACCACGGCGACACCGAGACCGCCACGGCCGCCGTCGAGCACGGCGCCAGCGTCGTGTCCTCCGCCCCTGCGTCGGTCTCCGTCGAGGAGCCCCGGCTCACCGTGACCGGGGTCGACGGCCTCCCCGGCGACGCCAGCGACACCGTGACCCTCTCGTGGTGCGTCACGCACGACCAGTCCACGTTCGCGGCCCACGACGCCACGTTCGCGGCGGCGCTGCCGAGCACGCTGACCGGCTTGACGAACTTCGTCTCCACGTCCGGGCCGGCGCCCACCACCACGACCGTGCTCGCCACGGCCCTGGCGCTGCAGTGGACCCAGCTCCAGCCCGGCGAGTCCGCCTGCTTCACCGTGGACGCCGAGCTCGCGCAGACCGCTCCGGTCGGCGGCACCGTCGCCGTGACCGGCGCAGCCACCTGGACGAGCCTCCCCGGCGGGAACCCCGACGAGCGCACCGGCGCGGGCGGCATCAACGACTACCGCTCCACCGACGCGAGCACCGTGTCCGTGGCCGGGCTCACCGCGGGCAAGACGATCGTGGGCGGCCTGACCGAAGCTGCGATCGGCGCGCCGGTGTCGTACGCGATGACCTTCACGGTCCCCGAGGGCACGGTGGGCGCCACGCAGATCGTGGACCTGCTCCCGCCCCAGCTGCGTGTGGTGGCCGCGTCCGTCACCACGGCCTCGGCCGCCCTCACGTGTGATGCCGCCTCCTGCGACAACCTGGCGGCCGTCGTGAACGCCAGCGGCACCTCTGTCAGCTGGGACCTCGGCGACCTCGTCAACACCGACACCGACAACGGCACCGCCGAGACGATCACCCTGGTCCTCGACACGGTCGTGGCCAACAGCGCGTCGTCCAACCGCGGCGACGCCGTGGTCAACACCGTCACGTTCGGTGGCGTCCCCTCCTCGGCGCCCGCCTTCACCGTGATCGAGCCCACCCTCGAGGCCGCGACCACGTTGTCGCCCGGGAGCGGGGACGCCGGCGACACGATCACCGTCAGCACCACCGTCTCCCATGCCGCCAGCTCCGACGCCGACGCGTTCGATGTCGTCGTCGACCTCGGCCTGCCCGCGGCGCTCGTCCTCGACAGCGTCGTTTCCGGCGGGACGTGCGCGGCTACCCAGGCCGTCGGTGACACCTTCGACATCACCACCCTCGCGCTCGGCGACACCTGCACGCTCGAGGTGACCGCCACCCTCGCCGACTCCGTCGCAGCAGGCGCAACGGTGGCTGCCACGGCGGGGCTCACGTGGACGAGCCAGCCCGGCCTGGCGCAGGACCTCTCGCCGTTCGTCGGCGGCGCCAACCTCGACCGCGAGCGCAGGGGCGCGGGCGCGGCCCAGGACGACTACCTCGCCACCGGAACGACCGACAGCGTGACCATCGACGGACCCGCGATCGCGCTGGCCCTCTCCTCGACGAGCGAGCCCGACAGCACGTCCACCGACCTGTTCGTCGGCGAGACCGCCACGTTCGACGTGTCCGTGACGCTGCCCGAAGGCACCTCGAACACCGCCGTGACCCTCACGCCGCCTCCCGGCGTCCGCGTGGTGTCCGTGGCCTACGCCGCGGGCTCCTTCGCGGGCACGCCGACCACTACGGTGTTCCCCGGGGCCTCCGGGGCCGCGGGCGCGCCCGTGGTCGTGGACCTGGGCAGCGTGGTGCTCCCCGGCGACGCGCTCGGCACCAACGACACCTTCACCCTCGTGGTCACCACGCAGGCGACGTTCGACACGGCGCTCGTGTCCGACCCCGTGGGCCCGCTCGTCGCGCAGGTGGCGGCGGGGACCGCAGCGCCCGCGCAGGCCTCGCTCGACCTCACGGTCCTGCTGCCGGACGGCAAGCTGTCCCTCGCGGTCGACAACGCCACCGACGCCGGCCAGGCACCCTCCGAGAACGACGTGGTGGCCTTCGTCGCCACGCTCGACAACCAGGGCGACGCGCCCCTGTGCGACACCACCGTCGACCTCGACCTCCCGGTCGTGTTCACCGCGCTCGACCCGGCGACGGACGGGCGCGACAACGACGGCGACGCCGCGATCGACGAAGCCGACGAGGCCTGGACCGTCAGCGGTGGCGTCGTCACCGCCGAGGTCTCCGACTGCGTGGACGCTGGTGGCAGCGTCGCCCGCACCGTGTTCGGCACCACCGCGCCCGCCGTGGCACCGGTGACCGTCGCCGCGACCGCCACCCTCGGCGCGTACGCGACCCTCGCGACCAGCGGGGAGGTCCTCGATCCCACCGCGGACGGCCTCGACGCCAACGACGACGGCGACCCCGATCCCCTCGATGCCGACGACGCCGTCACGTCCGCGTCCGTGACGACGATCGCCCCGGTGTTGACGTTCCTCGCCGTCCCGCAGCCGGACCGCGTCGTCGACGCCGGCGAGACCTTCACGTGGGAGCTCTCGCTCGCGAACACGGGCACGGCGCCGGCCACCGGCATCACGCTCACCGACGCGCTCACGATCGACCCCGACTTCTCCTACGTCGCCGGCTCCGCCGCGCTCACCGGGGTCACCGGCATCGTCACCGAGCTCGGCGCCACCGTGACCGCCGACGGGTTCGACCTGCTCCCCGGCCAGACCGCGGTGTTGTCGTTCCAGGTGGCCGTGTCCCCCACCGTCGCCCCCGCCGCGACGTACACGGTGCAGGCCGACGCCACCACCACCGACGGGTACGGCCCGCTCGTGTCCGACGATCCCGCGGTCGCCGGCGCCACCGACCCCAGCACCGTGGTCGTCGCGCTCGGCGACTTCGACGGAGACGGCCTCGACGCCGCCATCGAGGCCCTCCTCGGGACCTCCGACGCGGACGCGGACAGCGACGACGACGGCCTGGCCGACGGCGAAGAGGTGAACGCCACGGGGCTCCTCGCGACGTTCGACCCGACCGATCCGGCCGACCCCGACTCCGACGCCGACGGCCTGCCCGACGGCCTCGAGGTGGGAGTCGAGACGCCGCTCCCCGACACCGACCTGCTCGCGGGCGTGTTCGTGGCCGACGCCGACCCGCTGACCACCACCGACCCCAACCTCGACGACACCGACGCCGACACGCTCCTCGACGGCGACGAGGACGCCGACGGCGACGGCGCCTGGACCGCCACGCTCGGCGGTACGGGCACCTCCGGCGCGGGCGAGACCGATCCCAACCTCGACGACACCGACGCGGACGGCCTCTCCGACGCGGAGGAGCCCGCGACGCACCTCACCGACCCGCTCGACACCGACACCGACGACGGCGGCGTGGCGGACGGCGCCGAGGTCCTCCTCGCCGGCACCGATCCGCTCGACCCGGCCGACGACGGCGGAGACTTCGACGGAGACGGGCTCGACGTGGCTGCAGAGACCCTCGCGGGCACCGACCCGGGCGACGCCGACTCGGACGACGACGGCCTGTCGGACGGGGACGAGGTCGCCGGGACCGGGCCGCTCGGACCGTTCGGGCCCACCGACCCCACGCTCGTGGACTCCGACGCGGACGGCGTGCAGGACGGCACCGAAGCCGGCCTCACCACGCCCCTCGCCGACACCGACCCGGGTGTCTTCGTGGCCGACGCCGATCCGGCCTCCACCACCGACCCCACCCTCGACGACACCGACGGCGACACGCTCCTCGACGGCGACGAGGACGCCGACGCGAACGGCCGTCGGGACGGCACCATCGGCGGGACCGGCACCACCGGGGCCGGCGAGACGGACGCCACCCTCGGCGACACCGACGCCGACGGGCTCTCCGACGCGCTCGAGGTCACGACCTCCCCCGTGGACGCCGACACCGACGAAGGTGGCCTCAGCGACGGCATCGAGGCGCTCGCGGGCACCGACCCGCTCGATCCGGCCGACGACGCGCTGCTCGATCGGGACTCCGACGGCCTGCCGGACGTGCTCGAGGCAGGCTTCGGCACGGATCCGCTGGTCGCCGACTCCGACGCGGACGGCCTCCTGGACGGCGCCGAGGTGCTGGCGACCACCGACCCCCTCGACGCCGACACCGACGACGACGGTCTCGCGGACGGCGCCGAAGCCGCGGTCGGCGGAGACCCGCTCGACGAGGACACCGACGGTGACGGCCTGTCCGACGGCCTCGAGGCCGGCACGGACGCCGCGCTGCCCGACACCGATCTCGCCGCCGGGTTCTTCGTCGCCGACACCGACCCGAGCACCACCACCGCGCTGGACTCGGCCGACACCGACGGCGACGGCCTGTCCGACGGCGTCGAGGACGCGAACGGGGACGGCGCCACGGCGGCGACGCTGGGCGGCACCGGCACCAACGGCGCCGGCGAGACCGACCCGAACGCCGACGACACCGACGGCGACGGGCTCGTGGACGGTGACGAGGTCGGACGTGGCCTCGGGCCGCTCGACACCGACACCGACAACGGCGGGCTGTCGGACGGCGTCGAGGTGCTGGCGGCCTTCAGCGATCCGCTGGACCCCACGGACGACATCGTCGACACCGACGGCGACGGCCTCCCCGACCTGGTCGAGACCGTGCTCGGCACCGACCCGGGCGAGCCCGACTCCGACGGCGACAACCTGCTCGATGGCGAGGAGGTGGTGGTCCTGGGCTCGGACCCCCTCGACGTCGACAGCGACGACGACCTGTTGTCCGACGGCGACGAGGTGAACGGCGTGGGCAGCGACCCCACCCTGCCCGACACCGACGGCGACGGCCTGTTCGACGGCACCGAGGTCGGCGCCGTGACCCCCACCCCGGACACCGACCTCACCGCCGGATTCGCGGTGGCGGACACGGACCCGACCACGTTCACGGATCCACTGGACGACGACTCCGACGACGACAGCCTGCCCGACGGCGTCGAGGACCTCAACGGCGACGGCGCCTACACCGGCACGCTCGGGGGCACCGGCACCGGGGGCACCGGCGAGCTGGACCCGAACCTCGACGACACGGACGGTGACGGGCTCCTGGACGGGGCGGAGGTGCGCACCCACTCCACCGATCCGCGCGACACCGACACCGACGACGGTGGCCGGTCCGACGGCGACGAGGTCAACACCGACGCGACCGATCCGAACGACGGCGCCGACGATCGCGGAGACACGGACGGTGACGGCCTCTCCGACACGGAGGAAGCCGCGCTGGGGACCGACCCGAACCTCCCGGACACCGATGGTGACGGCGTCGACGACGGCGACGAGGTGACGGCCGGCACCGACCCGACGCTCGCCGACACCGACCGTGACGGGCTCGACGACGGCGTGGACGCCGCCCCCCTCGATCCGGACGCAGACGACGACCTCCTCCGCGACGGGCTCGAGCTCGACACGCCGCCGGACGACCCCGACGCCGACGACGACGGCCTCACGGACGGCTTCGAGGTGCGCGTGTCCCGCACCGACCCGAACGAGGACGACACCGACGGCGACGGCCTCTCCGACGGGGAGGAGCTGGCGAGCCTCGGGACCGATCCGCTGCGGGTCGACACCGACGGCGACGGGCTGGAGGATGGTGACGAGGTCGCCGGGGTCACCGATCCGCTGCGGAGCGACTCGGACCTCGACGGGCTCGACGACCGTGACGAGATCCGGCGCGGCACGAACCCGCTCGACCCCGACACCGACGACGGTGGCGTGGCGGACGGGGTCGAGGTGGATCGCCGCACCGACGAGACCGACCCGACCGACGACGGACCGGCGCCCGCCGACACCGATGGCGACGGGCTCGACGACGATCTCGAGCGGCTGCTCGGGACCGATCCGAACGGCACCGACTCCGACTCCGACGTGGTCCCCGACGGCCAGGAGCTGGTCGACGGCACGGACCCGCGCGTGGCCGACTCGGATGGCGACGGCGTGGCGGACGCCGACGAGGCCACGACCGACCGCAACGTCCGGGACTCGGACGGCGACGGCCTGGAGGACGGGTGGGAGGCGCTCCTGGCCACCGATCCGCTGCTCGACGACACCGACGGCGACGGGCTCTCCGACGGCGAGGAGGCTCGCGCGACCGGCACCAAGCCGACCCTCGGCGACTCCGACGGCGACGGGCTCCTCGACGGCGAGGAGGTCTTCACGTTCGGGACCGACCCGCTCGACGCGGACTCCGACGAGGACGGCCTCTCCGACGGCGAGGAGCAGGCGCTCGGCACCGACCCCCTGGAGCCCGACGTGGACCCTGCGGACCCCGACACCGACGGCGACGGCGTGGGCGACGCCCGCGAGGTGGCGCTGGGCTCGGATCCGGCCCTCACCGACAGCGACGGCGACGGACTCGACGACGGCGAGGAGGTGGCGGCGCACACCGACCCGACGCTCGGCGACACCGACGGCGACGGGCTCTCCGACGCCGACGAGGTGGTTGCCGGCACGGTGCCCACGAGCGACGACTCGGACCGGGACGGGCTCCTCGACGGCGACGAGGCCAGCGTGTACACCGACCCGCTCGACGCGGACTCGGACGACGACGGGCTCCTCGACGGGTTCGAGGTGAGCGTGATCGGGACCCTGCCCGACGACGCCGACACCGACGACGACGGCCTCTCGGACTTCGACGAGAACGTCGTGCACCACACCGACCCCAACGCCGAGGACACCGACGGCGGCGGCCTGCCCGACGGTGACGAGGTCGTCGGCGGGAGCGACCCGCTGTCCGAGCGCGACGACGTGCAGACCGAGCCCGACACCGACGGCGACGGGCTGACGAACCGCGAGGAGGACGCGCTCGGCACCGACCCGCTCGACCCCGACTCCGACGACGACGGCCTGCAGGACGGGGAGGAGGTGGAGCTCGACACCGACCCGCTCGACCCCGACTCCGACGCCGACGGGCTCCTCGACGGCGACGAGGTGCAGAACGGCACCGACCCGACCGACGCCGACACCGACGACGACGGCCTGCAGGACGGCCGCGAGGTCGACCTCGGCACGGACCCCACCGACGACGACTCCGACAACGACGGGCTCCTCGACGGCGACGAGCTCGACCTGGGCACCGATCCCCAGGACCCGGACTCCGACAGCGACGGGCTCCTCGACGGCGATCCGGCCGACCCGAACCCGATCGACCCGGACTCCGACAACGACGGGCTCCTCGACGGTGACGAGGTGGCGCTCGGCACCGACCCGCGGGACCCCGACACCGACGGCGGCAGCGTGTCCGACGGCGACGAGGTGGAGGGCGGCTCCGATCCCCTGGACCCCGCAGACGACGTGGTGGAGCCCGGCAAGTACGCGGGCGGGTGCGCGGACGGCTGCAACAACACGGGCGCTGCGTCGCCCGTCAGCGGCCTCGTGATGTTGACCGGTCTGCTGGTGCTCGCGCGCCGGCGGACCCAGACCCTTCCGGCCTGAGGTGTTCGTGTCCTCCCTGCTGTTCGCCCTGGCGCTCCCCGCAGCCGCCCAGACCGTCCCCCTCACGGGCGGCGTGACCCCCGACGTGAACGCCCAGTTCTTCCGTCCCGCGATGGACTCGGCGACCACGTGGTGGACCACGACGTCGTACACGCCCTCCAGCTTCCGCCCCGGCGGGCAGGCCCTGGTGCACTACACCGACCAGCCCTTCGTGTACCGGGACGGGCAGGGCGAGACCGTGAACCTCGTGGGCGGCATCGCGCAGCTCGATCTCGTCGGTTGGCTCGGCGGCGATCGCTGGCGCGTGGGCGTCGACGCTCCCGTGTACCTGTACTCGTGGTCGGACGTCGACGACGGCCAGGCGGGGCTCGGGGACCTCGCTCTCGAGGGCAAGGTCGTGGCGGTCGACGCCCCGGACGTGGTCAACGTCGCGCTCACCGGGCGGGTGGACCTCCCGACGGCGACGGTGCAGTCCGCCCTCGGCGGCGGTCGCGCGGGGTGGGAGCTCGCCGCCGTGCTGGATCACGCCTTCGGGGACCTGCTGGTCGCCACCAACGTCGGCGTGCGCGGGGCCCCCGAGGCCTCGCTCGAGAACGTGGAGCTGAACGACTACCTCGTGCTCCGCGGGGGTGCGGCGTACACCGTCTCCGACGGGGCCGGCGTGTCCCTCGAGGCCATGGCGCAGCCGGCGTTGAGCGCCGAGCTCACCAACCCCGCGGCCGTCCCTGCGGAGTGGATGGCGGGCGCCTGGTTCCCGCTGCTGCCCGGGTTGTCCGGCCGCGCGGGCTTCGGCACCGGCCTCACGTCCGGCATCGGCGCCCCTGACTGGCGCCTCGTGTTCGGGGTGTCCGCCGCGGCCGAGGACGAGCCCCTGGACTACGACGGCGACGGCATCGTGGACCAGGCGGACCCGTGTATGACCGAGCCCGAGGACGTGGACGGCGTCCGGGACGACGACGGGTGCCCGGATCTTCCGCCCGTGCTCCTCGTGCGCGTGGTCGACGACGGGGGCAACGTGCTCGACTCCGCCATCACGGAGCTCGTGTCCGCGAGCGGGGCCGCGGTGCCGGTCTCGGCGGACGAGCTCCGCCACATCGACCCTGGCGCCTGGACCGTGCGGGCCTCCGCGCCCGGGCACGAGCCAGGGACCCTCGGGTTCGAGGTGGCGCCCGACGCCGAGGGCAACATCACGGTACTCGTGCGCCTGGAGGCGGTGAAGCTGGCGACGCTGCACGTCAGGGTCGTGGGCCCCGACGGCCAGCCGCTCGCGGGCGGCCGCATCGGCACCCGGGGCCAGGAGCTCGGGGACGCGCCAGGGTGGGACGGCACGCTCGCGCCCGGAGACGCCACGATCCGCGCGCGCGTCCCGGGGTACAAGCCCGCCGAGCAGGCCGTGGTGCTGGTCGCGGGGGAGACGACCGAGGTGCTGTTGCGCCTCGAACCCGCCAAGGCCGAGTTCACCAACAACCGGATCGAGCTCAAGGAGTCGGTGTTCTTCGACACGGGCAAGGCCACCATCCAGGAGCGGAGCTTCGCGCTGCTCGACGAGGTCGCGAAGATCCTCGGCGAGTACCCGCAGATCGCGCTGTTGCGGGTGGAGGGCCACACCGACAGCCGCGGCTCGGCGACCGCCAACCTCACGCTCTCCAAGAAGCGGGCAGCGGCCGTGAAGGACTGGCTCGTGGCGCACGGAGTGGCGGCAGAGCGCCTCACCTCCGAGGGCTACGGCGAGACGAAGCCCCTCGACCCCCGGGAGGTCACGGAGGCGTGGGAGAAGAACCGGCGGGTGGACCTGCTCGTCGAGAAGTGGGTCGACCTCCCGGCTGCCCCGACACCCTGACCCGTGGCGCGCACCGACGGTGACGAGACCCGCGCCCACGTGCTCGACGTGGCGTTGCCGCTGTTCGCCGACCGGGGGTTCTCCGGGACGTCGGTCCGCGACGTGGCGCGCGCGGCCGGCGTGAACGTCGCCACCCTCGCCTACCACTTCCGCGACAAGCAGGGCCTGTACGACGAGGTCGTACAGCGCCTCCACCACGACCTCGCAGCGGACCTCGCCTCCACCCCGATGACCGCCGACGACCCGGATCCGCTCCTGCGCTGGCTCCGGCACGGGTGGCGGTTCTGCCTCGACCACCGGCAGCACCTGCGCCTGCTCCTCCGCCACCTCCTCGACACCGGCGCGCAGGCCGATGTCGTCGTGGAGCGCTGGTCCGAGCCGTTGCTCGCGCTGGCCGACCTCCGCGTGGCCGCGATCCACCCCACCTGGCCCACGGCGCAGCGCAGGATGCTGGTCCTGTCGCTCATGCACCTCACAGTGCGCCTGTCGCTCGAGCAGCCGTCCCAGCTGGCCCGCATGTCGACGATCCCGGCCGCGGAGCTCGAGGACGAGATCGTGGCCTGGCTCGCGCGGATCGCCCGCAGCCCGTGATGCCACTCAACCCGGGGACAGGGTGTCCCGAGGAGGGGTCCACGGAGTCACCATGGCGCAGATCCACGAGGCAGACACGCTTCCGCCGGACGACCGGCGCCAGTTCCCCCGGTACTCACCGGACCCCCTGGTACCCGTGTTGTTCGGTCACCCGAGCACCGAGATCCCCACGGCGGGCCTCATCTCCGACGTGAGCCTGGGTGGGGTGCGGATCGTCGCGCCCCCCACGGCGCGCCCCTACCTGCACTGGTCGGACCCGCTGCTCCTGTCGGTGTCGTACAGCGAGTCGACCCGCGCCGCCGGCCTCGAGCACCTCAAGCTGCGCGCCTACGTGGTGCGCCTGGTCGTCGATGCGTCGGGCCTCTCCCTGCAATGCCGGTTCGACGCCGGCGGGCTCGACGGAAAGTGGGCCGAGCTGAGAACCTGGATCGAGACGCTGGGGGTGACACCGTGACGGCCGGACAGCGCGAGCGGGGGAACTACGCGGTGTTGTCCGGTGTGCTCATCGCTCCGTTGGTGGGCCTCGCTGCCTTCTCGGTCGACATCTCCCTCATCACCATGGCGGAGCTCCAGGCGCAGGCCACCGCAGACGCTGCGTCCCACGCGGCCCTCGTCGCGTACCGGACGAGCGCGGGCAACCAGGACGTCGGCAGGAAGGCGGCCAACTGGATCGTGGGGATGAACCGGGTCGCGATGGGAACCGCGAACGTCGACGAGGTGACCTACGGACGCTGGAGCTACACGGCGAACGCCTTCGTCCCGGCCACGTCGCAGATCAACGCAGCCCAGGCCAGGGTCTCCCGGAAACGGGCCGACGGGAACGCCGTGCAGCTGCTGCTGGCACCCATCCTCGGCATCAACGAGTACGATGTCGAAGCGTCGTCGATCACGGCCGAACAGCTCCGCGCCATCATGCTGGTGATGGACATGTCCTGCTCGATGATGACCGGTAATGTCAAACAGACGAAGTCGCCGGTGAACGTGGGCCGAGCAGCGAACGTCGGGTTCCTGGACTACCTGGTCTCGAACCCGCAGCTCGGAGACCAGCTGGGGCTCTCGATGTTCGCGCAGTTCGCGAACCGCACGCCCACCGCCAAGACTCCCGCGGGGACCCGCGTGGCGACGAACTACCCCGCCCGGGTGGCGGACCCGCCGTGGCTTCCCCTGAGCCCCCTGGAGACCCAGGAGAAGCTGATTCGCCAGCGCCTGAACGGCATCTGCGACACCGCGGTACCGGAGTCCACGCTGTGTGTGGCCGACGCTCCGCACCCGGTCACGGCTACCATCGGCAGCATGACCAACCCCGCCCCCGCCATGTTTCAAGCCATCAACGAGCTGACGGACCGGGCGAAGGTCAACGCGACCTACTTCAAGGGCATGTTGTTCTTCTCCGACGGCTGGCCGAACGGCGGCCTCGGCGCCGCCGGCGGCGTCGAAGCGGCGAACCTCGCGTGGAAGAACGACATCTACGTGTGGACCATCCTGTTTGCCAATGGGGGGGAGACCCAGCGTACATGAAGAGCCTGGTGCGCGGCGCTCCGCTCGCGTTCTCCCAGACGAGCCAGAAGGTCGGGGACATGCCCGCGATGTACCAGGCGGTCGCGAAGTCCCTGCCCACCGCCCTGGTGTACTGACGCGCAACGCCGCCTCGCGCTACCGGGGGACGGGAGGACGGATGGCGCTCTGGCTCGTCGGTTGGTTCGCATGCGCGGAGGCCCCGCTCCCGCCTGCGCCCGCCCCCGTCGTCGCCCCTGTCCCGGAGCCGCCGCCCCCGCCTGCGCCGCCCCCGCCTGCGCCGCCCCCACCAGCCCCGGTGGTCGATCCCGGCACGTTGCCGCAGACCCGGGACCGGCCGAGCGCCGAGGACCCCGCGTTCCTGGCCCGGATGCAGGGCGTGGTCGACGCGGTCGTGGCGGGCCCCCCGGAGGCCGCGCACCCCGCGTTCTTCCCGCTGTCCGCCTACCTGCAGGTCAAGGACCTCCCCAAGCCCGAACAGGACTGGCGGACCCGGCTGCTCGGGGGCTTCGACCAGGACCTCCAGGCGCTGCGTCCCCCCGGAGGTGGCGGCCCTGCGCGGCTCGTGCGCGTGGAGCTGCCGGAGAAGCGCATCCGGTGGATGGAGCCCGGGGAGGAGTACAACAAGCTCGGCTACTTCCGGGCGCTCGGCGGCAGCTTCGTGTTCGAGAAGGACGGGATCGAACGCAAGGTCCCCGTGAAGACCTTCATCTCCTGGCGCGGACAGTGGTACGTCGTCCACCTGACCCAATGAACGGGAACGCCGTGACGACCACGTTCGCACAGCTCGAGGAGTGGGCCATCCGCGGCCTCCCCGCGGAGGAGCGGTGGCGGGGGCGCGCGGCCGTGAGGTTCGCGCTCGGGCTCGTCCCCTGGGGCGCCCTGTTCGCCGTGGTGTTCGCCGCGCTCGGGCAGTGGCTGCTGGCCGGGAGCCTCTCGGCCGCGGCGGTCGGTGTGGGTTCGGTCGGGTTCGTGCTCCGGAGCACACGCTCGGCGCGGTTCGCGGGGCACTGGCTGACCACGAGCCTCCTGCAGAGCCTGCTGATCCCGGCCTGGCTCCTCGGCGGCCTCCAGGCGGCCTGCGTCCCGTGGATGGCAGCGTGTGTGGTGGCCGCCACCGTCCTGGCCGGGCGGGCCGCAGGCGTGATCTGGGCCGGGATCGCCATGGCGTGCACCGCAGCCCTCCTCGCGGCCCACCTGACCGGCGCGCTGCCCGAACCCATCGTGGAGCTCCGCGTGGTGTGGGCCCTGGCGGCGCTGGCGCACAGCGGCCTGTTCGCCGTGGTCCTGGCGATGGTGCTGGCGGCCGACGCGGTGACCGCGCAGGCGCGCGCCGAGCTCGAAGCGGCCCGCAGCGCGGCGGAGGCCGCGAGCCACGCCAAGTCCGACTTCCTGGCCCGGATGAGCCACGAGCTGCGGACGCCGCTCAACGCCGTGATCGGGTACGCCGAGCTGATGGCGGAGGCGGCGGGGCCGCAGGACCTGCAGGACCTCCACCGGATCCGCGACGCCGGGAACCTCCTGCTCACCGTGGTCAACGACGTCCTCGACCTGTCCAAGGTGGAGGCAGACCGGATGGACTTCCGCCGGGACGTGCTCGACCTGCACGCCCTCGTGACGGAGGTCGTGGACGCTGCGCGGCCGGTGATGGCGGGCCGACAGAACCAGCTGATCACCGTGCTCGAGGGTGGCGGGCGGGTGGTGGCCGACGACCTGCGGCTCCGCCAGTGCCTCACGAACCTCTTGAGCAACGCCGACAAGTTCACCCGCGGGGGCGAGATCAAGGTGGTCGCGCGCGACAACGGCGGGCGCGTCCAGGTGGAGGTCCACGACTCCGGCGTCGGGATGACGGCGGAGCAGCTGGCCCGCGTGTTCGAGCCCTTCGCCCAGGCGACCGAGGAGACGGCGCGCACCCACGGCGGCACGGGCCTTGGGCTCGCCATCGTCCGCCGGTTCGTCGAGCGGATGGGGGGCAGCGTCCACGCGCGCAGCGAGCCCGGGGTCGGCAGCGTGTTCGTGCTCGAGCTCCCGGCAGCGATCACACACCCGCCAGCGTGACCTAGAATTCCGCCAGGTCTTCCCTCGACAAGTCGCGGGCCTCGTGACATCCTCAACAGGTCGGGAGCCTCGATGAAGTCGCTTACGCTGTTCTCTCTCTCGCTCTGCGGGTCGGTGGCCCACGCCTCTCCTGAGGTCGTCTACCGGGTGACCCGCACCTTCGACGAGCGCGGCGGGTTCACGGAGCGCACCGAAGGAAGCCCGGTGGTCACCCTCCAGGACGGCACCCGGTTCAGCGTGGGGGAAGACGCCTTGGAGGCGCCCGATGGGAGCGCATTCAGCCTCGCGTACACCGCAGGACAGGCGGAGGAGGACGCGCCCCTGGTGGCGACGTTCGAGGTGGTTCGCGAGCCGCGCCGGCTCCGGTCGCGGGACGAGCGACTGCAGGACTGGTGGGGGGAGCACCCCCAGGGCTCGGACGAGGAGCGCGCCGGGTACGAGGCGGCGCTCGACGCCGCGCCGATGGTGGTGTCGGAGCGCACGGTGCAGGGCGCGCTGTTGGCCCGGTTGGCGCGCGCAGCAGACGACGAGCTCGTGGAGGTCACGGTGCGCCTCGGCGACGCCCCGCCGATGCAGATCCCGAGCGCGGCCCCGTGGCTCGCCGACACCGACCCGGCAGCCGCGTTGGCGCTGTGGGAGGAGCGGATTCTGGCGATCGAGGACCGCCGCACCGAGCTCGCTACCGTCCAGGAGGGTGTGCGCACTGATCTTGAGGCGCGCGGCGCGCGCGTGGTCCACGGACACTGGATGGTCAACGTGCTGGACCTGCTGGTGCCGGCGCGGGTCGCGCGCGAGCTCGTGGACGATCCGCGCTTCCTCCGGGTCCAGCTCACCCCGCGCCCGACGGGGGACGGCACCTGGGGGAACGAGGTTCGCGTGGCGATGCAGACCAAGCAGTACGCCGACGCAGGCTACAACGGTTCCGAGCCGTCGGGGAAGAACACCTACTCGGACATGTTCGCGGTGGTGATCGACAACTGCATCGACGAGGACCACCCGGTGTGGAAGACCTCGGCGTCCGGCGCGAGCCGACTGCAGCACGTGTACCGCTACAGCGGCGGTTGGGGAGCCATCGACCCCGCGGCCACGGACAGCTGCATCTCTACGGATGGGGCGGCGTTTCACGGGCAGCGGGTAGCGGCGATCTACCTGGCGGACCTCCTTGACGGCCAGGACCCTGCCATCACCAGCGTGACCGAGCGACGAAAGCGTACGGGGATGACCACCGAGGCGGTCTTCGACTTCATCGAGAGCGACGGCGGAGTGGGGACCTACGAGTTCGCGGGGTCGCTGTCGCCCGATGTGGTGAACCGCTCACAATCCTACTGCGAGGAGAGCAACGACACGTCGCAGCCCAAGTGCTTGAACTACTGCGACGTGGACGACACGGCAACGACGAGGTCGACGCCCTGTATCTGCTCGACACGGTGGTGGTGAACACGGGCGGCAACATCGATGTGGGATTCACCGATCCCGCGACCTGCGCCATCACGCCTCCCGGCACCGCCGCCGGCAGCCTGACGCCCGCGGAGTCCGAGAACCAATCCACCAATCTGGACACCAACGATCTGCAAATCATTTCGGGCGAGGGGTTCTCTCCCTACGGCGTGGACGTCCACGGGCGGGTACTGGTGGACCTGACCACCACCGGCCGCGATGACCTGGTCCCCATCTGGAACAACACGTACTCGACCGACTCGTTCGTCGGCACCAGCTTCGCTGCGCCACACATCGCCGGCGCCGTCACCAACCTCAAGCACCACCTCAAGGTGCTGTGGCCGACGCTGGGGAACAACCCGGGCAACCCGTACGCGTTGAGCCTGCTGATGGCCGACGGACAACTCGAGGACGTGTCGCTCGCGCCTGCGCGGTCGTGGGCGGCCGACCCCGCGCGCTTCGCCGGCCGCGACACGCCGCCCGACGAGATGTGGGGCCACGGCCGCATGCAGATGCGCCTGTTCACTGACGAGGGCATGGACGCCCCGTTCGGCGTGTCGCTCGTGATCAAGGAGCTCGTCGACGGCGAGGTGTGGGACCGCGACCTGAACGGCGGGACGGCCCTCCCGGCGACTGCCGACACCCTCCGCGCCACGGTGTGGTGGTTCGAGCCGAACGTGGGGTCGACCGAGTCTCCGGCCACCCTCGAGACCAAGCTCGTCCGCGACGGCACCGTGTGGGAGACCACCGCGCCCGAGAAGCCGATCAGCAGCCAGCGGCTGCGGATCCTCCGCCCCACCGGCGGCGCGACCCAGGTGGGCAGCCGGACCTTCACCATCCGGGTCGAAGGAGACGTGGTCCCCGCGTCGACCCACGCGGACTACTACTCCGGCCAACAGAAGCGCAAGGTCCACCTCGCGAGCTTCTGGGAAGACGACGCACGCAATGACAGTGATGGCCCCTCGGCGGACATCCAGTGACTCACCCCAGCTCCACCGGAGGCCCCATGCGAACGCTGCCGTTGCTCGTGCTGCTGGCGGCCTGCGCCGCAAACCCGCCCCCCATCGGAACCCTCGGTCCGTCCGATACCGGCGGCCACACCGCCACGACCCTGGCCGACAGCGGCTCCGGACCCGCCCACAGCGCCGGACCGACTCACAGCGCCTACGTGGTCCCCGACCTGCCGCCGCCCACGCCCGGCCCGCTCGAGCTCGAACCGGTCGCGTCGGGGGTCGGAACCAGTGGGTACGTTCTGGAGCTGGTGGTGGCAGGGCCCCAGGAGTGGGACCAGTTCGTCGCCGAGGAGCTGGCGGCGGGTTGTCCCCACTACATCGACGACGGTCCCTGTCGGCCGCTGCCCGACGCAGCGACGGTGGGCATCACCAACGCGTCCTCCTGGCTGGTGTTCACGCCGGACCGCTTC
The DNA here is from genome assembly GCA_044356535.1 of Myxococcota bacterium. Classification (GTDB taxonomy): domain Bacteria; phylum Myxococcota_A; class UBA796; order UBA796; genus JACKER01. Next base: position 54,909 of record JBIKWC010000010.1, read on the forward strand.
GGTACGGGTAGCTGGAACGTTCATGGCGCCGAGGTCACGGCGCTCGGAGAGGTCGAGGTGCGTTGGTCGTTCTGCGGGGACAACGACGACCTCGCGGTCTCCGGACGCTTCTTTCCAATCCCCCGGGCTGCCTATATCGGCGTGACAAGGATCAACGAGTTCCGGGACGAACCGTGCAGTCCATGACGAGGTGGTGGCCAATTGGGATCGTCTGTGGCATCGCCGCTGGCGTCGCCGCCTGGTGGGCCTGGCAGCCGGACGACGACGCGGAAATCGCGCGGCGGGTCCGTGAGGCCCGGGTCGCGTTCGCTGCGCCGCATTGGAGCGCAGACCAGGTCGCAGCCACCGTCGCCGCCTCGGATGCGGCCACCGGGGAGCCTCACCCGACAGAGGTCCGCTCCCTCCTGGCCGCGGTCGAGGTCGACCCCCGCGACGTAGCGGCCTTCCACGCCGCCAACTCCGACGCGTTCGGCGGCCGATCCCTCGCCGCCTCCCAGGTCGCCGCCGAGCAGCTTTGGCGGGTCCACCTCGCCCGCGCCGAGCTCGGCCTCACCGACCCCGAGAACGGCCTCGTCTACCCGTGACCGTGGCCGGCAGCTGGCCTGCGTTCTCGAGTCTCACGCACCCGCCAGGGTGACCTCCACCTCGAACCCGCCGCCCGCCGCGTTCCGCGCCGTCACCGCGCCGCCCATGCCCTGCGCCAGGCCCCGCACCAGCGTGAGCCCGATGCCGGTGCCCCGGGTGCGCCGCACCAGCTCGCGCTCACCGCGCCAGAACGGCTCGAACACGAGCCCGAGCTGCTCCGTGGGCACTCCGGGACCGTGATCGCGGACCGACAGCGCCACCCCGCTCCCCTCGCGGCGCAGCGTGTACCGGACCCGCCCGCCCGACGCCGCGAACTTGACCGCGTTGTCGGTCAGGTTCACCACGACCTGGATCAACGCGTCGCGATCGAACGTCACGGGGGGCAGGTCGGGCGCGGCCACAACCTCGAGCGTGACGCCGGCCAGGGTCGCGTGGGGTCGCACGAGGGCGAGGGCCTCGTCGACGACGGTGGCGGCGTCCCCCACGACGAGCACGGGGGCGATGGTGCCCTGTTCGAGCTGGCCCAGGGTGAGCACGTTCCCCACGAGGCGTCCGAGCCGGTCGGACTCGGACAACATCGTGGTCAGGTACCCCTCGCGGCGGTCTTCGGGGACCATGCCGTCGCGGAGCATCTCGGCGTACATCCGGATGGTGGTGAGCGGCGTCTTGAGCTCGTGGGTGACGGCGGACACGAAGTTGGTGCGCCGCTCGGCGAACGCGAGCTCCACCTGCACCCCGCGCGCCACCGCGAGCCCGCCCCCGACGAGGACCAGCGCGAGGACCCGGCCGAGGACGCGCACGGCGCTGCGCGTGGTCCCCACGAGGGCTGGGACCTCGACGATCCCCGCCACCACCCGCAGATCCTGCAGCGGCGCCGGGAACCCGTGGCTCCGGACCCACTGCCCCGGAGGCGTGCTCCCGTCCCACGCGAGGGTCACCGCGCCGTCCAGGCCCGCCTCCGCGAGGGCCGCAGCCGACACCTCGTCCCGCAGGCGCGTCGCGTCGAGCACGAGGCCCTGGCGGAACGTGCGCCCCTCCGCCACGACCTCGCGCACGAGCACCAGGTCGTCGCCGCGCAACAGGCCGCGGAACGGCCGCACCTCCACGGTCACGTCGCGGTCGGCGTCGGAGCCCGGGACGAAGCTGTTCGTGGCGTCGGTGAAGGCGTCGAGGTTGTAGCGCTTGGTGTTCACCACCTGCACCGCCTGGTTCCAGACGTTTCCGCCTTCGACCGCCAGCGCGCTGGCCGGGACCGCCTGGCGCACCCCGGCGCCTCCGGCGGGCGGAAGGGCGCGGACCAGCAGCTCGAGCGCGGCGTCCGGGGAGGGGCCGGCCTGCCAGCCCTTGGCCTCGACGTAGTCGAGCTCGTTGCCGCGCGGGGTCGACGGAGAGCGGAACGTGCCGTCGGGGTCCAGGCTGAAGAACGCGCGGATCGCGGGGTCGTCGGGGGTGCGGGACAGCGGGGAGCGCACGACCGCGGGGTTGGCGTTGTCGAACGGGACGTACAGGTAGCGGTACTCCAGGAACGGGCGCGCGTCTTCGCGGGTGATGCGGGCGGAGAGCGCGCGATCGAGGGCGTCGAACACCCCCTCGAGCGCCTGGTGGTGCCGCTCGGTGACGCTGGCCTGCACGCCGGACCACGCCACCGCGAACAGCGCGCCGACGAGCAGCAACACGAACCCACCGAGCCCGGCCGCGAGCCACCCCAGGCGGCGGGCGCGGGTCAGGTGCACACCCGGTAGCCAGCGCCGCGCACGGTCTCGACGAGCTCGTCCTCACACACGGGGTGGAGCTTCTTGCGCAGCTTGGACAGGTGCATGTCCACACACCGGGTCTCCACCCGCTCGGTGCGCTGGAAGTGCCACACGTCGCGGAGCAGGGCCTCCCGGGGGACCACGGTGCCGGCGCGCTCGGCGAGGTACGCGAGCAACGAAGCGTCCCGCGGCGACAGCGACACCGCCCCCCGCGCGGTGGTGAGCGTGAGGGCGTCGACGTCGACGGTGGCGGGGCCGACCACGAACTGGCGGCGCCCGGTGGCCCCGGACCGGCGCACCAGCGCCCGCACCCGCGCGGCGAGCTGGGCCACGGAGAACGGCTTGGTGACGTAGTCGTCGGCGCCGGCGGCGAACCCCTCGAGCACGTCGGCCTCGGCGCCCTTCGCCGTGAGGAGCAGGAGGGGCAGCGAGGGGTGCCGCTCCCGGAGCGCGCGCGTGATGGTGAAGCCGTCGACCCCGGGCAACATCACGTCCACGATCACCAGGGCCCAGGCGCCGTCGAGGCCCAGCGCGAGGCCGCGGGTGCCGTCCGCAGCGGGGGTGGGCTGCAGCCCGTGGAACGCGAGCACGTCGCACAGGCCCACGCGGATGGGCTCCTCGTCTTCGATCACCAACACGGCCGGGCGGTCCACGAGCGCCTCCCCCCGGGAACGTGACCCGGCGGGCCGCGGCCGTCCGTCAATCCTGCGTAACGACCGACGCAACCCACACGTTACGACGCAGCTCCGCCGAGGACCTCATGATTCGTTTCCGCATCACGGCGCTGTGGGCGTGGTCACCCGCCTGGCTGGGGTGTGGTTCCGAGGTGCACCCGTGTGTGCCCCGCTCCGCGTGTGACGGGTCCGCGGAGGAGGTCGCGGCGTGTTGCCTCGAGGGAGCTTCGGGCTTCGAGGAGCGGGAGGCCCTGTGCATCGCCCGCGGGACCGCGCGACTGTGGTACCGCGACGGGGATCAGGGGTGCGAGCTGGTCGCCAGGGCGCTCCGGAGCGACGACGGGACCCCGACCGGGTTCAAGGTCCAGGTCGTGCCGCTGGGACCGGTGACCTGCGCGACCGGGTCCGTTCCGGGGGTGGTGGTGTCGGCCCCGGACGGCGTGCTCACGGCTGGCTACACGCTGCACGCCGACGGGCCCTGCGTCCCTCGCTGACGTGCCGCGTAACCAACGCGTAAACCCGGGACGGAACCCGGTACCGAGCCGCGACGGAAGCCCCGCCGGGCCACCGATACCCCGGTGGTCAGGAGGCTCTGATGGATCGCCGCTTGTTGCTCACCGCTCCCCTCGCGTCCCTGGCCCTGGCGGGGGCCTGGCTCGCGCCCCGCTTCTGGCAGCACGTCCCCGCCCCCTCGGCGGTCGTCTTCGCGTCGCCGCCCACCACGGTGTCGACCGGCGGGCTCACGTTCCGCGCCGAGGTCGACCGCACGCTCACCGACCCGCTGTCCCGCGAGGTGCGCGTCCACGTGACGTTGTCCGGAGACGCCCGCCCCGACGACGTCCACGTCCCCACCGACCTCGTCGTGGTCCTCGATCGGTCCGGGTCGATGTCGGGCCAGAAGATCGCCGACGCCCGCGCCGCCACCGCCGCGTTGATCCGGCAGCTCCACCCCGAGGACCGCGTGGCGCTGGTGTCGTTCGGCTCGGAAGCGCGCGTGGACCTGCCGCTCGCCCACCCCAAAGAGGGCACCTGGGAGGCCGTGGTGGCGGGCCTGCGCGACGGGGGGTCCACCGACCTCCAGGAGGGGCTGCTGGTGGCGCAGGCGGCCGCGTACGTGTCGCCGGGCCGCGCCACGCGGATGGTGGTGTTGTCGGACGGGCACCCCGACCAGACCTGGGAGCAGCTCACCAGCCTGGTGTCCGCGATCGCGGCCCACGACGTACCCGTGACGGCGGTGGGCATCGGCGAGGACTGGGACGAGTCGCTGATGCGCCGTCTCGCGGACGCGGGCACCGGGAACCTGCACTGGGTCCAGCAGGGCCCTGCGCTGCAGAAGGTCCTCGCCGGGGAGCTCGACAGCGCCGCGCGGGTGGTGGCGCAGGCGGCCACGCTGCGGGTGGACGGCCCGGCCACGGTGCTCGGCGCCGCCGGGTACTCCACGGAGGGTGGACAGGTGCGGGTGGGCGCGGTCACCGCAGGCCACGAGCGGGGGTTGTGGCTCACCCTGCGCCTCGCCGGGAACGAGCCCGGGGTGGTGGATCCGGGCGAGGTGGTGTTGTCGGTGCGCACCGCTGACGGCGGGCTCGAGGAGCGGCGGATCGACCTGCCGCCGATCACGGTGTCCCCGGACGCGGCGGTGGCCTTCGCCTCGCTCGGCGACGAGTGGGCCCACGGGGTGGTGCAGGAGTCGTGGAACGAGGCGCGCCAGCAGGCCTCCGAACGCGTCCAGCGCGGGGACGGCGACGGCGCCCTGGCGGTGTTGCAGGGGTACCAGCAGCGGTTCGCGGCGACCAACAGCTACGCGAACAACCCCATCGTCGGCGACAACCTGACCCAGGCGGCCGCGCTCGAGGCGGACCTGCGCGCGGTGCTCTCGACCCAGGACGCGGGCCTGCGCAACACGTGGTCGAAGGGGAACCTCGTGGACGCCACCACCCAGCGGAAGCGCTGAACCCGGGGTACACACGTCCACGGAGCGCGCATGGACGACCGACCCCGCATCCTCGTCGTCGAGGACGACGCCCGTCTCGCGACGTTGCTCGCCGGGTTCCTCGACCGCAACGGCCTGCACGCCTCGATCGAGTCCAACGGCACACGCGCGGTGGCCACCGGTCGTTGGACGTGCGGGTCGCCAAGCTGCGGCAGCGCCTGGGTGACGCCGAACCTCCCCACCAGTGGGTCAAGACGGTGCGTGGCGTGGGGTACCTGCTGGCGGCGGGGGCGCCGTGAACCGACTGTTCCTTCGGTTCTACGCCATGCTCGCCGCGTTCCACTTCCTGGCCGTCGTCGCCTGGTTCGGGCTGGTGGCCGGGATGTGGAGCGGCCACCTGCAGACGCACCTCTCGCCCTGGTTCCGCGGCCCCGTCACCGGTCTCGCCGCCGAGGCGGCCGCGGCGCCGGACGCAGACGCCTGGGCGAGCGCGCGGAGCAGCGCGTGGCATTGGCCGATCCGGGTGGCCGACGTGGCGACGGTGCCGGCCGCCCAGCGCGGTCCCGACGGCTTCGGACTCTCGCTCGAGACCCACGGGCTGTTCGTGACCGCTCCGATGGAGGACGGGCGATGGCTCGAGGTGGGCCCCCTCGAGCTCATCCCACCCAGAGCGTTCGTCCGCTGGCTGCTGTTGGCGGGGATGGCCTCCACGGGCATCGCCGTCGCCGCTTGGCTCGGCCTCCGTCCCATCCAACACGCGCTGACCCGACTCCAGCAGACCGCGCTCCGGCTCGGAGACGGCGAGCTGTCCGCCCGGGCAGGAATCACCGATGGACCGGGCGCCGACCTGGCCAGCGCGCTGGATGGCCTCGCCGAGCGCGTGGAGCGCCTGCTCGCATTGCAGCGCGACACGTTGCAGGGCGTGAGCCACGAGCTGCGCACGCCGCTCACCCGCGTGCGCTTCGGGCTCGAGCTGGTGGTCGAGGCCGAGGACCGGGAGGCCCGCGAGCGAGCCGCAGACAGCGTCGGCGCCGACCTGGAGCTCGCCGAACACCTGCTCGACGAGCTCCTGTCGTGGCTGCGGCTCGAGAGCGCCGAGGGCGCGGTCCGCCGAGAAGTCTTCGACTGGGGGGTGGTGTTGGCGGAGGTCGCCCGGGAGGAGAACAGCCGCCGAGAAGGGGTCGAGGTGTCCGTCGAGGGCAGCGCCGTAGCGCCTGCCGATCCGCGGTTGGTGCGGCGCGCGGTGCGCAACCTGGTGGCGAACGCGGTGCGGGCCGCCCGTGCGCGGGTCTGGGTCCGCGTATCCGACCGAGAGGGCCGGGTGGCGGTGACGGTGGAAGACGACGGCCCGGGGCTGGGCCCCGACCTCGAGCGTTGGTTTCAGCCGTTCACGCGGGGCGCCGACGCCCGAGAGGTCGACCCCGGCGGCGTCGGCCTCGGCCTGACCCTGGTCCGGCGGATCGCCCAGGCGCACAGCGGGAGCGTCGAGGGGGGCGCTGCAGCGGGGGGAGGAGCGCGGTTCGTCTGGTCGGTGCCCGTTCGTTGAGTCCCGGGAGCGCGGTGCTTACGTTCCTTCACGAACGCTGGCGCTTCCTCCGAGGAACGACCCGGACCGCCGCCGTAGGTTGGCGGCGGGAGGTCGAATGTCGCTGTGGACGGTCGCGCTGCTGGGATGTGGAGAGGCCGAAGGGGACCTCACGTGGTCCACCGGGGGTCGGGACCTCGTCGAAGCGAACTGCTCCTCGTGCCACGCGAGCGCCGAGAACGCGCCGTTCGAGCTCACCACCCTGGCGGAGGTACAGCAGTTCGCGGCTCCCGCCGCCGCCGCCCTCCGCAGCGGCGAGATGCCCCCGTGGCGGCCGGACCCCGGCTGCGCCCACTACCAGCACGAACGGCTGATGACCGCCGCCGACCGCGACGCGCTCCTCGCGTTCCTGGACGCTGGCGCTCCACAGGGGGAGGGCGACGACGCGCCCGCAGCGATCACGTCCATCGGCACGCTCGACGGCATCACGGACGTGGGGACCGTTCCGGACTACGTCCCCGACTTCGGCGCGAGCGACGACGACTACCGCTGCTTCCTCCTCTCCGACCTGTCCTTCCCCGAGCTCGGGTTCGTCACGGCCGCCGAGGTCCGCCCGGACGCAGCCAGCGTGCACCACGTCCTGGTGTATGCGCTCACGGACGCCCAGGCCGACAGCGCCCGGGAAGCGGACGGAGCGGACGGCAGACCTGGCTACACCTGCCTCGGCTCCCCGCTGCCCACGACCGGTGATCAGGAGTTGATCCCCTCCCTCGCGGACGTGTTGTCGGGAGACATCGACCGCTCGTTCACGGAGTTCCCGAACCAGCTCGCCGGCTGGGTTCCGGGCAACTCGCCCCAGGAGCTGCCGGAAGGCCAGGCGATCCGCGTCGCACCCGGCTCGCTGGTCGTGGCGCAGCTGCACTACAGCGCCGTAGGCGGCAACGACGCCGTACCGGATCGGACCGAGGTCCGCCTCCGGACCACCTCCTCCCCACCGACCACCCTCGTGAAGACCTCGGCGGTCATCACGTACGACCTCGACATCCCGGCCGGGATCGCTGCCTCCACGTTCACCTACGACACGCCGTACTACGGGACCACACCGGTCTCGATCCGGTCGGTGGCGGGCCACATGCACCTGCTCGGGACCTCGCTGCGGGGCGAGGTGCTGGGCGAGGCCGAGGACAAGTGCCTGCTCGACATCCCGGACTGGGACTTCCACTGGCAGGGGACCTACAACCTGCTGGCCCCGATCGAGGTGAACTCGGGCGAGACGGTGCGACTGACCTGCACCTACGACGCCACCGACGCCGAGGAGAACGTGTTGTGGGGGGAGGGAAGCGAAGACGAGATGTGCCTCCTGTTCTTCTCGCGCACCGAACCCTACCTCGGGGAGCCCGAGCCCGGTGTCGCCGCCTGCGCGGAGCAGTCGGACTGCGCTACCGCCTGTGAGGGCGACTACGACTGCATCGTCGAGTGTGCAGCGCCGGATCCGGGTTGTCGGACCTGCCTGCAGTCTGCAGTGACGACCTGCGCCCCCGGGTGTGCCACCTCCCTCCTCGGCGACCTGGAGTGTGCCGAGCGCTGCGTCCTCTCGGGTGTTCTGCTGGGGGGGAGCACGCATCAGTGCCTCGCCGCGGAGTGTCCGGACACGGCCAGCACCATCGACCGCTGCTACTCGGTGGCCACCTCCACGCCCGCATGTACCGACGCCCTCGACGCCTGCGGTCTGTGAGTCGAGGGCCGCCCACGCCGCGCCCTCCTGGCGTATCCTGTGCGGCCTGGGGGCTCCGTGGACGGGAAGGAGATGGTCGAGGCGTGCCTGCAGCACTCGCTGTACTCGTGGTCGGCGACGGGGGCCGTGAACCCGCTGCCCGTCGCCCGCGCCGAGGGCGTGTACATGTACACCCCCGACGGCAAGCGCATCCTCGACTTCAACAGCCAGCTGATGTCGGTGAACATCGGCCACTCCCACCCGAAGGTGGTGGCCGCGATGAAGGCCGCGTGCGACGGCCTGTTGTTCGCCCACCCGGGCACGGCGACCGAGCCCCGCGCGAAGCTCTCGAAGCGCCTCGCCGCGCTGACGCCGGGCAACCTGAACGCGTTCTTCTACACGCTCGGGGGCGCCGAGGCGAACGAGAACGCGATCCGCGCGGCGCGCCTGTACACGGGCCGGTTCAAGATCCTGTCGCGCTACCGCAGCTACCACGGCGGCACCAACGCCACGCTCCAGCTCACGGGCGACCCGCGCCGCTGGGCGAACGAGCCCGGGATGCCCGGGGTGATCCGCGTGATGGACCCGCACCCGCTGCGCTTCTCGTTCGGCCACGACGACGCGGAGGTGGTGAAGAACAACCTCGCGTACCTCGAGGAGGTCATCGACTACGAGGGCCCGCAGAACATCGCGGCGATGTTCATCGAGAGCGTGGTGGGCACCAACGGCATCCTGATCCCGCCCAAGGGGTACCTCCAGGGCCTCCGGGCGCTCCTGTCGAAACACGGCATCCTGCTCGTGTGCGACGAGGTGATGGCGGGGCTCGGGCGCACGGGCAAGCTGTTCGCGTTCGAACACGGCGGCATCGTCCCGGACATCGTGACGATGGCGAAGGGCCTCACGAGCTCGTACGTGCCGCTCGGCGCGATGGCGGTGAGCGACCCGATCGCCGAGCACTTCCGCAAGAACGTGTTCTGGGGCGGCCTCACGTACAACGCACACCCGTTCTGCCTCGCGGTCGCGGACGCGGTGATCGAGGTGATGCTCGAGGAGGGCATGGTCGAGAACGCCGCGCGCCTCGAGCCCGTGATGCGCGAGGAGATGGAGGCGCTGCAGCGCAAGCACCCGTCGGTGCTCACCCACCGGAACATCGGCCTGTTCGGCATCGTGGAGCTGCGCAAGAACAGCCGGAACGAGCCCATCGCCCCGTACAACGGCAGCCACCCGGCGGTGGCGAAGTTCGGCAAGGCGCTCCTGGACGCCGGGCTGTACACGGTGACGCGCTGGAACACGTTCATGACGAACCCGCCGCTGTCGATCACGGAAGCCGAGCTGCGCGAGGGGTTCGCGATCATCGACCGCAACCTGCACGTGGTGGACGAGGCCTTCGAGGGCTGAGCCCCGTTGGGCGCGCAGGACACGGGTGAACGGCGGTGACCGGGGCCCGTCGACAGCCCGCGCTCCCCTGACCGGACACAGGGTTATCTGCCGCTCGCTGGCCGCTGGTGCGGTCATGCGTCGAGGGAGGAACGATGCGTGGGTGGATGGCCATGGTGTTGGTCGGGTGTGGTGGCGGGAGCGGCTACTGCATCGCGGAGGTCTCGGCGGACGACCAGGGTCAGGGGGTCACCGACCAGGTGTGGTACAACCCGAACGCCGTGGGCACCACGGTGTGCGGCGGCGACAGCGTCGGAGCCAGCTTCTGCCGGCAGCGCGACGGCATCTTCGGGAGCGTGGACGACTACGAGAACGGTGCAGCCGAGTTCTGCGAGGAGAACGGGTTCGACGTCGACTGCTCGCCGGACGCAGGGAGCACCGGGAATGTCGACATCGTGACGTTGTGGGTGGAGCCGGGGACGACCTGCCCGGAGTCTCCGTTCACGACGACCTCGTCTTCGGCGCGCTGAGCGCAGGGGCGAGCAAGACCCGCGCCGGCGCTCGCGAGGCGACCCAGGGACCAAGTCGCCCGAGGACTGGATGGGTGACTACCCAGGCGTGGGAGGTGTACGTCGGCTGGGCGAGCACCCCGCCTGCGGGCACGGGCCCGTACGCGACCTCCCTCCCCTCACGATCGAGCCACCAGCGCTCCGCCGGCGCGTCGGTGGGGTTCACGAACACCAGGGTGGTGGGGGTGGTCCCGGCCCCCGAGCGGGTCGCGGGACGGGGGGAGAGCTCGTCCCAGGACTGTGCCGTCGGGGCCGTCCGCCCGGACCACAGGTCGTCGAGCACGTCGTGGGAGCGGGCGTCGTACGCGAGCAGGCCGGCGCGGCCGTCCGCCGGAGGCCGGGCGAGGGTGCCGTGGTCACCCCGCGAACCGACCCACCACATCGTGAGCTCGGCGAAGAACTCGTGTGGGTTCGTGGCTGCGTACGCGCCGATCCACCGGCCCTCGGCCAGCGCGGTGCGCCAGCGGTTCCGCACCCGGGCGCGGTACCGCTCGTCCACGCCGAAGTCGAGCACCGTGTGGGCGAGCTCGTGCGCGAGGATGTCCCGGTGGTCCACGTGCCGGGCGGAGGGCAGGCGCAGGAGCATCTCCTCGCTGCAGCACGCATGGAGACCACCGTAGCCGCGGCCCCGGGCGTCGAGCGTCTGGCCATCGATGACTGGAACGCCTTTCAGATGTTGGTATTGCGGAAGGCTGGTGATGGGTTCGTTGCGGCCCACGATGTGGAGCTCGGCGCTCGCAGCTCCGAGGTTGGCCACGACCGCCGGGCAGCGCCCGAGGAGCCGGCTGATGCGCCGCGCGGCTTCGTCGAGCGCGCGGTCCTCCACCGCGGCGGTGGCGCGCAGCCACACCCCATGTACCCACCGCGATCGGTCGAACGCCATGTTGGACTGTACGTCGGCCCGGCGCCGTGGTACACCGAACATGTTCACTGAGTTTGTTCACCAAATCTCTTCACCAGGGACCTCCATGACCCGCCGCGAGCAACGGGCAGCGACGCGGACCCGCATCCTCGCCGTCGCGCGGGAACAGCTCGAAGCGCGCGGGTTCGAGGCGACGGCGCTCCGCGACATTGCCCAGGCGGCCGGGGTCGCCACCGGGACCCTGTTCGTCCACTTCACCGACAAACACGACCTGCTCGCTGCCTCGCTCCACGACGAGCTCGCCGCAGCGCTCGTCCGAGCCGTAGCGGCGTCCGACCACGACCTCGAGGGCTGGCTGGACGCCGTCACCGCCGAGGTGCTGGCGGCCTACACCGCCAGACCCGTCCTGGCCCGTGCGTTGCTGCGCGAGGCGTTGCTCGCCGGTCCTCCGTGGCGGGAGCGGTTCGCGGCCCTGATCGGCGGCCTCGCAGACGCCGTGGTCGCCCGCGTGACCGCCGAGCAGGCGGCAGGCACCGTGCGCCGCGACGCCGACCCGCGCGTGTTCGCAGGCGCGTACGTCGCGTTCCTGAACACCGCCCTGATCCTCTGGGTCCAGGAGGCCCACCCCGACCCGCGGCGCTTCGTCCGCGCCGTGGTCCACCAGCAGCTGGAGGGTGTCCGATGAGCTTGTACCACTCCGAGGCCGTCCGGGCCTCGCTGGCCGCCTGGTACCCGAGGTTCCTCGCCCGGGTCCCGATCCCCACCACCCACCGCACCCTGGCGACCCGCCACGGCGAGACCCACGTGCTCGTCGCGGGTCCCGAGGACGCGCCACCGCTGGTTGTCCTGCACGGCGCGCTCGCCACCTCCGCGCACCTGTTGCCCGAGGTGGCCCCCCTGCTCCGGACCCGTCGGGTCTACGCCGTGGACGTGCTCGGGCAGTCGACCCACAGCGCGGATCACCGCCCGGACGTGACGGGGCCCGCCTACCCGGAGTGGGTGTCCGACGTGCTCGACGGGCTCGGGCTCGCCCACACGGCCCTGCTGGGCGTCTCGTGGGGTGGGTTCGTCGCCAGCCGGGCAGCGACGACGATGCCGGGGCGCGTCGACGCCCTGGTGCTGGTGGTCCCGGCCGGGATCATCGCGACGCCGCCCCTGGCCGCGCTGTGGGGCCTCGGCTTGCCGCTGGCGGGGTGGACGCTGTTCCGGCGCCGCGCGTCCCTCGACGCCCTCGTCGCCGCCGTGTTCACGACCCCGGACCCCGACTGGCAGGCCTACATGGCCGAGGCCTTCCTGGCCTACAAGATGGACTTCTCCGCGCCTCCGCCCCTCACCGCGGCCGAAGCAGCGGGCTTCGCAGGCCCGGTGCTGGTGTTCGGCGCCACCCACGACCTGTCCTTCCCCGGTGACCTGCTCCTGGCGCGCGCGCGGGCGCTCTGGCCCCACGCGGAGACCGAGCGGTTGGTGGGCGTGAAGCACTCGCCCGCCACCGATCCCGCGTCCCGCGAGGCGCTCTGCACGCGGATCGCGTCGTTCCTGGATCGGGTGCCCGCCTCGAAGGTCAGTCCCTGACCGGAGACCACAGGTCCTCCGCCTGCTGGGCGGGCTGGTGGAGGAGCAGCGCCCACTCGGCGCCTGCACCCAACACGCTCGCCCCGGCGGCGGGTGTCGAACGCCCGGTGAACGGTCGACATGCCTCCGACGCCCAGCACCTCGTGCAGCAGGTAGCGCCCGCCGAGCTCTTCTCCTCCTGCGGACGCGGCGCGCGACGGGTCTGGCTCTGGTCGGCGGGGTCCCTCAGGCATCGGCGGGTCGCCAGCTGACATGGCACGGACGCGTGGCGCGCAAGAACTCCCCCGCGTCATTCCGTATCGCGGCTGCGGACCAATCGGCTCCGCCTCATTCGATCGGCGACCACAGGTCCTCCGCCTGCTGGGCGGCGCGCTGGTCGTGGAGCGACCGCCGGGCCTCCTCCTCGTCGGCTGCCAGCGACGCGTCGAACGCAGCGCGCGCCTCCCGCTCCTGGCGCTCGTGTTCCTCGGCGGGGTGATTGCGGTCGTCGGCGGCCTCGAGCGGCGCGTCCGCCACGATGCCCGGCCCGGGGAACCCCTTCCCGAGCCCCTTCTCGACCACACCAGACCACAACTTCTCCGAGAACCACTTCCCCGCGTCCCACTCCCAGTACACGTCGGGCAGGGCGTTCGGGTCCTCTTCCTGGGCCACGTCGCCCGGGTAGGAGGTCGGCGCCTGCGGGTCGGACTTCAAGGCGGCGGCGGCCTCGGCGTTGCCCCAGGGCTGGAGGTCGCGCGGCGGCGCTGCCTCGGTCGCCGGGGTGGACTCCTGCGACGCGGTCCGGCAGCTGCGGTGTTCGTACATCTCGGCCTCCCACAGCCGGAGTAGCGGTCGGCCCGCGCACCGCCCGTCAGCGGAAGGTCACCCTTGCGTCAGCGGTGCCGCCGCCCGCGGGATAGGCCGCGGAAATGGCGGATCGGTGGTCGTTCGGACCGTTCACGTTCGACGCCCGCAGCTGGCAGCTCACCTGCGGGGACGCCGCCGTGGCCGTGCAGCCGAAGCCCCTCGAGCTGCTGAAGCTCCTGCTGGCGACGGCGGGCGCCGTGGTGCCGCGCGAAGACCTCGACGCCGCCTTGTACCCCGGGGTCACCGTCACCCCCCACGCGCTCCGCAACGTGGTCCTGAAGCTGCGCGAGGCGCTGGGTCCCGAACACGCCCCGTGGGTCGAGACCGTGCCCCGCAAGGGGGTCCGGTTCGTCGGGCCCGTGTCGAGCGAGGTGACGCCCATCGCGGCCGCGACCTCCGGGCTCCCCGCCGAACGCGACCGGTTCGTGGGCCGGGTCACCGAGCTGGCCGCGCTCGGCGACGCGGTCCGCGAGGCCCGCATCGTCACGCTCCTCGGGCTCGGGGGCGCCGGCAAGACCCGCCTCGCGCTCCGGTTCGCCCGCGAGGCCGCGTTCCCCGGCGGCGTCTGGTTCGTCGACCTCTCGGAGGCCACCACCACGGGCGCCGTGGTCGTCGCCGTCGCCCGGGCGCTCGGGGTGCCGCTCGGCGCCGCGGACGCCGCCGGTCAGGTGGGGCACGCGCTCGCGAGCCGGGGTCCGTGCCTCCTCGTCCTGGACAACGTCGAGCAGGTCGCGGACCGGGCCGAGGCCTTCGTGGGCGCGTGGGCCGACCGGGCCGGGGAAGCGCGGTTCCTGGCCACCAGCCGGGTGCCGCTGCGGGTGCCTGGGGAGCGCCTCGTCGACCTCGGTCCGCTCGCGCCCGACGACGGGGCGGAGCTGTTCCTCACGCGCGCCCGCGCTGCCGACCAGCGGTTCGCGTCGACCGACGCAGCCGCGGTGGGCCGCCTCGTGGCGCTCGTGGACGCGCTGCCGCTGGCGCTCGAGCTCGCTGCCGCGCGGGTGCGGGTGCTGGACCTGCCGGCGCTCGAGGCCCGGCTGTCCGACCGGTTCGCGCTGTTGACGAGCTCCGCGGGCCGCCCCGCCCGCCACGCGGCCCTGCGGGTGGTGCTCGACGAGACCTGGTCCGCGGCCGCTGCGGAGGAGCGTCGGGCCCTCGCTCGCCTGTCGGTGTTCGAGGGCGGGTTCGCGCTCGACGCCGCCGAGGCCGTGCTGGACGCGCCGGACGCCGTGGATCTGGTGCAGTCGCTCGTCGACCGCAGCCTCGTGCGAGCCGACGGCCGACGCTTCACGCTCCTGGCCACGGTCCGCGACTACGCCGCCCTGCGGCTCGGGGAGCTCGCCGAGAGCCAGGTCGCGCGCGACCGACACACCGCGCACTTCGCCCGCCGGGCCCGCGCAGGCGACGACCGCCTGGACGCCGACCTCGACAACCTCGTCGCGGCCTGCCGTCGGGCCATCGGGGACGACGCGGGAGCGCTGCTGCGCGCGGTGTGGTCGCTCGTGGAGCAGCGGGGGCCGTTCGCGCTCGCCGACGCCCTGGCGCGCGCTGCGGTGGACGACCGCGCCGACGCCACCGCGGAGGCCTGGCTCGTGCGAGTGTCGGCTGCGACGGCGGTGGGGCGTACGGAGGAGGCCTGGGCGCTCGTCCCGGAGGCGCTCGGCCGGGCGCGAGGCGCCGCGCCGGAGGTCGTGGAGCGCCTTCACCTGGCGGCGACCGCGGCCGCGCTCCACCTCGGGCATTTCGAAGCCGCGCGGGACGCCCTGGATGCCGCGCAGGCCGTGGGGCTGCCCACGCTCGAGCCCCGGGCGCTGCTGCTCGGGGCCGACCTCGAGCGGCTCACCGGCCACGCCCGGTCGGCGGTCGCCGGCTACGAGGCGGCGCGGACGGCAGCGCAGGCAGCGGGGGACGCCCGCGTCGAGGGCCTCGCCGAGCTGGGGCTCGGGATCACGCTGCACTACGGCCTCGGACAGCTCCCGGCCGCGCGGGCCCGGTTCGAGGCGGCGCTCGGGTCGGCGCGCGCGCGGGGTTCGGTGCGCGACGAGGCCCGCGCGCTCGGGTACCTGGGCTCCCTCGCGCACGCCGAGGGCCACACCCGGCGCGGCGCCGCGCACCTGGAGGCGGCGCTCGCGCTGCACCGCCGGGTCGGCCACCGCGTCGAGGAGGCCGT
>JBIKWC010000410.1:0-5291 GCA_044356535.1 Myxococcota bacterium
CACCTGCAACGGCCAGGACGACGACTGCCTCGCCCAGACCGAGGACCGCCCCGACGGCGACCTCGACGGCGTGGACCTGTGCCTCGACTGCGACGACGGCGATGCCACCAACGCGCCCGGCAACCTTGAGGTGTGCGACGGCGCCGACAACGACTGCGACGTGCTCGTGGACGACGGGCTGGCGTTCGTGTCCTACCGCCCCGACGACGACGGCGACGGGTTCGGCGACAGCTCGGCCCCCGCCGTGTCCACCTGCGACGGCGCTCCTCCGGGCTACGTCGCCAACGCCACCGACTGCGACGACACGCGCGGCGACGTGTTCCCCGGGGCGGTCGAGATCACCTGCGACGGCGTGAACAACGACTGCGCCGCGGGCACCCTCGACCAGCCGGACGGCGACGGCGACGGCTCCACCCTGTGTTTCGACTGCGACGACGGCAACGCCGCCAACCGCCCGGGCGGCGTGGAGCTCTGCGACGGCGCCGACAACAACTGCAACACCCTCGCCGACGACGGCCTCGCGTTCGCGAGCTGGTGGCGCGACCAGGACGGTGACGGCTTCGGCCGCGGCGCGCCGGTGTCCACCTGCAGCGGTGCACCCCTCGGCCATGTCGGGAACTCCCTCGACTGCGTCGACACCGACGCCGGGAACTTCCCCGGGAACACCGAGGTCTGCGACGGCGCCGACGACGACTGCGACAACGTCGCGGACGACGGGCTCGCGTTCGTGGACTACTACCCCGACCAGGACTCCGACACGTACGGCGCCGCGTCGTTCCCGCCCTCGACCCGCTGCGACGGGCCCCCGGCCGGGGTCTGGACCACGGACAACACCGACTGCAACGACGGCAACGCCACGGTGAACCCGGGCGCCTCCGAGATCCCGGTCGACGCCGTGGACCAGGACTGCGACGGCGGCGACACCTGCTTCGTCGACGGGGACGGCGACACCGTCGGTACGCCCGCGCTGGTCGGCGGGGTGACGCTCGACTGCAGCGGCGCCGGCGAGTCCGAACGGTCCGACGACTGCGACGACGGCGACCCGGCCAACTTCCCCGGCAACGTGGAGTTCTGCGACCTCGCCGACAACGACTGCGACACGATCCCCGACGACGGCATCGTGTTCCTCACCTACCGCCCGGACACCGACGCGGACGGCTACGGGAACCCGGCCGGCGCCCCGGTGAGCGCGTGTGACGGCGCGCCTGCGGGCCACGTGCTCGACGCCACGGACTGCCTCGACACCGACTTCGCCGTGAACCCCGGCCGGGCCGAGGTCACCTGCAACGGGAAGAACGACGACTGCGCTGCCGGCACGCTCGACGCGCCGGACGCGGACGGCGACGGGTCCTCGGTGTGTGTGGACTGCGACGACGCCGACAGCGCCAACGAGCCCGGCGGGACCGAGGTCTGCGACGGCGGCGACAACGACTGCGACGGCCTCTCCGACGACGGGCTCACGTACCTCGACTGGTGGCCGGACGACGACGGCGACGGCTGGGGTGACCCCGGCGCGCAGCCCCTCAACGTCTGCGACGGCCCGCCGGTGGGGTACGTCGCCAACGATCTCGACTGCGACGACACCGACGCCACCCTCGAGCAGGACGACCTCGACACCGACGGCTGGTCCACCTGCGACGGCGACTGCGACGACGCCGACGCGAGCCGCAACCCCGGCGAGGTCGACGCCCCCGACGGCACCTTCACCGACGACGACTGCGACGGGCTCGACGGGAACGCCGACGACGCCGTGTTCGTCTCGCTGACCGGGGCCGACCTCGGGAACCTCGTGTGTTCGCAGGCGAGCCCGTGCCGCACGATCACCTGGGCCATCGACATCGCCGCGGGCCTGGGGTTGTCCCAGGTGTACGTGAGCGCCGGCACCTACTCCGCCGGCGTCCTCGCCGACCAGGACGTCGAGATCTACGGCGGCTACTCCACCACCTGGCTCCGCGCGTCCAACCCGACGGCGGGCCACACGGTCACGATCACGGGCGGGTACGTCTCCGCGGACGCCGAGTACGAGACCGTGCGGGTGCGCGGCTCCACCGTGGTCCTCGCCGACCTCGCCATCGTGGGCCCGAACGCCTCGGGCACGCTCGGCCGCAACGGGCGCAGCTCGTACGCGGTCCACGCCGACGCTGGCTCCTCCGTGACCGTCCGCCGGTGCGAGATCACCGCCGGCAACGGCGCGAACGGCTTCCAGGGCACCATCGGGACCGACGCCGCCGCGACGAACGGCAACAACGGCACCGTGGGCGGCGCGGGCGCGGACTTCTTCGGGGACTGCAGCGCCTCGCGCTCGTCGGCTGGGACGGGCGGGACCAACTCCACCTGCGGGTCCAACACGGACGGCGGGGCCGGGGGCCAGTCGGGCTCGGCGGACACGAGCTGCTGCAGCTGCGGCGTGACCGACTGCTGCAGCATCGTGTGCGGCGACTGCGCCGATCGCGTAGGCCTCGACGGCACCTCCGGGGACCAGTCCGTCGTGAACGGCGCTGGGTACCGGGGCAACAACGGCGGGGTCTGCGCCGACGGCGCGAACGGCAACGACGGCCTCGTCACCAACGGCGCCGCAGGCACCGGCGCCACCCGCAACGGGAACCTCACCGGGTTGTCGTCGAGCGTGTTCTGGTACGGCGTGAACGGTGGCACCGGGGGCCTCGGTGCGAACGGCGGCGGTGGTGGTGGCGGCGGTGGCGGCGGCGGCTGCGACGCGGGCGCCTTCGACAACGACCGCGGTGGTGGCGGCGGGGCGGGCGGTGCGGGTGGTTGTCGCGGGACGGCGGGCACGGGCGGCGGCTCCGGGGGCTCCTCGTTCGGCGTGTTCGGCTACCAGGCGACCCTGGTGGTGCAGAACAGCACGCTGGTGCGCGGCGTCGCGGGCTCCGGCACCGTGGGCGGCGAGGCGGGCGCGGGCCAGCCCGGCGCGTCCGGTGGGCTCGGTGGCAACGGCTTCGGCGCGTCGGGGGACGGCGGAGACGGTGGAGACGGCGGGCACGGCGGGCACGGTGGCGGCGGCGGCGGCGGCGCCGGCGGCAATACGTACGGCATCTACCGCTACCAGGGCACGCTCTCGACCTCGGGCCTCACCTACTCGTCGGGGACGGCGGGGGCGGGCGCGAGCGGTGGGACCCGGCCCGGCGGCTGGCCCGACGGGAACGCGGGCACGGCCGGCGCTGCAGGCGTCGTCGGGACGACGGGGACCTGCACGGCACCCGGTGGGTGCTGACCCGTCCGGACGGTGAGGGTGAACACGCTGCCCACCCCCTTCGCGCTCTCGGCGATCAGCTCCCCGCCGAGCAGCGTGGCCAGGTGGCGGGAGATGGTGAGCCCGAGGCCGGTGCCACCGAACCGCCTGGTGGTCGAGGCATCGGCCTGGGTGAAGGGCGCGAACACCCGGTCGAGCTCCGTGGGCAACATCCCGATCCCCGTGTCCCGCACCGCGAGCACCACCGCGCCGTCCCGCTGGTGCAGGGAGAGCTGCACCTGTCCGCCGCTCGTGAACTTGGCGGCGTTGCCCAACAGGTTCAGCGCGATCTGCTTCCACTTCTGCGCGTCGCTGGCCAGCTGCACGTCTCCTACGTCGAGCTCCAGCGTGTTCCCGTTCCGCTGCAGGAGGGGCTCGACGGACGCCGCCACCTCCCGGACGAGGGCTCCGAGCTCGAAGGGCGCGTGTTCCACCTCCATCCGGCCCGCCTCGATCTTGGAGAGGTCGAGCACGGCGGTCACGAGCGCGAGGAGGTGATCGGCGCTGCGCCGTACGCGCTCGAGGTCGCCCCGCAACGACCCGGCTCCGAGCTCGTCGAGCTGGTCGAGGGCGAGCTCGGTGTACCCGATGATCCCGTTCAGCGGCGTGCGCAGCTCGTGGCTCATCTGCGACAGGAACGCGGTCTTCGCTTCGTTCGCGGCCTCCGCGACCCTGGCCCTGCGATCCGCGGTCACGTCCCGGCCCAGGATCCACACCGCGGAGCCGTCCGGGGTGGGATGGGACGACAACACGATCGAGCGACCGTCGACGAGCTCGACGGGAGCGCTCTCTCCGAGCCCTTCCGGAAGGAGGTCGCCGAGCGCTCGTCCCCAGTGCGACAGCAGCGGTGCCGCCGCCGGGTTCACGTACTGCAGGCGACCATCGGGCCCGAGCCGCAACACGGGATCCTGGACCTCCTCGGGGAACGAGGCGAGCAGCTCGACCCGGCGGCGTTCCTCGAGCAGCGCCGTCTGGTCGGAGGCGTAGCCGTACACGTACGGTGCCTCCTTCGGCCGCAGGAGGCGCACGCTGAACCAGGAGGCGCCGACCTGGAGGTGGACCTCCCGCCCCCGATCGCCGGGCTCCAGCTCGCGCAACGCGGCCAGCAGGCTGGCGGGCAGGTGCCCCGCCCATCCGCCGACGAGCGCGGCAGCGGCAGCGTTGGCGAACTCGATCCGGCCTCCCAGCGTCGTGCGGAACACCGGATTGGGGTTCTCGAGGGGAAACAGTGCCCAGATGTCCGCGTCGTCCACGCCTCGCATTCGGACGGTCCTCACTGCGCTTGAGGGGGCTGGACGCGCCTCCGGTGGGCGAGGCCGCCCGCCAGGGCCAGGAGCCACCCAGGGGCGTTCGCGGACACGCAGCCGCAGCCGGGATCGACCACGGCCACCGGGCGCGCTCCGGTGGGCGCGGCGGTCTCGCCGGGCGCTCCCGTGTGCGCCGCGACCGTCGGGGACCCCGTGTGGGCGACGACGCCCGTCGCGCCGGTCCCGCCGCCAGAGTCGAGCGCGGGTGGATCGGTCCCGTCACAGTCCCCGTCCACGCCGTCGCCGGGAGGGTCCGCGGCGCCCGGGTAGATGGCGTCGTCCGCGTCGTCGCAGTCGTCGTCGCCGGTGGAGCCGTCACCGTCGCCGTCCACGTACCAGTCGTAGAGCGCGGTGACCTCGCTGTCTCCGAGCGGACGCCGGTACAGGAGCACCTCGTCGACCTGCCCCAGCAGATCGAACGACCGGCCGAGCGTGTGCCCGACCCGCAGGGGCGCGTCCACCTCGGGTGCGGCGTGCAGGACCACGTCGGCCTCGACCTGCTTCACGCCGTCCTCGAACAGGGTGACGACGGAGCCGTTCACCCGCGCTGCCAGGTGGACCCACCGGCCCTCGGCTAGGTCGGTCCCGGCGGAGAGGAAGCTCTCTCCTGCGCCATCGTGGAGGGTGAGCCGGACCCGCCGGCCGCGGGTGTGAAACATGAACCCGTACGGGACCCCGTCGGTGTTCCCCTGCGCCACGAAGGTGCACAACGTGTCGCCTCCGGGGCAGGCGTC
>JBIKWC010000131.1:0-18517 GCA_044356535.1 Myxococcota bacterium
CCAGGCCGATCTCGCCGTGTACGCCTTCAGCGACGAGCCGTACCGGGCCGTGATCGAGTCCTCCTACGAAGACGTGCGGCTGGTCATCATCGGCGGCCAGGCGAAGTACGGGGTCCCCGCGCTGGTGTCGGGCCTCGAGGAGGACCCCGCCTGGTGCGAGACCGTGACCGCCTGCGCCGCGGACCGCACGCTGTGTGTGCAGGAGGCCGCCTCCGGAGACGACGCAGCCACGTACGCCGACCTCGAGGACATCCTCGCCTCCGCGCTCGCCACCACCTCCATGCCCTCGGGCCTGGAGTACGCCGGCGAGCTCTACCCCCTGTGGGCGTGTGAGGAGGAGCGCGCGTCGTGCGACCTCTCGGCGCCGGCCGGCGGGGACACCGACGGGGACGGCGTCGACGATGACGACGACCTCTGCCTGCACGCGTGGGATCCTCGCCAGACCGATCACGACGGCGATGGCCGTGGCGATGCGTGTGATCCCTGCCCCCTCTCCGGGGAGTCGACCTGCGCCCACGACCCCGCGGACATCGACGACGACGGAGAGCCGAACGGCCAGGATGGCTGCCCGTTCCTCGCGGATCCTGGCAACCCCGACGACGACGGCGACGGGACCCCCGACGCCTGCGACCTGTGTCCCGGCGTCTCGAACCCGGGGGGAGGGGGCTGCCCGATCCCGATCGAGGACCTGCGGGACGCGTCTTCGGCCCAGCATCCGCCCGAGGGCTCCGCCGTCACCGTCAGCGACGTGGTCGTCACCGGCATGGGCTCCAGCGGCTTCTTCGTCCAGGACCCCGCAGCGACCGAGTTCGGCGGGCTCTTCGTGTTCGGCGACACGTCCCCGAGCGTGGGCCAGCTGGTCACCGTGGGCGGGACGTACGAGGAGTTCTTCGGCCTCACCCAGCTCACCGACGTGACCGTCTCCATCCAGGGCGCGGGCGCGCTGCCCGCAGCCATCGCGGTCTCGGCCTGCGACGTGGGCACGGGCGGGCCCGACGCCGAGCGCCTGGAGTCGATGCTGGTGGAGGTGTCCGGCGTGACGGTGACCGACACGAACCCGGATGCCCCGTCGGACTTCGACGAGTTCGAGGTCGAGGGCTGTCTGCGCGTCGACGACTTCCTCTGCCCCAGCTGCTGGGCCGACCAGCCCGCGAACGGGACCGACTACGCCTCGATCACCGCTCCGCTGTCGTACAGCTTCTCGAACACGAAGCTCGTGCCCCGCGAGACGTCCGACCTCGTTCCCTGACCGTCAGGGGAAGTACAGGTCGCGGACGTACCAGGCCACGGCCCGGGCGCGCCACAGGGCGGGGTCGGGGGCCAGGCCGCGGCCCATCCGGCCGAGCTGCACCTCGTACCAGGCGCCCGTCAACATGGAGTCGAGCGCCCGGACCCCGGTGTGCAGCTTGACCTCGGCGGCCGCCGCGGTCGCCCCGGAGAGGAGGCGCGCCGCGAGGTCCGGCTCGAGGCACAGCGGCCGGGCCAGGCCGACCACGTCGACCGCGCCGCTCGCCAGGGCCTCGTCCATCGCGCCGCGCGTGCGGAACCCGCCCGTGAGCAGCAGCGGGGTCTTCACGACGGCGCGGATCTTCTCCGCCTGGTCGAGGAAGAAGGCCTCGCGGCGGAGCGTGCTCTCGCGGGGTGGACCCTCGGCGAACATCACGGCCCGCTCGTAGGTGCCTCCCGAGAGCTCGAGGAGGTCGATGCCCAGGCTCTCGAGCATCCGCGCGACCTCGACGCCCTCCTCCTCCGTGAACCCGCCGCGCTGGAAGTCCGCGGTGTTGAGCTTGACGCCCACCGGGAACCCGGGCCCGACCGCGCGGCGGACCGCCGACACGACCTCCCGGAGGAACCGGCTGCGCCCCTCGAGATCACCACCCCACCGGTCGGTCCGCAGGTTGGTGCGGGGGGAGAGGAACTGGCAACACAGGTAGCCATGGGCCGCGTGGATCTGGACCCCGTGGAACCCGGCGTCCTTCACGATCGCCGCGCTGGTGGCGAACCGCGCCACGAGCTGCTCGATCTCCGCGTCGTCGAGGGCGCGCGGCGTGCCGAACAACCCCCAGGTGCCCTCTACCCCCACGGCGGACGGGGCCACCGGCGCAGGGTCGAGGCGGCGGGGTGCCTGCCTGCCCGGGTGGTTGAGCTGCACCCACTGCGGCGTCGCCCCGCTCGCCGCCGCCCAGGCCTGCAGGGTGGCGAAGTGGCTGCGGTCCTCGACGGCGACGTTCCCGCGCTCGCCGAGGTGCGCCGGGTCGACCATCACGTTGCCCGTGACCAGGAGCCCGCAGCCACCGGTACCCCAGGTGCGGTAGAGCGCCACGTGTTCGGCGGTGGGCGCGCGGTCCGGGCCCGCCAGGCGCTCGCTCATCGCGGACTTGGCGAGGCGGTTGCGGAGCGTGGCGCCGCAGGGGAGGGTGAGCGGCGCGTCGAGCGTGGCGCCCATGGCTACTGGAACGCGCAGGCCGCGCCGTCCCACGCGCACGGCCCGGGCGGATCCTCGGGGGTGGGGCACGTGGAGCAGGGATCGGAGGTAGCGGTGGCGGCGTCTGCTTCCCCGGACACGGCCGCCGGCTCGCAGCTGGGGGTACACGAACAACCGTACGTGACCACGCAGGTCGTGGCGGCACACGTGGTGCCGGCCTCGATCTCGTCGGCCGCTGCGGGGTTGCCGGCGTCACAGAGCGCCTGGTACAGGCTCGCGCGCGCCTGGCACTCCCCACAGCTCCCTACCGCGGCGCTCGTGCCGCCGTAGGTGCACGTCCAGGGGCCGTCGTAACAAGAGGGGCAGGTCTGGGACTGCGCTGCGAGCTCACACGCGCCGACGGCCACGCTCGAGTGCTCGCCACCCTTCGTGGTGCTGCCCACACAGCCCACCCCGACCAGGAACAACCAACCGATCTTCCCCACGTGATCTCCTGCCGGCCCCGAGCGCAGCATGACATGCCCGCCCCTCGCCGTGGTAGGACTGCGCATGTCGCTCGCGCTCGGCCCCTTCGTGCTCGACGCCCGGATCGGGAGCGGAGGCATGGCCGAGGTCTGGCGGGCCCACCACGTCGACGACGACGTGCCCGTCGCCGTGAAGGTGCTGACCGGCGAACGCGCGCGCCGGCCGCGATCCGTGAGCCAGTTCCGCCAGGAGGCGCGAGCGGTGGCGCGCCTCGACCACCCCCACGTGGTCGGCATCCACGACTTCGGCCTCGTGCCCCCCGAAGTGAGCGACGGGACGCGCTCCGAGCTCGAGATCGGCGCCCCGTACCTCGTGATGGATCTGCTCCCCGGCGGCTCGCTGTGGAAGTACCGGGGGCGCCTGAAGTGGCCCGATCTGCGCAACCTGCTGAGGGTCCTCCTCGACGCGCTCGCCCACGCCCACGCCCGCGGGGTCATCCACCGGGACCTCAAGCCGTCGAACGTGTTGTTGTCGCACGAGCGGCGCGCAGTGATCTCGGACTTCGGGCTCGCGCACCTCGAGGGCCCGGACGCCGTCCACATGCGCGCGGGCACGCCGGCCTACATGGCGCCCGAGCAGTTCCAGGACCAGTGGCGGGACTTCGGGCCGTGGACCGACCTGTACGGGTTCGGGTGCCTGGTGTGGGCCATGTGCGACGGCTCTGCGCCGTTCCGGGGGGCCAACTGGGAGGAGACCCGGCAGCTGCACCTCCACGCGAAGCTCCCCGCGCTCGCCACACTGCAGCCGGTCCCGGAGGGCTTCGAGGGATGGCTCGTCGGCCTGCTGCGGAAGGACCCCGCGCGGCGCACCCAGTGCGCTGCAGACGCCCTGTTCGCGCTCGATCAGCTGCCCGACAGCCCGACCGAGGACGAGGACCTCCCGGTGGTAGAGCCGGACACCACCCTCGACACGCGGCCCGAACCGACCACGATGCGGTTCCTGCGCGCTGCGGTCCACCGCCACGCGAGCGAGCCGGTCGGCCGCAACGACGCGCCGCCGCCCCCTCCGGACGACTGGCGGGGGCCGACCTCGCTGCGGCGGCTCCACCTGCGGGGCTCGGGCCTCGGGTTGCTCGGCGCGCGCGCGCTCCCGACGGTGGGTCGCGAGTCCGAACGCGATCAGCTGTGGCGGGAGGTCGTCGCCGTCCACAAGGTCCCAGTGGCCCGCGCCGTGGTGCTCGAGGGCGCGGCCGGCACTGGCAAGTCGCACCTCGCCCGCTGGCTGGCGCAGCGCGCCCACGAGCTCGGCGCAGCCCACACCCTGCAGGTCGAACACACCTCCCGCAGCGGCGCGGAGGCGGGGCTCGCGGGCATGTTGCGTGTCCACTTCGGCACCCAGCAGCTGCCCGAACCCGAGGTCCCCGACCGGGTCGCCACGGTGGCCCGGAGCTGGGGCACCAGCGAACGCACCGACCTCCGGGTGCTCGCCGAGACCGCGCTCGACGCGTCGGATGCGCCGTTCGCCGCCATCCCGCAGCGCATCGGGGCCCTGTCCCGCCACCTGTGCGCGGTGGGCGCGCGCCGGCCGGTGATCCTGCTCGTGGACGATGCGCAGCGCGGCATCGACGCGTTGTTGTTCGTGCGCTGGCTGCTGCGCCGCCGCGACGCCGAGCCCGCTCCGGTCCTCGCGGTGCTGGTGGTCCAGGACGAGGGCCTCGCCCGGCACCCCTCGGCGCGGGGGCTGATCAACGAGATCGTGGGGATGGAAGGGGTGACCCGCGTGCGGGTGCCGTCCCTGCCCGACGACGACCAGCTGCGCCTCGTGCGGGAGCTGGTGGGGCTCGAAGGCGAGCTCGCGCGGCGCGTCGCGGCGCGCACGGGCGGGAACCCTGCCTTCGCCGTGGCGTTGGTCGAGGACTGGGTCTCCCGCGGCATCCTCGTCCAGTCGGAGGGTGGGTTCCGCCTGCAGGAGGGGAGCGAGTCCGAGCTCCCCGACGACCTGTACGCGCTGTGGCAGGCCCACCTCAAGCAGGCGCTCGGCGGCTTCTCCGAGGCGGTGTGGCGCGCCCTGGAGGTGGGCGCGGCCCTCGGGTTGCGGGTGCAGACGTCCGAATGGCGACGGATCTGCCGTCGCGCCGGGGCAGAGGCCTCGCCCGAGGCGGTGGAGTCGCTGATGGCGCGGCGCCTCGTCGTCTCCTCCGATCCCGACGAGGCCTGGCGCTTCGTCCACGCGATGGTGCGCGAGAGCCTGCTGCGCAGGGCCGCCGAGGGTGGGCGGCTCGTGGGCATCCACCAACGCGTCCTGGAGGACCTGTCGCTCCGCCGCCACGCCGACGACCAGCGCATGGCCCGCCACCTCCTCGGCGCCGGACGTACGGCAGAGGCCGTGACGCGCATGATGCAGGCGGCGCGGTCGCTGTTCGGCTCCGGCAACGCTCCGGGGGCGCTCGACCTGTGTGACCAGGCCGAGCGCGCGTGCCTCGACGAGGGGCTCGAGCAGGTGCGGCGGTGGCGCCCGGCCATCGCGATCCAGCGGGCCCGGTGCCTCGTGTTGCTCGGGCGGCTGGACGAAGCCGAGGCGTCCGCCAACCTCGTGGCCTCCGACGACCAGGCAGCGTCCGTCGAGAAGCTCGAGGCCGCGATCATCGTGGCGACGCTCGGCATCCTGCGCGGCAACCTCGAGCGCAGCCGGGATCAGCTGCAGGCGCTGGCCGAGCTCTCCGGGCGCCAGGGCCACGACCGCGAGCGCGCGCGGTCCCTGCGTTCGCTGGGCATCGCATTGCACCAGCTCGGTGACCAGCCGGCGTCGATCCGCGCTTCGCAGGAGGGCCGGGCGGCGGCGTCGTCGGTCGGGGACTGGGCCACCTGGGTGGAGTGCACGCTCCAGCTGGCGGCGAGCCTCGCCGAGCTCGAGCACTTCGACGAGGCTCGCCAGGTCGCCGACGAGGCCCTCGCCGCCCGCGACCGCATCCCGCACCCGAGCGCGGTCGCCGGGCTGCTGAACCTGCGGGCCGAGATCGAGCGCCGGCAGGGTCGGCACGACACCGCGGTGCCCCTGTACGAGGAGGCCGCAGCGCTGCTCGACCGCATGGGCAGCCTCGAGGCTTCGATCCCGAGGCTCAACCTCGCCACGATCCACGTGATCGAGGGCCGGTTCGGCGAGGCCTGGCGCCTGGCGGAGCGGTGCCGGAGGGAGTCTGCGTTGCAGGGCCGTCCCCCGCTCGAGATGTCGGTGCGGGCCGTGTTGTTGCTGGCGGCCATCGGCCTCGAGGACCGCATCGCCGCCGAGGCGCAGGTGGTCCGGCTGGCCGAGCTGCACACGGCGGGGGTCACCTCGGAGCCCGACACCTACTCGCTGCTCGGGCTCGGCTCGAAGATGCTGGCCGATCGCGGTGAACCGGAGACGGCGAACGTGCTGCGCGCCATGATCGAAGACTGGCTGCGCACCCGGCAGTCGGGCGGCTGAGGCTCACGTCCGTCAGGTCAAGGTCGGGGACGTCGCCGTCGGGCTCCAGCTCCGGACCTGCAGCGGCGAGCCCGCCAGCGACGGCTTGAGCATCGACCGCCCCAGCAGCAGCCGCGCCGCTTCCTGCACGCCCTCCGGGATGGCCGGGTGCGGGTGGATACACGCGTCGATGTCGTGGAGCGTGCCCCCGGAGGCGATGAGCAGCGCGCAGCCCTGGATGGTGGAAGACGCCTGCGGACCGACCACGCGCAGCCCCAGGATGTGACCGTCCGGGGAGGCGAGGAGCTTCACGAAGCCCTTCGTGGACCGCATCGCGACGGCCCGCGGGACGGCGACGTTCGAGACCACGCCCGCGCGGTACGCGATGCCCTTCTGCCGGGCCTGCTGCTCGTTGAGACCGACGGCGGCCACCTCGGGCTGGACGAAGAGGATGGTGGACAACGCGTCGTAGGGGACGGCGCGGGGTGTGTCGCCGAACAGCCGCTCGACGACGTGCCGACCCTCGAGCTCGGCCACGTTGACGAGGGCGATGTCGAGGGTGGTGTCGCCGGCGGCCCAGATCCAGTCCACGCTGGAGCGGCCGTCCTCGACCTTGATGGCGCCGCTGGGCAGGAGCTCCACGCCGAGCGCCTCGAGGCCCAGTCCCCGGGTGTTCGGCACCCGGCCGATCGACAACAGCAGGGTGGCGTCTTCGACGGTGACGCGATCGCCGTCGGGGCTCTCGAGGACGCAGTCCACGCCGTTCTCGCGGAGGGTGGTGGCGACGAGGCGGCGCCGGTGATGGATCCGGAGACCGGCCTCCCGCAGCGACGCGGAGACCACCGCCGACACGTCTTCGTCCTCGAACGGCAGGATGCGGTCCTCGCGGTCCACGAGGTGGACCTCGGTCTTGCCGAACCGCGAGAACACGGTGGCGTACTCGCAGCCCACCACCCCGGCGCCGAGCACCACCAGGCGCCGCGGGAAGTCCGCGAGCTCCTCGATGTGGTCCGAGGTCACCACCCGGCGGCCGTCTGCGACGGGATCCGGGAGGGACCGGGGGGACGAACCCGTGCAGATCAACACATGGTCGGCTTCGAGCTCCTCGACTGCGCCGTCCGGTCCCACCACCTCGACCCGGTGGGGCCCGACGAGCCGCGCGGTGCCTGTCCGGCGGGTGACGCCACCCCCGAGCTCCGAGGGCCCGGCCATGTGGTCCAGGTGCTGTTCGAGCGCGTCGCGCCGCTCCCAGACCGCGCCGCGTACGGCCCCCACGACCTCCGCGTAGGACAACACGTGGCCATCCACCCGATAGCCGCGATCGGTCCGGCAGGCGGTCGCGTAGTCGTTGGCGAGCTCCCACATGGTCTTCGACGACAACGCGCCGTTGTGCAGCCCCGCGCCGCCGATGCGGCCCTTCTCGACGAGGACCACGCTGCGGCCGAGGTCCCACGCGCGGGAGGCCGCGGCGAACCCGGCGGGACCCCCACCGATGACACACAGGTCGTACTTCTTCACGCTGCCCCCTGATCAGTACTCGAAGCGAGCGGTCGCCTTGACCCGCTCGAGCTCCCGGAGCAGCACCTCGCCGCGCCGGGCCATCTCGCCCTTCGCCCGCGCGAACGGGGTGAAGTCACCGTCGTCGTTGCGGCCCTGCAGGTCATAGAGCTGGAGCTTCCCGAGCTTCGTGACCATGAGCTTGTAGCGGTCGTCACGCACCGCGGCCATGTCCACGTCGTACGGGCCGCCCCCGATGGGGGAGAACCGCTCGGTGTACACGAAGCGGCGGTCGCCGGTCGCCTCCGGCTCCCGCAGCACCGAAGCGAACGACACCCCGTCGAGCCGCTCGGCGTCGGGCTTGCCACCCGCGAGCTCGACCAGCGTGGGGAACAGGTCCACGGCGTGGACGAGCGCCTGGGTCTCGCGTGGCCTGCCCTTCACGTTGGCGCCCACCACCAGCAGCGGCACTCCGGTCCCGCCCTCGAACAGGCTCGCCTTGCCGTGGTCGGGGTCGAACGGGGGCTCGACGAACGCCCGGTCGGTGCCGTTGTCGCCGACGACCACGATGGTCGTGTCGGCGCGGACGGCCGGATCGAGCCCGTCGAGCAGGCGTCCGATCTCGGCGTCGAGCGCAGCGATGACGTTGCGGTACTCGGCGGTCTCGCCGGCGGCAGACTTGTCCGCGCGCAGCGCCTTGGGCGGCGGCTGCACCGGGGTGTGGGGTGCGTTGTACGCGACCCACAGGAACCACGGCTGCGGCAGCGTGCGCGCGAAGTGGAGGGCGTCGTCGGTGGTGTCCGTGGTCGCGTACCCCTCCCGCCACTCCGGGACGCCGTCGACGTTGCGCTCGTACTGGTGGAACCCGCCCCGCCGCCCGTACTCCTTGCTGGTCAACACCAGGTTCCCCAGGCAACCACGGTGGTGGTCGAAGCCCTGGTCGAGGGGGTGGTGGAACGCGTGCGGGGTCTTGAAGCCGGACAGGTGCCACTTGCCCACCGCCGCGGAGGCGTAGTCGGTGACGCGATCGAGGGCTTCGGGGATGAGCACCTCCTTCAGCGGCACCTCCCAGGTCGAGTCGTCGAGCTCGACGATGCCGCCCATCCCGTTGCGCCGGCCGTAGCGCCCAGTCAGCAGCGCCGTCCGGGACGACGAGCAGGTGGGGTACGTGTACGCGTTGCGGAACATCACCCCGTCCCGGGCGAGGCCGTCGAGCCGCGGGGTCGGCGGCGGCGTCGGCGACTCCTTCATCGCGCCGAGCTTGTCGGTCCCGAAGTCGTCGAGGACGATCACCAGGAAGTTCGGGTGCTCCGGCGCCGGGCCGCGCTGGCGCATGGACGGCGCTCGCTCCTCGGGCGCGGGGGCCGGAGCGGGTTCGGCAGCGCTCGCGCGGCGCGGCGGCTCCGTGCGGTCGAGCCATCCACAGGCGAGCAGTGCAGGGAGCAGCGCGAGGATCGGGTGGGCCACGTGGTGCTCAGTGGGAGTGGGAGTGGTCGTGGTCGTGGTCGTGGTGGACCACCGCCCGCTCGAAGCCCGGGTGTCCGTCGGGGAGGGGCACCGGGTCGTATCCGCCCGTGAAGAACGGCTGGCACCGGAAGATCCGCTTCGCGCCCATCCACACGCCCACGACCCCCCACACCTCGATCGCCTGCATGGTGTACACGGAACACGAGGGGTAGAACCGGCACGCAGGCGGCAAGAGCGGCGACAGGAAGCGCCGATAGAACTTGATCGGCTGGATGAGCGCCCACCGGACCATCACGTCGGTGTAACCGGGGGCGGGCCCGCAGTCCCCGGAGGTCGACCATGCAGCTCCCACCCTTGTGTCCGACGGCGGCGTCCCCGGTGGTGTTCGTCACCGGCGCCGGCATCTCCGCCGAGTCCGGCGTCCCGACGTTCCGGGGTCCCGAGGGCTACTGGACGGTCGGGTCCACGGTGTATCACCCGCAGGACCTCGCCACGAACCGTGCGTATCGGCAGATGCCCCGCGAGGTGTGGCGGTGGTACCTGTACCGGCGGTCGGTGTGTCGGGGCGCGGTCCCCAACCCCGCGCACCACGCGCTGGTCTCGCTCGAGCGCGAGCTGGGTGACGCGTTCCGGCTGGTGACCCAGAACGTCGACGGACTGCACCTGCGCGCTGGGCACTCGCGGGCGGCGCTGGCGGAAGTTCACGGCGACATCGACTGGATGCGCGACGAGCGAACGGACGAGGTGTTGCCGATCCCGGCCGGGCTCGAGCTGGGTCGCGACGAGCCGCTGTCGGACGAGCAGTGGGCGCTGCTGCGCAACCCGGCCACGGGCAACCGGTGCCGGCCCCACATCCTGTGGTTCGACGAGTACTACGAGGAGCACCTGTACCGCTCGGAGACCGCGCTGCGCTGGGGTCGTTCGGCGTGCCTGGTGGTCGTCGTGGGCACCTCCGGTGCGGCCCGGATGCCGTGGCTCGTCGCGGAAGCGGGGCTGGCGGGGGAGGCGCTGCTGATCGACGTGAACCCGGAGCCCAACCCGTTCCGCGAGCTGGCGGCGGAGGCGGGGAACCGCGGGCGGGTGGTGGCGGCCACCGCCGTGGCGGGGGTGGCCGAGGTCGTGGCTGCCGTCCGGGATTCGCGGAATTCCCATCACGGCGCCGCGAGAAATCCGTGACGGTCCTGGTTGGGCACGGGGCGCCCTGGGTTCCGGGCCGGGCCTGGGTCTTGCAGCCGCGGCGGCGATGACGACCGACAACTCCGCCCTGCACCGCCAGCTGCCCACCGGGTGGTGGCGCTTCGTCCCCGCGCTCGACGCGCTGCGCCACTACACCTGGCGCGACGGCCGCGCCGACGTGATCGCGGGGTTGACCGTCGCTTCGGTCGCCGTCCCGCAGGCCATCGCGTACGGCATCCTCGCCGGCGTGCCTCCGGCACACGGCCTGTACACCGCCATCGTGATGACTGCGCTCGGCGCGTTCTTCGACTCCTCCCGCCAGCTCATCAACGGGCCCACGAACGTCATCTCGATCGCGGTCTTCTCCACGCTGGCCACCGCGACCACCGTGCCGGATCCCGTGACCGGCGCGATCGCGCTGTCGCTGCTGATCGGCGCCTTCCAGCTCGCCATCACGCTGCTCCGGCTCGGCGATCTCACCCGCTACATCTCGCACTCGGTGGTCGTGGGGTTCACGGCGGGCGCTTCGATGCTGCTGCTGATCGAGCAGACCAAGAACCTGCTCGGCAAGAAGGGCATGGGTCACCCGGAGGAGCACCTGCTGGTGCGGTTCTGGGAGTCCATGGTGCACGGTGGGCCGGTCCACGGGCCCACCCTCGCCGTGGCCGGGTCCACCATCGCGCTGCTCCTGTTCTTGCGGTGGCTCAAGCGCCGGATCGGCGCCCCCCTCCTCCCCGACATGCTCCTGGTGGTGGTGGCCTCGATCGTCGCGGTGAAGGTCTTCGGGCTCGAGGCGCTCGGGGTCAAGGTGGTGGGCACCATCCCCGCGTCGCTCCCGAGCGCGCGGATCCCCACCGTCAACGTCGAGATGCTGCGGGAGCTGGCGCCCTCCGCGCTCGCCATCGGTACCCTCGGCCTGCTCGAAGCGATCGCGATGGCCAAGTCCATCTCCGCGCACACCCGGCAGAAGCTCGACCTCAACCAGCAGTGCCTGTCGGAGGGGGTCGCCAACCTCGGAGGGGCCTTCTTCCAGTGTATTCCCGGGTCGGGATCGCTCACGCGGTCGGCCATCAACCAGGCCGCGGGCGGGGTGAGCCAGTGGTCGGGCATCGTCTCCGCCGTGGCCGTCGCGGGCATCGTGATGGTCTTCGCGCCGTGGGCCGCGTTCATCCCGAAGTCCGCGCTCGCCGGCCTCCTGGTGGTCACCGCGGCCCGGATGATCGACCCGACGGCCCTCCTGTACCACGTGCGCGCCAGCCGCTTCGACGCCGGTCTCGTCGTGATCACCGCGCTCTCCGCGATCGTGGTGTCGGTCGAGTTCTGCGTGTTGATCGGTGTCTTCTTCTCCTTCCTGTTGGCGGTTCCCCGCGCCGGCCGGATCCTGGTGACCGAGTTCGTGGTCACGGAGAACGGCGTCATCCACGAGCGCATGGCCGACGAGCCCGTGTGTTCGCGGATCCTGTTGTTCGGCCTCGAGGGCGAGCTGTTCTTCGGCGCCGCCGCCGACCTGGAGCTGCGGCTCGAAGAGATGGAGGCGCGGGTCGACGCGGGAGTCCGGGTGCTGGTGCTGCGGATGAAGCGGGCGCGGAACCCGGACGCCGTCTGCCTGCACCTGATCGACCACTTCGTGCAGCGGGTGCAGGGCCTGGGTGTGCGCGTGTTGTTGTGCGGCGTGCGCGACGACGTGTACGACGCCATGATCCGCACCGGCGTCCACGTCGAGCCGTCGGAGCTGTTCCGCGAGCAGCAGGTGCGCAACACCAGCACGCTGATGGCCGTGCGGCACGCGTACAAGCTCGTGGGCGACGCGGTGTGCGAACACTGTCCGCGCCGCGACCCCGCGTCACGCGAGGCCTTGTACTACGCGATCTGATCTGAAGGACTGGCCGGATACCGGCGAGGATCCCCGGCCTGGTTTCTGCGGGACGCAGAGGTCCGCAGAGGACGTCGCAGAGGTACGCCGAGGGAGATCTCCTCTCGAGAGAAGAGCCGAGCGGAACACGACCTCCGCCCAACCCCGTACGCTCCCCGTGGTGTTGTCGCGCGAGGAGGTGGGCGCCGTCTTGACCCAGCTGAACGGCGCTACCTGGCTCCAGGTGAGCCTGCTGTACGGCGCTGGTCTGCGGCTCCTGGAGTGCCTGCAGCTGCGCGCCAAGGACATCGACCTCGCGCGTCGCCAGGTGCGGGGCCTCCGCCATGGTCCTGCTGCATCGCCGGCTTCCCTGCGCATGACTTGAAGGGTAGCACGGGGCGTCCAGTCGAGCACGACGCTCACGCTCGCCCGCGGGAAACGCGGCGTTGGCTCCTGTGGCTCCTCCGGCTCCCGTCGTCGGCGCGACCCCAGGGCACACCTCTCCTCGGAGCACGCCGTGGGCCCCGGGCAACGTCAGGCGGCCACGGGCGGACCTCGTGCGCTCGACAGCCGCGGCGTGGCGGAGGGCCGGCCCAGGCACCCCAGCACCCGCCGAGTCGCCCAGGGCCCTGGTTCACCGCGTGCACGCGCAGGCGGCCGTCACAGTGGGGGCAGGCCAGCGCGTCGGCTCCGAACACGCGGAACAGAAGCTCTGCCCAAGGGATCCAGGCCGGGTGGTGGCGGCGGCGCACCTTGGCTCTGGCGGGGACCACCAGGGGGCTCGCCCAGCCGCAAGGCGCAGGCGGGCGCCCGCCCGTGTCGGCGAAAGCCGGTTGATGCCGATGTTGTCGCAACGCGACAACTCGCGCATGAACCGGACCGTAGGGCAGCGTGAGCGGGGGTCCCGGCTCGACCTGGGGCCTGGGGACGATGTCAGCGCGTCCGCGTGCCGCCGGGGCGAAGACGCCGTGGTAGTGCGTGAGGTTGCGGCGGGGCTGCGGCAGGATGGCGACGAGGCGGGCGAGGAGCTGGTGTGGGGTGAGCACGATGCCGGAAGTGCCGTCGTCCCAGCTGCGCTTGAACTTCAGGAACAGCGTTCCGTCGGCCTGCCGGGTGAGCCTGTCGTGCGACAGCGGGGGCCGCTGGACGTAGCGACACAGCCGTTCGAGGGCCTCGCGGTCGTGGGGCGCGATGCGGACCGCGGCGTGCAGGTTGAAGTACCCCGCCGCCGCACAGCGCTCGGGGAGGCGGCGAACCGGGTGCTGGCGCATCCATCGGGGGACGGCGCCAGCACGCAGCCCAAGCGCCTCGCGTCCGGCGACCGAGGCGGCGGGGCAGGTTGATGGCTGCGCTCGGCGCCGCCCTCGACGACGGCACCTTGCGCGCGCCCGGCGACGACGCGGCGGCGCTGCGGACCGCCCTCCGCCAGGCACGACGCAAGCGACTGCGCTGGGTCGTCCACGTGGAGCCGCCCGAGGGCCGCGATGCTAGCGTCGCCGCTCGATACCTCGCACGCTACGCCCGCGGCGTCGCCATCGCCGACGCCCGCGTCCTCGCGGTCGGCGACACCAGCGTCACCATCGCCACCAAGACTGGTCCCGTCACTCTCGACGGACCAGAGTTCACAACGCCAGCCTTCCCGGGCCCCGCAGGTCCGTCCTTTTCGCAATGCGTTGAACGGACCCACAACGCCAGCCTTCCCGGGCCCCGCAGGTCCGTCCTTTTCGCAATGCGTTGAACGCGTCGAGAGGGCGAGCCGTGGCGCCGGCCGAGGGAGGTCGGACGGCGCGGCGGCTGGCGACGAGGTCGCAGCTGTCCCTCCGACGTGGAGGTGGTGCCCGGCACCCGCGTCCGGGATGGATTGGGGTCCGGCGTAGCGCCGGCGACGAGGCCGCAGCTGTCCGCCGAGGTGGAGGGGTGCCCGGCGCCCACGTCCGGGGTGGACTGGGGTTGGGCGGTGGCGCCGGCGCGGGCGGGGCCCCTGCAGGTGGTCCGGCAGCCGACTCCCAGGCGGAGGGGCCGCCTTCTGCTGGTTCGTCAAGGGCCGGGTGATCTGATCCCCGGAGGTTCGTTCCGCGGAGGTCACGCCCGGGAGCGAGGCGTACCCGCACGGAGACCACACCTGAAGTAGAGTTGGGCGCGCGGCCGAGCTCGGCCGCTACCGGAGCCTCCCCATGGTGATCTACCTCGCGCTCCTCCCCGCGTTCGGCGCGGACCTCGTCGTGAACGGGACGACGGTCACGCTGTCCGGCAACCAGGTCTACGACGCCGTGTCCGTGATCAACGGCGGCCAGCTCCTGGTCACTGCGTACACGGGCGGCGCGACCGGGACCCTCTCGATCACCGCGGACTCGATCTTCGTGGACGCCACGTCCTCGATCTCCGCCAGCACCCGCGGCTACCGCGGGCTCGTCAACGCGAACGGAGAGGGCCCGGGCGGCGGCGTCGGCGGGATCTCCGTGCGGGACGGGGGCGGCGGCGGCGCCCACGGCGGCAACGGCGGCGCCGGCATCAACGACGCCCGGACCACCCTGGACGGGGCGGGCGGGCTCGCCTACGGCTCCGCCACCGACCAGACCAACCTGATGGGGAGCGCCGGCGGCGCCGCGGGGAACCTCGACGGCGACTACGGCGGGTTCGGCGGCAACGGCGGCGGGGCGATCTCGTTGCGCGCCGACACGATCACGATCCGCGGCGCGCTGTACTCCGACGGCGCCAACGGCGCCGTGTACACCAACGACGCCGCGGGCGGAGGCGCCGGCGGCGGGATCCTGCTGTACGCGGGCACCCTCGACTGCACCGGCACGCTGTTCGCGCGGGGCGGCGCCGGCGGCGTCACCGACGATCGCGGCGGCGGCGGCGGCGGCGGTCGCGTCAAGCAGTTCGGAGACCTGCGGACGGCGGTATGCGCGACCAACGTGACCGGGGGCGTCGCCACCGGCGGCGCGGTGAACGGCAGCGCCGGCTCCGCCGACAGCGCGGCCGTCGACTACGACGGCGACACCTTCTTCGCCTCCACCGGCGACTGCGCGCCCGCGGACCCGACCCGCTACCCCGGCGCGCCCGAGACCCCGTTCGACGGGATCGACCAGAACTGCGACGGCCTCGAGTTCGTGGACGCGGACGGGGACGGCCTGGTCGACGCGAACGAGCTCGCCCTCGGGACCGACCGGTTCGACTTCGACTCGGACGGGGACGACCTGTCCGACGGCGAGGAGGTGCTGACCACCCTGACCGAGCCCCTCGACGCCGACACCGACGACGACGGGCTGTCCGACGGCGCCGAAGACACCGCGCTCACCGACCCGTTCGACCCCGACACCGACGGCGACGGCCTCACGGACGGGCAGGAGCTCGGGGCGGCGGCGGGGGTGGCGGCGGGGACCTCGGCGAGCGGGCTGCCGTACCTCGGCACCGATCCGGCCGGCTTCGTGCCGGACGCCGACCCGGCGTCGACCACCGACCCCCTCGACGTCGACACCGACGGCGACGGCGAGGACGACGGCGCCGAAGATCTCGACCGCGACGGCGCCTTCGCCGGCGACCAGGCAGGGACGGCGAGCGACGAGACCGACCCGGCGGCGGCCGACACCGACGGCGACGGCGCGAGCGACGCGGCCGAGGGCGGGGCGGCCGGCCCGGACCTCGACGGCGACGGAACGATCGACGCGCTCGATCCGTCCACGGAGGACACCGACGGCGACGGCCTCACCGACGACGCCGAGGTGGCGCTCGGCACGGACGTGTTCGACCCCGACAGCGACGACGACGGCCTGCTCGACGGCGCGGAGGTCACCACCGACCCGCTCGACGCCGACACCGACGACGACGCGCTCGCGGACGGCGCCGAATCGGCCGCGGGCGGCGACCCCATCGAGGCGGACACCGACGGCGACGGCCTCACCGACGGCCTCGAGGCCGGCGCCACGGCGGCGGTCCCGGGCGGGGGCAGCGCCACCGGCGTCCCGTTCTCCGGCACCGACGGGCCGGTCGCGCTGGACGCCGATCCCGGCCGCACCACCTCGGTCGCCCTCGCCGACACCGACGGCGACGGTCTCCTCGACGGCGACGAGGACCTCGATCGCGACGGGGCGTTCGACGGGAACCGACCGGGCACCGCCCAGGACGAGACCGACCCGGGCGACCCGGACTCCGACGGGGACGGCGCGAGCGACCTCGCCGAGGGGGGGCCGGCGGGGCCCGACCTCGACGGCGACCAGATCATCGACGCGCTCGACCCGTCCGGCGCGGACACCGACGGCGACGGCCTGACCGACAACGCCGAGACCCTGGCGGGGACGGACGCGTTCGATCCCGACACCGACGACGACGGCCTCCTGGACGGCGACGAGGACCTGACGGACCCGCTCGACGCGGACACCGACGACGACGGCCTCGCCGACGGGGCGGAGTCGGCCTCCGATCCGGTCCGGGCGGACACCGACGGCGACGGCCTGTCCGACGGGCTGGAGTCGGGCGTCGTCGACGGCGTGTCGGGCGGGGTCTCCGACGGCAGCGGCGTGGCGTACGCCGGGACCGACGGGTTCGTCGGCGACGCGGACCCGGGCAGCACCACGGATCCGACCCTCGCCGACACCGACGGCGACGGCCTCCTCGACGGCGACGAGGACCTGGATCGCGACGGCGCCTTCGCCGGCGACCGCCCCGGGACCGCCGCGGACGAGACGGATCCGCTCGACCCCGACACCGACGGCGACGGCGCGACCGACCTCGCTGAGGGCGGGCCGGCCGGGCCGGACGGCGACGGGGACCAGACCGTGGACGCCCTCGACCCGTCCACCGAGGACACCGACGGCGACGGGCTCACCGACGACGACGAGGTGGTGCTGGGCTCCGATCCCTTCGATCCGGACACCGACGACGACGGCCTCACCGACGGCGCGGACCTCGCCGTCCTCGACGCCGACGCCGACGACGACGGGGTCGCCGACGGCGACGAGGTCTCCACCTCTGCCTTCGACCCCGACACCGACGACGACGGCCTCACCGACGGGCAGGAGCTCGGGCGGGTCGCCGGGGTGGCGCCGGGCCTGAGCGCGACCGGCCTCTCCTTCCTCGGCACCGATCCGTCCGCATTCCGGGCGGACGCGGACCCCGGCACCACCACCGATCCGGCCGACCTCGACACCGACGGCGACGGCCTGACCGACGGCGAGGAAGACCGCGACCTCGACGGCGCCTTCGCCGGCGACCGCCCCGGGCTGACCGACGACGAGACCGACCCCCTCGACCCGGACTCCGACGGTGACGGCCTCGGCGACGACGCCGAAGGCGGCGCCGGCGCGCGCGACACGGACGGTGACGGCACGATCGACGCGCTCGACCCGTCCACCGAGGACACCGACGGCGACGGCCTGACCGACGACGACGAGATCGCGCGCGGCACCGATCCGTTCGATCCCGACACGGACGGCGACGGCCTCGCCGACGGTCCGGAGGTCGCGCTCAGCGCCGATCCGCTCGACCGCGACACCGACGACGACGGCCTCGAGGACGGGGCGCTCGCCGAGCCGGATCCCCTGGCCTTCGACACGGACGGCGACGGCCTCGGCGACGGGCAAGAGCGGGGCCTGACGGTCGGCGCGGCCGCGGGCGTCGGCTCCCACGGCGCCCCGGTCGCCGGGACCGATCCGGCGGTGTTCGTGCCCGACGC
The DNA here is from genome assembly GCA_044356535.1 of Myxococcota bacterium. Taxonomy (GTDB): domain Bacteria; phylum Myxococcota_A; class UBA796; order UBA796; genus JACKER01. Next base: position 18,001 of record JBIKWC010000131.1, read on the forward strand.
CGACCCGACCTCCACCACCGATCCGGAGGCTGCCGACACCGACGGCGACGGCCTGACCGACGGCGCGGAGGACCTCGACCTCGACGGCGCGTTCGACGGCGATCTCCCGGGCACCGCGGACGACGAGACCGATCCCGCCGCCCCCGACACCGACGGCGACGGCCTCTCCGACGCGGCGGAGGGAGGCCCCGCGGGCCCCGACCTCGACGGTGACGGCACCATCGACGCGCTCGACCCGGCCGGCGAGGACACCGACGGCGACGGGCTGACGGACGAAGACGAGGTGGCGCGGGGCACCGATCCGTTCGACCCCGACACCGACGCGGACGGCCTCCTCGACGGCGAAGAGGTCGTCCTCGGCACCGACCCGCTGAACCCGGACACCGACGGTGGCGGCGTCTCCGACGGCAACGAGGTGAACGTCGACGGCACCGACCCGCTCGACCCGAGCGACGACCTCGACGACACCGACCAGGACGGCCTCTCCGACCCGGCGGAGGTCCTGCTGGGCACGGAC
>JBIKWC010000411.1:0-5275 GCA_044356535.1 Myxococcota bacterium
GCGGGCCCGGGCGGGGGACCTGGAGGGCGCGCGGGCAGCAGCGGAGCAGGGCTGGGTGGCGCTGCGGGCTGCGTTCCGGCGCGGCGGTCCCAAGCCGTCCGTGGTGTCGTTGGCGACCATGCGGGCGCAGCTGGCGCTCCTGGCCGACGATCCGGGAACGGCCCTCGCCACCATCGAAGAGGCGCGGACCTTCACGACCGAGCACCCGAACTTCGCCTTCGTCGCTGGACAGGCGTCCGCGACCGCCGGCGACCCTTTGCGGGCGATCGACGAGCTGGCATCTGCGCTCGAGCTCCACGGCGGCCGGTGGAACGACCCGGTCCTGGAGGGCGCGACGGGCTGGCGGTGCCGGTCGCTCCTCGCCCAGCTGCTCGAGAGCGTGGGACGCGACGAGGAGGCGCTGGAGGAGTGGCTCCGGGTGTGCGCAGAGCACCCAGCGCACCCGGACGCTGCCACCTCCGCTGCCGACCTGCACCTGCGCGCAGGGCGCCCCGCCGCTGCCGTCCAGGTGCTCGACGGCCACCTCACGAGCCCGGACGCCTGGCTGGCCGCCGCCCGCGCCACCCTGGCCCTCGGTGACGCCGATACGGCCCGCGCCTTCGCGGCCCGCGCCCGCCAGGGCGAGTGGATCCATCCCAACCGACGCGCCGGCCTGATGGCGCTCGTGACGGAGCTCCAGGCGCGCGCCGGGCGGTTCCGCGCAGGACCCGGACCCTACGGCACCCTCGGGGCCCTGATCGCGGGCGAGGTCCTCCCGGCGGCCGCGCCCGTGGACGACGAGGCCGTCTCGGTGGTGGTGGACGCCCTGGTCGAGGCCGGTGACGTGCCGGGGCTCACCGCCCTGCACACCCGCCGCGCCGAGGCGTTGGTTCCCGGCCTCCGCGCTCGGATCGCCGCGGTCCTCGCCGCGCGCGGCTTCTCGTGGGAGGACGACGGTGAGCCGGACTTCGTGTTCGTCGGCGGCGCTGGCCGGAGCGGGACCACCCTGTTCCGCGCGATGCTCTCGGCGCACCCGGCCCTGTGGTGCCCTCCGGAGCGCAAGCTCGTCCCCGTGTTGGCGGACTTCCACGCGCGCCAGGCGGCTGCCGTGTCCGACGATCTGCGCGAGGCCGGGATCGACGAGCAGGCCCTCGACGACGCAGCCAAGGCCTGGCTCACCTCGTTCCTCCGTGCGAACGCGCCCCCCGGCCGGCGCGTTGCGGAGAAGACGCCCCACAACCTGCTGCACACGACCTGGTTGGCTCGGCTGTTCCCGCGAGCCCGGTTCGTGCACGTCCTCCGAGACGGACACGCCGTGGCCGAGTCCCTGGTGCGGCAGCGCTGGATCGATCCCACCACCGGCAAGCTCGTTCCCTACTGCCGGGACCTCGAGTCGGCGGCTCGGTACTGGGCCACCGTGGTCGCCGCGATCCGCGCGCAGGGCGCTGCGCTTCCGGGCCGGTACCTGGAGGTCCGGTACGAGGACCTGGTGGAGCATCCCCGCGCTTCGATGGAGCGCGTGTTGGCGTTCCTGGGTGAGCCGTGGGACGACGCCGTCCTGCACCACGAGCAGGCGGGGGTGGCGTTGAGCAGCCGCGAGTCGAGCACGGCGCGGGTGGCCGGGCCCCTCGCGACCGATCGGGCCGCGGCGTGGAAGGCGAAGCTCAGCGAGCGCGACGTACACATCATCGGCCGTGCAGCGGGCCCCGTGCTCGCAGCCACCGGCTACGGAGGGACCCCATGATGGAGCTGGTGGAGGCGCGGCGGCTGCGGGAGAGCGGGACTCCCGGAGAGGCCCTGCGCGCATACGCGAAGCTCCTGGAGCGCAGCCAGGAGCCGGGCCTGTTCACGGAGGCCGCCGAGGTGGCGCTGCGCGTGGACGCGACCGTCGCGGAGACGCTGGCCCGGGCCGGGTTGGCGCGCGCGCCGGGCTCGGCGGTGGCCATGCACCACCTGGCCGAGGCGCTGGCCGCCCAGGCGCGGTGGGCCGAGGCGCTGCCCCTGTTCCGGACGGCGGTGGCGAGCGACGGGAGGCTCGCCGACCTGCGCCACCGCGACGCGCAACCGCGGTCCGCTGCCGCCGAGCGCCGGTGCCCGACCTGCGGGGACGACGCCCACACGGTGCGCTGGGTGGGCAACGTCACCCGCAAGCAGACGGTGTTCGGGGTGTTCGACCCGGTGAAAGTGTGGGTGGAGTGCCGGAGCTGCGCGCTGGTGTACACGCGCACGCTTCCCTCGGGCGCCGAGCTGGCCGCGTACTACGCTGCCCAGCGCGGGAGCCCCGGGGGCGTGGCGCCCCCCGACGGGCGCCAGGTGAGCACCGAGAGCCTCGCGTGGGAGTCCATTCTCGAGCGGGTGGAGCGCACGCTCCCCGGGCAGGGCCGGATGCTCGAGCTCGGCTCGGGGTGGGGCACGTTCCTCGCCTGCGCGGCCTGGCGGGGGTGGGAGGTCTCCGGCGTGGAGCTGTCCCCGCACGCTGCTGCGTTCGCTGCGCGCACCTTCGGGGTGCAGAGCACCTGCGCCCACGTCCCCGAGGGCCTCCCCGACGCCCAGTTCGACGTTGTCGTCGCGTTCGAGGTGATCGAGCACTTCGCCCGACCGAACGAGGTCCTGGTGGCGCTCCGAGAGCGGCTCCGGCCGGGCGGCCTGCTGGTGTTGACCACGCCCGACCTCGACCACCCGGCGCACCTGGCCCTGGGGGCCGCCGACCCGATGTGGAGCGTGCCGGGGCACCTCGTCTGGTACGACCGTCGGACGCTCGACGACGCGCTGCGGTTCGCCGGGTTCTGCCCCGAGGACCGCTGGTTCAGCGCGCGCCACGTGGGCTCGTCGGGCATCGTCGCCCGGAACACCGCGCTCGGCTGAGCCCCTACTTCCGCTTGTTCCGACGCGGCTCCGGGGTCCGGAGGGCCTCCACGAAGGCCTCGCGGAACTCCTTCGCGCCGGAGAACGCAGACGACACCTGCCACTTCGCGAAACGCCGCGCAGCGCGGAACTCGCCGCAGGTGCGCAACACGTCGCGGAACTCCGTCACGTCCTCGTCCTTGCGGAACACCCAGCTCTGGCCTTCGATCGTCACCCGCCGCCCCCGCGCGCGCACGTCCTGCGGATCGGGGGTGAACGGGCACCCCTGCGTGGAGACGACGCCGTCGAACACCACCTCCGGGGCCGCGACCGGCGCGGCGACCACGGTGCCCGGCTCGATGACGGTGACGGTGGGCGGCTCCGTCCACCACCGCGGGACCGACGGCGGAGACGAGCCTGCGACCACGTCCTCCGGGAACGCCACCCCATCGAACCACCGCGTGGAGAGCACGCGGCCCTTCCGGTCGACGAGCTGCAGCAGGTGCGGCGTCGCGACTGCAGCGCGCGCTGCCAGGAGGGCCCGGCCATCGACCACGACGACCCCACCGGGGGGCGGCGAGACCACCCCCGCGGCTTCCCCTACCGTGGGGACCAGCGCCCCATAGTCGGCCCACCACCGCTCGGGCACGGAGACGCTTCCGGCGTTGGCGCTGCCGGTGGTGGTCACGGCGAGCTCGGCCCACCGGCGGGCCTCTTCGAAGTCCTGCTCGTAGAACGCCACCACCGACGACGTCGCCGCGAAGCGCCCGAGCTGGTCGGGCGTCAGCACCCCGCCGAGGCAGCGGAGCAGGCTCGAGACCTCCTCCACGAGGTGCGCCGCCCGGTCGCCGTCGAGGTCCTCGAGCGCGGTGGTGGTCGCGGCCAACACCTGGTCGACCTCGGCGACCGCGAGCGTGCCCGGGCAGGCCTCCTCCTGGGCGAAGGCAGCGGTGACGAGCGGAATCACGGCCCGGTGAGGGGCGCGGCGAAGTCACCGACGGGGGTACACGCGCCCCCGATACAGGCTTCGACCGTCCACCGGCCGGGGGCCGCGCCAGCTGCGAGCGCGGTGTCGATCCGGGTCTTGCTGCGCCCCGCTTCACAGGTGCGGACACCGCCTTCCAGCGTACCGCCGCAGCCCATGGGCTCGAGCACGGGCTGGCGGGCCCCGTCGCGCCAGTGGAGCATGACCGGCCCGGTGGAGGGCGTCGCGAACGAGGTCCAGATCCAGTCCGAGATGCGCCGGACCCGCGGAGACCGCACCGGGGGTCCGTCTTCGGCGGGGATCTCGGGAACGGGCGCCGCGACCACCGCAGCCGGAGCCGCGACGACCTCGGGCGCCACGACGACCTCGGGGGCGGGTACGACCGCGGGCGCTGCGACCACTTCGGGCGCGACCACCACCTCGGGTGCTGCGACCACTTCGGGCGCGACGGGCGCTGCGCGAACGGTCCGGACCGGCGCCGGGTGCTGCATCATGGCGCCGGCGCCTACGATTGCGGCGCCGAAGACCAGCAACACGAGCGCGCCTGCTGCGCCCAGCGCCATCGACACCACGAGCCGCTGGCGCCGGGCCGCGAGGGCGACGGCCAGTCGCTCCTGGGACACGGCGAACTCCTGCGCGCGGCGCGCAGACTCGTCGCGCCAGGCCCCCAGCGCTGCGTCGGTCCGCGCCGCCTGCATGGCCACTTCCCGCTCGGGGGCGGTGTCCATCGTGGGTTCCGGCGCCGCTTCGTCCACGGCGCCGTCCGCCAGCAGCGGCGCGACGTCGGCGTGGGGATCGGTGGGAGCCTCGCCGAGCGGATCGGTCGGGATCACGGACTCGGGCGCGTCAACGCGCCCCGAACTGGGGTTCTGGGGGGTCATGGGGCACCGGGGATGGGGCGGAACGGGCGTTCCGGCGGGGGGAGGGTCGAACGGGCGTTCGACCGCGGGGATCACGACGACTGTACCACAATGGATCGGGGCTGTCGATCGGCGTCAGCGGGCGGGCGCGTCTGCGGGGGGACGTTCGCCCAACGACACCTGGGAGAGCAGGTAGAACACGTGGTCGTGGCTCTCCCACTCGAACCGGACGTCGTGGGGTCCGGGCGCCAGGCGGAACGGCAGCTCCCGGTCGATCGGACCCTTGTCCACCTCGCGCCCGTCGAGCTCCTCCTCGAGGACCACCGCGCCGTCCACCCGCAGCCGCAGGGTCGAGGTGGCCGGGCGGTGGTTCAGGTAGCGCGCGACGACCCGCAGGTAGGCCGCGCCTTCGGAGAGCTCCGCGACGCGCTCCGTGGGGAACTGCACCACCAGCTGATCCTTCGGGTAGATCCATGCCGCCGCGTCGCACTTGCGGCCCGGATCGAGCGCCAGGCGGTACGTCCGGCCGTTGCGAGCGGGGTCGGAGCCGTCGGGCGCGGTCAGGAAGATGCGGTCCGTGGTGTGGCAGCTGCGGCCGTGGCCCTTG
>JBIKWC010000132.1:0-18393 GCA_044356535.1 Myxococcota bacterium
CAGGAACCAGGCAGCGTTCTCGCCTTTGCCGTCGAGCCCGGGGAGGTCGCCCTTGTTCTCCTTGGTGAAGTCGTCGCCGTACCAGTCGAAGATCTTGGAGAGGTACAGCGTGGTGCCGTCGATGCGGTACGCGTTGGTGCGGGCCCAGCGGCGGGCGCCTTCGTCGAGCTGCGCGCCCGCCTTGTCGGCGACGAGCGGCGTAGTGTAGAGCGGCGGGCACCCTCTCGAAGCGCAGTTGAGGACGGAGTGCACGCGGCCGTCCGTGAGCTTGCGGGCGTTGCCGTTCTCCATCGTGTTCAGCGTGATGTCCGCGTTCGCGACCTTGAACTTGCGGACGTCCCAGACCTTGCCGCCGTCCAGGTCCATGATGCTGCCCGGCGGGCCCGACTCGAGCATGGTCTTGATGGTGTACGCGTTGTACGCGTTGACGTAGAACGCGAGCTTCTGCGTGGGCGTGAAGGCGCTCGGATCCGCGGTCGCGACGCCCGCGAGGTACGACTCGAGCTGCGCCTTGCGGCCGGCGAGGGTCGCGTAGTTCACGCCCCGGTCGGTCACGGCGCCCTGCAGGACGGCGGCGAACGCATCGTGAGAGTGGTCGAAGTCCGCGGCTTCGGCCGCCAGCGACATCACGAACGGGATCATCGGTCCTCCAGGGGTCGGCGGAGTGTACGAACACCGGAGGGGTCCGGATCGTCCACCCACACGTCGGGCCACCGCCGGCCGAGCTCCGCGCGGGCCGTGGCCTCGCCCTCCCGATCCCCGGTGCGGCGCGCGCGCACCAGCGCGGCCGCGAGGCAGTCGGCCTCCGGGAGGTCCGGGATCACGCGAACGGGCTCCGCGGCGGCGACGAGGCAGTCCGTCGCAGCGTCACCGGGGCGGGTCAACGCGAGGAGCGCGAGCTCGTCCGGATCGACGGGCAGGTCTGCAGCCACCCGTTCTGCGACGGTCCGGGGCGTGATCCCGACCCGGTCCGCGACCAGCACCGCGCGGGTCAGGGGGTGGGGCGCGGCGTCGTCCTGCAGGGCGAGGACAGCGTTGCGGACGGCGTCGTCCGTGCCAGCGTCGAGGAGCCCGTCGAGCAGGACGGCGCGGTGGGCGGGGAGCTCGACGCCGAGGTTGGTGGCGAAGCGCGCAGCAGCCGGCAGGTGCTCGGTCCACGCGAGCCGGGCCGTGGGCCACGGATCCAGCGCGTCCCACGGAGCTCCGCCCGAGAACCGGCCGATCGCCGCGCAGGTGTCGTCGATCCCCTCCCCTGCCGCCCGCAGGCGCTCGCGGTCCGCCGGCGCGGACGTCCGCCACGCCGCCCAGAGGGTCGCGACCTCGGTGACCACCGCCAGGAGCTCCGCGTCCTGGACCCGCACGGCCCGCTCCGCCACCCCGGACAACACCTCGCAGTCGCCTGCCGCAGCCCTGGCGAGCCGCGAGTCCGAGGTGTGGAGCGCCTCCAGATCCCCGATCGCGAACCAGCGCGGGGACACCCGCCCCCAGCGGACAGTGGCCAGGAAGTCGGGCCCCGTGACCTCGCCACCGAGGAGCGCGTCGTCCTGCAGCAGGTCACCGAGCCAGACGTCCGCGTCGGTCCACTGCGGGTGCCGGGCGAGCCTCGAGGCCATCGCGCGGGCGGAAGGGTCGATCAGCAGGTCGGTCCACAGGAGCTCGGCAGGACCGGGCGGCAGGGACCAGGGAACCACGGGGCCCACCGACGCCAGCCGCCCGCGCGCCTCCTCGACCGGCATCCACACGAGGTCGCCGACGGAGGGCCGGACCCACACCCCGATGCCCGGCAACCCGTCGAGGCCGAGCACCAGGTCCTCTCCGGGGACCTCCTCGGCTTCGACGTCGCGGAGCACGACGTCGCCGATGCGGATCACCGGGATCCGCACCCGCCCGCGGCGCGGCTCCGGCAGGCCGCTCCGGATCCGCAACATCAACCCGATGCGGATCGGGGCGCCGGGCGACAGATCGAGCCACGCCAGGGTCCGGACCTGGTCACCGACGTAGGCCGGCACTCGCACGGCCGGATCCCCCTCTCCGCGGAGGAGGGGCACGTGGACCTCGGTCTCCGGCCCCCCCGCTCCGAACGAGACCCACTCGGCTCGCGGTCCGTCGTCGTTCCCGAAGAGCGCCATGGCGAGCAGGGTACACCGGGATAGGTCCGCGCACCTGGAGGCCAGATGTCCACGATCCACGCCGTCACCGGTCGAACCATCCTCGACAGCCGCGGAAACCCCACCGTCGAGGTCGAGATCGTCACCGACGACGGCTCCATCGCGCGCGCAGCGGTCCCGAGCGGCGCCAGCACCGGTGAACACGAAGCCGTCGAGCTCCGCGACGGCGACCCGAAGCGCTGGGTGGGCAAAGGTGTCGACCGCGCGGTCGAACACGTCAACGGCCCCATCGCCGACCAGCTCATCGGCCAGGACGCCCGGGACCAGGTGCTCGTCGACCGGCTCCTGTGCGAGCTCGACGGCACCGAGAACAAGGCGCGCCTCGGCGCCAACGCCATCCTCGGGGCCTCGCTCGCGGTGGCGAAGGCGGGAGCGATGTCGTCGGGCCTCCCGCTCTACCGGTACGTCGGAGGCGCGGGCGCGAACGTGCTCCCCGTACCCATGCTCAACATCATGAACGGCGGTGCACACGCCGACAACAACGTCGACTTCCAGGAATTCATGATCCTGCCGCTCGGCTTCAGCACCTTCTCCACGGCCTTGCGGGCGGGTGTCGAGGTCTACCACCAGCTCAAGAAGGTCTTGAAGTCGCGCAAGCTGGCCACCGGGGTCGGCGACGAGGGTGGGTTCGCGCCCGACCTCCCCAGCAACGCGGCCGCGCTCGAGCTCATCATGGAGGCCATCGACAGCGCCGGCTACAAGGCGGGAGAGCAGATCGGGCTCGGCCTCGACGTGGCGGCGTCCGAGTTCTTCCGCGACGGGAAGTACCACCTCGGCGGAGAGGGCGACGCCCACTGGAGCAGCGCCGAGCTCGTCGCCTTCTACGAGTCGCTGTGCGCGAAGTACCCGCTCGTGTCGATCGAGGACGGCCTCGACCAGAACGACTGGGACGGCTGGAAGCTCGCGACCGAGAAGCTCGGCGGCAAGGTGCAGCTCGTGGGCGACGACCTGTTCGTCACCAACACCCGCCGCCTGCAGCGCGGCATCACCGAGGGCATCGCGAACTCGATCCTCGTGAAGGTGAACCAGATCGGCACCCTCACCGAGACGCTCGAGGCCGTCAGCCTCGCCCACCGGAACGGCTTCACCTCCATCATGAGCCACCGCTCCGGCGAGACCGAAGACACCACCATCGCCGACCTCGCCGTGGCCTGCGCCACCGGCCAGATCAAGACCGGCGCCCCCGCCCGCACCGACCGCGTCGCCAAGTACAACCAGCTCCTGCGCATCGAGGAGCAGCTCGGCGCCGCAGCGCGCTACGCCGGCCGCGACTACATGGGCCCGCGCCGCCGGGCGTGAGCCTCGCGGTCCGCAACGCCGTCCGCGCCGATCTCAGAGCGATCGCGGATCGGCTCCACGCGCTCGACGCCGAGGGCTGGTCGATCGACCCCCGGCACGACGTGGCGCGCGACCCGAAGATCTGGCGCGAGACCATCGAGTGGATGTTGTTCGCCGGCCACCACGCGGTCCCGGCCGGGTGGATCGCGGAGCGCGACGGGACGCTGGTCGGGGTGCTCGTCGGTCAGCTCCAGCGAGGCGAACACGCCCTCGGGCACCCGCCGCGGGGCAAGATCGCCATGTTGTGGGTCGACGACGCAGTGCGCCGCCAGGGGATCGGCCGCGCCCTCGTGGAGGCCTTCGTGGCCCGCCTGGGACGCGACGGGGTGACGGGCTGCGACGTGACCACGCTGGTGCGCGACGAGCGCGCGCTCGCCTTCTGGCGGTCGATGGGCTTCGCGGACCAGTACCTCTCGCTGAGACGAAACCGCCCAGCGGGTCGTGAAGGGGAGTGAACCGCTGGAGGCGCCATGATCCTGCTCCCGTTCCTCTCCGCACCCGCGCTGGCGATCGACGCAGCGCGCTACCCCACGCTGGTCCAGGCAGGTGAGGCGCGCTTCGGGGCGCCCCTCCTGTGGCTCGAGCCCCAGAGCGACGGCAGCGTCGCGTTGGGCTTCGGCGCCGACGACACCCGGTGGGTGATGGTGGCAGACGAGCCGTGTGCGATGGGAGCGGAGTGCCTCGGAGGACACCGCGTCCTCGCGCTCGGCACGGCGGGCGGCCAGGGCGTCGAGACGGTGACGGTGTGGTCGGGTGGCCTGGTGGACGCCAACGCGAACGGGCTGACGACGGCGCTCGTGTCGTCGATCTCGGATGGGTGGTTGAAGTGGTGGCGCATGCCCTCTCCCGGGTCCGCCACCAGCTGCCCGTTCTCCGGAACCGAGACCGAGCTCGAAGGGCCGACGTGTGTCACCGAGGCGGAGGCAGGGTTCGTCGAGGCAGCGGCAGCCCGGGCAGCGGACCCCCGTACGCGGCGCGCGATCACGGTCCTCGCGCACCTCGAGTGGACGGTCCGGCTGGGCGGCTGACGCGTCCCGGAGCCGGGCTCAACCACGGTCGAGCACGATCTCTCGCCGCTGGAACGTGGTGTCGAACGGCTCTCCGTCGGCCGTGACGCCCTCGACCTGCACCTCGGTGCCCGCGGGCCCGATCCCCTCGTGGAGGAAGTCTTCCATCCCCATGCCGTCGGTGGGCACGCCGTTGATCGCGCTGATCACGTCGCCCGACTGCAGGCCCGCTTCGAAAGCAGGCGTGCCGGCGTGCACCTGCTCCACGACCACACCCTCGGCGGCGGGGCGGAAGCCGATCCCCATGCCCGCGGGCGCGAAGGTGGGGACCTCGAGCTCCACGTCGAGGTCGGCGCCCGCGGTGGGGTCGAGCTCGATCCAGGGTCCCGGCAGCCGCAGCGCGCCGTGTTGGCGCCACGCGCGGACGCGGCACGGCTCACTGGCGGCCGGGAAGAAGAAGCCCCCGTCCTGATCGATCGGCGCCGACTCGTCACCCTGGTCGATGCCGCAGCCCTCCAGGAACACCGTGCCGTCGTCGAGGCGCTCGGCGCCCCGAACCCGCCCGTACACCGCAGCGTCCCGCACGGGCGGCAGGGTCGGCGCGTCGCAAACGCCGTCCTTCCAGCGGATCGGGGCGCGTCCGCGCGGCCCCCTCGCCCACGCCAGCGTCGCCGAGCCCTCCGCCTCGACCGGACCGAACTGCAGCCAGTCCCCTTCCAGGCGCCAGGGGACGACGGCCATGGCCGCCTGGTCGCGCGGCAGGACGATCATCGCCTCGGGCCAGGACTCGAGCCCGGGCCCGACGCGACAGGTGACCCAGCCCTCCTCGACCGCGGGCGCGGTCGTCTCTGGGGCGGTGGGGACGGCCACTGCAGCGCGCGGAGTGCGGGTGGTGCGTCGGGGAGCGGGCGCCGCGGGACGTCGAGCGACCTGCCCGTCGCCAGCGGAAGGACCCGAAGGGCGCGCCCACCACGCGCCGGCCGCCAGCACCGAGAGCAGCGCGAGCAGGAGGAGCAGCCCGACGATCCGAGGTGGACGACGCACGCGGTACGGTAACCACGCGCGGGCGGACCGCGGGCCCCGACATTACGGGCTCCGGATGGAACCGACCGATCCCTTCCGCTCCTTCCGCCCGTTCGGGATCGACGACGACCTCGTGCGCAGGGTCCTCGACGAGGCCACGCGCGACGGATGCGACGACGCCGACGTGTTCTTCGAGCACTCGATCAGCACGAGCGTGGGCCTCTCCGACCACGCCGTGAACCGCGCCCACACCAGCATCGACCTCGGCGCCGGCGTGCGTGTGGTGGTCGGAGATCAGGTCGGGTACGCGTACACCGAGGATCTCGCCCCGGAAGCGCTCCTCCGCTGCGCCGCCACCGCACGCGCCATCGCGCGCACAGCGACGCCGGCCCCTCGCGGCACCACCTGGAAGGTCGTGTCGGTCCGCGATCTGCACCCCGTGCAACGGTGGTGGTCCGACGTCGAGCTCGACGTGCGCATCCCGATGATCCGCCGCTGGGAGCAGGGCGCGTTCGCCCGCGATCCCCGGGTCCGCAAGGTGCAGTGCTCTCTGGGCGACGAAGACCAGTGGATCCTCGTCGCGCGGGCGGACGGCACCGTGGCTGCGGACCACCGCCCGATGACGTACGGCACGGTCAGCGTCACCGTGGAGCAGGGCACGCAGCGCGAGACCGGCGGCTACAACGTCGCCGGGCGCGCGGACCTCGGGTACTACGACGAGGCCCGGCAGCGGCGGATGGTGGAGCTGGCGGTGTCGCGCGGGTTGCGGGCCCTCGACGCCACGTCGCCCCCTGCAGGCGAGATGCCGGTGGTCCTGGGCGCAGGCGGCTCGGGCGTACTGCTCCACGAGGCCATCGGCCACGGGATGGAGGCGGACTTCAACCGAAAGAACATCAGCATCTACGCCACCAAGATGGGGCAACGCATCGCCGGGCCCGACGTCACGGTCATCGACAGCGCGCTGCTGCCCCACGCGCGCGGCGCCCTCAACGTGGACGACGAAGGCAGCCCCACGGAGGAGACGGTCCTCGTCCGCAACGGCATCCTCGAGAGCTACCTGCACGACCGGATCAGCGCCCGCCACTACGGCGTGGCCTCCACCGGCTCGGGGCGCCGCGAGTCGTTCCGCGCGCCCGTGTTGCCCCGGATGCGCTGTACGTACCTCGCTCCCGGACCGGTCCCGCCCGAGGACATCATCCGCAGCGTGAAGCGCGGGCTGTACGCGGAGGTGCTGGGCGGCGGCCAGGTCCGCATCGGCGCCGGCGACTTCTCGTTCTTCGTGCGGCAGGGCTGGCTCATCGAAGACGGCGTGCTCACGAAGCCCGTGAAGGACGTGAACCTCACGGGCAACGGCCCCGAGGTGTTGCGGACCATCGAGCAGGTCGGCAACGACCTCGTCGTCGACGAAGGCGGCTGGACCTGCGGCAAGGAAGGGCAAGGGGTCCCCGTCTCGCAGGGGCTGCCCACGGTGCTGGTGGGCCGGCTGTCGGTCGGCGGAGGTCGGGAATGAGCCTGTCACCGGAGATGTCGGCGCTGGCGGCGCTGGCGAGGCGGGTCAAGGCGCGGGCCGCGGTGTTGGGCGCCGACGAGGTCACGGTGTCGGTGTCGCGGGCGTCCCACGTCACGCTCAAGCGCCGGGACGGCCACACCGAGCAGTCGACGGAGGCCACCACCCGCGGCCTGACGTTGTCGGTGCTGGTCGGCGACCGCTTCACGAGCAACGCCACGTCGGACCTCCGCGAGGAGGCCCTCGAGTCGTTCCTCGCCCGCTGCGTGGCCGCGGCCCGCTGGCTCGAGCCCGACGACAAGCGCCGGCTCCCAGACCCTTCGCTCGTCGGGCGCGGGGTCTCCGAACGCACGCTCGACCAGGACGACCCGGCCTGGGCCGCGCGCACGCCGGCGGATCGCGAAGCCCGCGCCCGCGCCCTCGAGGAGGGCATCCTGGCCCTGGGCGGCGTGGACCGCGTCTCGGTGGTGGCGTCGGTCACCGACGGCCGCGCAGAGTCGTTCCGGACCAGCACGAACGGGTTCGAGGACGGCTCGGCGGGGACCTTCTTCTCGTCGGGCGGCGAGCTCGTGTTGGCAGACGGCGACAAGCGCCCCGCCGGCGGCGCCGACTACACCACCCGCCACCTGGCCGACCAGCCGACCGTCGAGCGGGTCGTCCGCGAGGCCGTGGAGCGCACCCGGTGGACGGTGGGCAGCCACCCCATCCCGTCGGGCAAGTACCCGATGATCCTCGAGAACCGCATCGCCGGCCGCATCCTGGGGATGTTGTCGGGGCCGATCTCGGGCGCCTCCCTCCACGAACGGCGCAGCTGTCTGCTCGATCGCCGGGGCACCCGCATCGCGAGCCCGCTGCTCGACATCCTCGACGATCCCACGATCCCGCGCGGCCTCGGTTCGCGCCCCTGGGACGGCGACGGCCTGGTGGCGCGGCCCATGCCGGTCGTCCGCGACGGCGTGCTCCAGGACTACTACGTCTCGACCTACCACTCCCGCAAGCTCGGCATCCCCCCGACCACGGGCGGGCGCTCGAACTGGGTGGTGCGCCCGGGGACCCGCCCCTTCGCGACCATCGCCCGGGACCTCCCGCGCGCGATCTCGATCACCTCGTTCCTGGGCGGCTCCTCGAACGCGGCGACGGGCGACTTCAGCATGGGGGTCCGCGGGCTCCTGCTGGAGCACGGCGAGGTCGTGGCCCACCTGTCCGAGATGAACGTCTCGGGCAACCTGCTCACGCTGCTGGACTCCCTCGCCGAGGTCGGCAACGACCCCTGGACCTGGGGCGCCGTCCGCACCCCGGCGATGGTGTGGCCGGAGATCCAGTTCTCCGGGTCCTGAGCCCCCGCTCGTTCAGCTCAGGTGCACCACGAGGTCCGGGATCCCCTCGATGGCGCGCTCGGTCACGATGGCGCTGTCGCGGACGACGACGATGTCGGGCTGCACCACGTCGGCGTCGGCGAGGAATACGTCCTGAACCCCTCGGCGACCCCGGTGGCCTCGAGCTGGGTCATGAAGGCGTACTGGAGACGGCGCGACACGGTCTGGTGCCGCGAGCCCGGCGAAGGGCTCACGAAGAAGTCTCCGTCGATCAGCTCCCACCGGCGCGTGTCCTCGGGCAGGAGGGCGTACTCGCGGTAGGTGTACGGGGTGCGGGGCCGAGGTTCCATGTCCCAGTCTACCGGTCACGCCCCGCGCTCCAGGCGACGTGACGAACCGTGACGGCGCACTGCTGACGGGTTCCGGCACGTTGCGCGGATGCCGAAGATCGAGCGCCCCTGTCCGAAGTCCTGGAGCGAGCTCGCGCCCGACTCCCCCACCACCCGCGCGTGTGCGCAGTGCCGGGAGCGGGTCCACGACCTCGCGGCGATGGGCCCCGTCGACGCGGCCCGCCTCCTCCGCAGGGGCGGCGCCTGCGTACGCGCGGTGGTCGCGCCCGGCGGGAGGCTCGTCACGTTGCCGGTCGCCGCGTTGTGGCTCGCCGGCGCCGCCAGCCCCGCCTCCCCCGTCGTGCCGACGTGCCCGGAGTGGTGGGCGGACCTCACCGAGGCCGCGGTGTTGTTCGGCTGGCGCGTCGAGGTCCAGCACGGGGAAGCCGACCTCGCCGACTTGCGCCTGCTCGGGTACGTCACCAACGAGCCGCTCGTGCCCACGCCCGCGCACCTGGCGCTCGCTCCCGGCGAGCCGGTCCGCCCTGGCGTCGTGGACTGCGACGACGGCCCGCGGCTCCTCGTGTTCGAGCCCGGAGCCCCGATCGACGTCGCGGATTGCTGGAAGGACACCGAACCGCAGGGCACGGCCCGGTGTGTGGCGGCCGGCTCCGGCATGTCGTGCAGCACCGTCTCGGTGAAGGTGGGCGCGGATTCCGGGCTGACGGCCGCGCGCTGCTGGGGCGAACCGGCGGTCCCGCTGACCCCGGGAGCGGAGACCTGGGTGCCGGTGGGCCCGGGCTGCGCCCTGCAGGTCGGTGGCGACGCAGGGTTCGTCGACGTGCACCCGGTGGTCGCCGGAGACGCGGTCCGGTGCTGGGCCCTCGCCGCAGGCGGGTTCGGGTGCACGTGACGACCCACAAACCCGGCGGGTGGTACCATCGCACATGGTCGCGTCTCCGCCTCCAGCGGGCTCTGAAGAGGCGCGATGCCGGCAAGCTGCATCTTCCTGGCGTCCGCGGCGCTGTGTTCTTCCTGCGGGACCCAGAGGTTCGCAGAGGACGTCGCAGAGGTTCGCAGAGTGGATGGGCGGCACGAGCGAATGCGCGGTTGGAGCGACTTGAATGTCCGGAGACTTCGCCTTCCTCTGGGATCGCTCCGGACCGTTGGGCCATGCTCGCGTCGTCCTTCACACGGCTTCTCGCCTCGTGGTTCGAGCGACTTCGGTTGCCTCCAGGGCCGATGTCCTTACGTTCAAGGGCGGTGTCGCGACGCTGAGTGATGTTCCGCTCCATCGCCTCTGGGAGTCTCTCCAGAGTAGTGGCCTCGAGATGGCGAACCTGGAAAACAGGGCGGCTTGGAACATTTCGAGGCTCGCCTCGGCGTGCAATCTAGCCGTTACACGCGTCGTGTCTGATGTTGGCACGATCACCTTTTTCGACCACCTCGGACGGACGGTTGTGGTACCGAATGAGAAGGCTCAGGCCCTCCTGACCGCGATGCGGCTCGCGGGATGCGTCGTGCAAGAGGTTGCCGTCGATTAGGCCCACCATGGTTTTCGAGCCCGTGTCGCGTTCGTGCGCGCGACGAGTTGCTCCTGTCCGAGAAGGACCCCGAAGACGGCCGACCCGCAACCGACCCACCAGCGGCGCGGACCTTCCTGCGTTCCTTCCTCTCCTGGCTTCCTGCTCCTGTCCGAGAAGGACCTGAAGGCCCTCTCCTGGTTCCCCGAGAGCGTCGGGGACATCCTGGCGTTCCGCGTGGAGCAGTGGTCGGACATCACGGCGCTCGTGAAGTGCCCACAGGCCGTGGTCGGGACAGCCGGGCTCGGGCCGAACGTGCCGGGTCCGACCGGATACAGTGACCGCAGCAGCGAGATGCCCGGGACCGTCCGACGCGCAACGCCCGACGACGTCGAGCGGATCATCGCCCTCGGTGACGAGCTTCGCGCCGAGGCCGTCGCGCTCGATGCCCGGTACGCCGCGGAGGACAGCGGGCTCGGACGAGCGTGGCGGGTCGGAGCGCTTCAGGACGAGCTGCGCCAGCGGGCCCCGCCCGAGCTGTTCGTCGCGGAGGACGGCGGGCACCTCCTGGGCTTCGTCCGCGCCGACCGGAGGCACCACACGCTTCACGTCCACGAGCTCTATGTGCTACCCAGGCACCGCCGATCAGGAGTCGGACGAGCGCTGTTCGAGGTCGTGGCCCAGCGAGCGCGGGAGGACGGCCTGCACGAGGTGACGCTCAGGACGCTCGCCCGGGCGCCCCACGCGCTGGCCTTCTGGGAGGCCCTGGGCTTCGCGCCGTACTGGGTCCAGCTCGACCTCGACCTCCGCGGTTCGTGACCCGGGTACAATCCACCATGCCAACGCCCCTCCCCTACGAGTCCCTGGACGGCGCGCACCTCGAGGCCCGCGCCAACGGCAACTTCGACCTGTGGGTCACCGGCACGATCAGCTGGGTCGCGCCACCCCCCGAGGGCATGGTGATCAGGATCCGGGGCGCCGAACACCGCCAATCGTTCCCCGTGAGCGACGACGGGACGTTCGAGGTCCGGGTCGACGTTGGCGCGACGTACCTATGGCTGGGCGCGTCCGCTCCGGGGTGGGAGCCCAACCGGGGGATCGGGCTCCGGATCGATGCCGAGGGCGTGGTGAAGTGTGCCCACGGGCCCTGCGCAGGGCCGATGGTGCTCGCGCCGGTGCTCGTGGTCACCTCCCCCAAGGCCGGGGCGGTGGTCGAGACCCCGCGACCGACCCTCACCTGGAACGAGGTCCCCTACGCGACCACCTACGCGGTCCGCTGGGCAGACACCACGGCGAACGAGCTCCTCCCGTCGGCCACGTGGTCGTCGGTTCCGGACGAGACCTTCACCCTGCCGTCCGACCTCGTGTACGCCCACGCGTACCAGTGGGAGGTCGTGGCGTTCGACGCAGCGGGGACCGAGCTCGCCCGGGAGACCAGCAGCCTCTACGCGCCTGGCGGCAGCGAGACGCCGTGGACCTGTGCCCCAGCACCCCCCTGACGGCCCCCTCGCTGCCGCCGCAGCCGCCCTCCCGCACCCGCTGCAGGGCACGGTGCGGGGGGAACGCGACCGAACCTGGGTGCAGTCGCTGTGGGACGCCGCGCGCGGCGCGACAGGGAGGCTGGCCGACACCCGGGCGCTCCGGGACGCCGCCTACGCGCTGCTCGCGGTGGCGACGTTCCTCACGGACTGAAGGCGCTACGGCACGAGGTCGAGCGTGAAGGTCGCCGACCAGTCGAACGCCTGCTCTCCGCCGCTCGACCAACGCCCGATCGAGGTCCCGGTGAAGGTGTCCGCGTCCACGAAGCGCGCGTCCCACGTCGACGCGATCGGCGTGGGCACGGCCGGCCAGGTCCCCGCGGCGACGCCACCGAACGTCGCGCCCACCGGGTAGTCCCCCTCGAGCTCGAGGGTGAACGTCTGGCCCGCCAGGATGCCGGCCATCGTGCACGACACCGTCCCGGATACCGCGGGGGCGCCGCTGGGATCGACCATCACCGTCAAGGTGGTGTCGCAGCTGTCCATGTTGGCCACGAAGCCCGAGTCGGTGACGTCGACGTGGAACGCGCCCGTCCATTGCGTCGTCTCGTCGACGGCCGAGTGTGGCGCCGCGGAGTGGGCGCCCGCCGAGTGAGGGGTGTCGGTGTCCGTGTCCGAATCGGTGTCCGCGTCCGTGTCCGTGTCCGTGTCCGTGTCCACCGGAGCGGTGTCCTGGCCGTCTTTGTCGCCGCCGCAGCCGAACAACCCGAGCACCCACATGCCGCCCACCCCTCCCCTCGCCCTATCCGATCCCAGGTCGGCAGCTGCCACGCTACAATCGGCCGATGCGGTGGTGGCTCCTCGGGGTGGTGGCGCTCTCGTTGGCGTGTTCGGGCCTGGGGGCGGAGCCGCCGAACGAGGAGGTGCCGGTCGAGGTCGTCGACGCCGTGCACACCGGAGATGCCGTCGCCGCCGATGGCACCGGCGACACCGCTGCCCCGGAGGCCCCCGCCCCGGCGCCACCCGCCCGGAGCAAGCAGCGCAAGGCGAAGCTCCGCGGGCCCAGGCCGCCGCGGGAGCCCAGGGCCCCGTCCACGCTCCGGCCCGAGCCTGTCCAGAAGAAGGTGAAGAAGCCACCGACCCCCGGCCCCGTGCCGGCCGGGCTCGAGCAGGTGGGGCCCACCAGCTGGCGGGTGACGCGCGCGCTCGTCACCCACTGGCAGGACGACCCGTACCGGCTCGGAAACGTGAAGGAGCACGACCCCGGCTGGGAGCTCCTCGGTGTCCGGACCCACGACGCCTACCACCTGGGCATGCGCAACAAGGACGTGGTGGTCCAGGTGAACGGCCACAAGCTCAACACCATGCCGCAGCTGATGTCCACGTACCTGTTCTGCAAGAACGACGACAAGTTCGAGGTCGAGTTCGTGCGCGCGGGCCAGACGATGGTCCATCGCTACGAGATCGTGGACTAGAACCAGGCCTTCGCGCGCAACCCCGGCTGCAGCTCACCCGTCGGGGTGTCCACGAACACCGCGACCGGCACCCCGAGCGACACCCCCACCTCGAGCTGCGGCACCGGCCGCACCAGGGCGCCGATCAGCGCGGTCGCCGTCGGGGCGAGGCCGCCCTGCACGCCCGCGGTCACCGCCACGTGGCGGTCGAGCTCCACCACCCCGGCGACCGTGCCCGTGAGCTGCACACCGAAGCCCTGGCCGAACCCGAGCCGCGTGTCCAGGGCGAGGTCGAAGCGGCCCAGATCCACGTAGGCGTCGTACGTGCCCACGACCCGGCGGCCCCCTTCCAGCGGGTGGTACAGGTACCAGCCCCGCGCCAGGCCCGTCGGCTCCACCCAGGCCAACCCCAGCCCGTGCCGCACGTTGTCCAGGTCCAGCACCACCCAGCCCTGCGCGCCGGCGGTCTGCAGCCCCGTCGTCGCGCCCTCGACCGTGTCGATCGACACCACCCGGGCGTCGACCGAGATCCCCACGTACGCGTTCGCCTCCACGGCGGCGCCGTACTGCAGCGACAGATCGCCGAACGACGGGGACAGCTCCGCGTTCACCACGGAGACGCCCGACAGGGCCACCGCCGGCGTGCGGACGGGGCGCTGGGTGAGACCGTCGGACCACTCCTCGGCGAGGGGCTCCCGCGGGGCAGCGGTCCACGGCTCGGCAGCGACAGCGACACAGGGGACGAACCACATCGGCGTGTTCTCCGGCGGACGGGTCAGAGGGTGTTGGAGCAGTAGGGCGCGCCGCCGAACTGGACGAGCTCGGCCTCCCGGTCGGAGCCGGGGGTCCACGCCAGCCCGTCGGCCAGGGGCTCGAGGGAGGCTCCGGCGACGCTCACCAGGCCAGCGTCGACGGAGACCGCGTACACCCCGTCCACCGCGTCCACGGGCAACAGCCACACCAGATGCGCCTGGCCCTCCCAATGGCCGACCACCTCGGTGGTGACCCAGCCCGTAGCCTCGTCTCCGAAGCGCACGCGCCCCTCCACCGCGTCGAGGTCCACGGCCTCCGAGAACGCCACCACCACGCCGTCTTCTCCCAGCCCGAACAGGTCGAGCAGCGCCAGCTGCGGCCCGGTGCGGAAGCGGGACACGGTGTAGTCGCGGTCTTCACCGGGGATGGGGCCCCACCAGTGGTTCTCCGTCCGCAGCGCGTAGAAGTCGATCCCGGAGACCTCGTAGTCCGTGTCCGGCGACAGGGGTTCGTCCGGGATCACCCGCACCACCCCCTCCGCGGGGCGCACCTGGAGGTGGAACGGGACGCGGCGACCGCTCGCGGTGGTGAAGGTCACGGTGTCGTCGAGGGGCGGGAGGTCCTCGGGCAGCCCCTCCCCCACCTGGAACTCGATCACGGTGTCGGTCGACACGTCCGACTGGCGATCGAACGGGGTCACGCCGTACGGACAGAACGGCGAGAAGTACGAACACGCCACCAGGGACGCGAGACCCGCTCCCACCAGCCCCACCACCCCCAGCACCCGACCCGACATCCCGACCTCCGCGCGCTGCGCTGGCACTAGCACGACCCGTGCCACCAGAGAGATCAGCCTCGGAGGCTGCGCCACGCCTCGGCCACCGGCTGCGCGCCCCCGGACCGCGACATCCGGCGCAGCCCTCCTCCCGGTCGCTGTCCGACATCCTGAGACACGGACCGTCACGGCGCTGGTCGGCCTGCCGTCAGGATACGCAGTGCGCTCGGAGGCCCCATGTCCCGCCCGCTCCTCGCCGTCGTCGCCGTCCTCGTCGCTGTCGCCGCCGGCTTCGCGTCGTCCGCGTTCACCCCCGCCGAGGCCGCGGGCACCAAGGTCGTGTGCCAGCAGGTGCTGCAGCGCCCCGGTGCCCTCGACGAGCAGTTCGTGGCCAACTTCATGTCCGAGCAGCTCGGCCAGGGCCGCGAGCGGTTCACGACGGTCCAGGGCATCTCCACCGTCATCTGCGCGTACTGAGGAGGTTCGCGTGTGGTCCTTCCTCTTCGCCTGTCGTCCCACCGACGGTGAGCTCCGCGTCGTGGTCCCCGCCGAGCTCCGCCCCGTGTTCGACGACTACGTTCGGTTCCTCGACGACGATCGCGTGATCGTGGACGAAGGCGTGTCCCGCGCCGCCATCACCCTCGAGCTCGACCGCCCCGGCCCCGCTGGCAGCTACGTCCTCGACCAGGGACGGAGCACGGTCACCGTCCACGCCGGCGACGTGCTCGGGCTGCAGTACGGCCTGGCCGAGGTCCTCGAGGCCGGCGGGTGGGGCTTCTACCACCCCCACCGGACGCACCGCCCCGACGTCCTCCCCGACGTGGGCGAGCTCTCCCTGTCCTCCGGGCTCGTCACCCCGGAGACCGCGCGGCGCGGCCTGCACCTGCACACGCTCCACCCGATCGAGGCGTACTACGACTTCTGGGAGCCGGGAGCGGACAGCGCGGAGCGCGCCCGCCGCACCCTCGACTGGATCGTCAAGTCGCGCGGCAACTACGTGCAGTACCCCGCCCTCGACGACATCGTCCGCCTCTCGCTGATCGCGCCCGACTGGCAGGCCCACACGAAGGGCCTCGTCGACTACGCCCACGCCCGGGGCATGACGTACGGCCTGGGAGTCCAGCTGTTCGGGTCCGCCAACCTGCAGCAGGCGTTCGATCTGGTGGACACCGACGAGCTCGACGACGACGCGGTCCGCGAGCGCCTGGCCCTGCTGGCCCCGCTCGGCCTCGACACGCTGTCGATGTCGTTCGGCGAGTTCTCCGGAGAGGAGCCGGACAAGTTCGTCGAGACCGGGAACCACGCCGTGGCGCTGGTCCGCGAGGAGCTCCCCACGGTGAAGGACGTGGTGACCACCATCCACGTGGGCAACTACGACGACCTGCGGATCGAGTACCAGGGCGAGGAGCTCCTGTACTACTTCCTCGCGGACGAGATCGAGGGCGCCACGCCCTGGATCCACACGGTGATGTACTACAACCTCTACGAGGACGCGGGCGGGGCCTACCTCCACGACGAGTTCACCGAGCACCGGGAGTTCCTGGAGGAGCACCTCACCACCGGGGAGCCCGTGGGCTACCACCCCGAGTCCGCGTACTGGGTGGCGTTCGACAACTCCGTGCCCACCTACCTCCCCGTGTACCTCCGCAGCCGGTTCGTCGACCTCGACGAGCTGCGCAGCCGCGGGTTGTCGCTCCAGGACCACGTGACCTTCTCGAGCGGCGCCGAGTGGGGCTACTGGCAGAACGACCACGCCATCCTGCGGTGGAACCACACCCTCCCCACGCGCTGGGAGGACACCATCACCGCCACCTGGGCGCCGTTCGGGGCCGACGGGAGCGTCGCCGCCGACGCCGTCATCGGCCTCGCCGACCTCCAGCACGAGAAGCTGATCGTCGAGCGCCTGGCCCCGTGGATGGCCAGCCGGGACGCCATCATCGACTTCGGCGACAACACGCTCGGCATCCTGAGCCAGCCCGACCGACCGCTCCCCACCGAGGTCGTCGCGTTGCCGCCGGCCGCACTCACCGACCTCGACGGAACCGTGGCCGGCCTGCTCGCCCTGGCCGATGGCACCGAGGCCCTCGGCGTCACCCTCGACGGCGTGCGCGACGGCGACCCGTTCTTCGACGAGCTGCGCGACGGGTTCGCCGTGGACGTGGCCCGCGGTCGCTTCGCCGCGCACGTGCTCTCCGCGTCGCTCGCGGCTGCCCGGGGCCAGCCCCTCGACCAGTCCCTCGCGGCGGCGGACGAAGCGCTCGCGGCGGGCGAGGAGGCCGTGGCACGGCGCCGGGCCGCGACCCTGTGGCTCGGGGGCGACCGCATCCTGCTCCCCCTCGACCAGAACGCCACCATCTACCGCTATGGGTACCTGGGACGCGCCGACGAGCTGTGTTTCTGGCGGCGGGAGCGGGCGCAGGTCGGCCGGCTGGCGGGGGAGGACGTGGACGTTCCACCCTGCACCTGACCGGTGTGCGACGATGCGGCCGGAGGTGCCGCATGCGCGCACGGTGGTTGGTCCTGGTCTTCGGCGTGGTCGGTTGTGGGGACAGCGGCAGCGCCACGGACCCGAAGAGCGGCACGTGGACCTACACGAGCGCCGGCACCCCGTCCGACTCCTGCGGCATCGTTCCGCTCCTCGGGCTCGACAACGGAACGTTCGAGCTCGTGAACAACGGCGACGGCACCCTGACGATCGACGACGGGGACTGGGTGTTCGACTGCACGCTGGAGGGCAGCGACTTCGACTGCCCCGACCGCTTCCCCGGCGGGTACTCGACTTCCGGTACGGAGATCGCCGTCGACGGCACTGCGTCCGGCACCTTCAGCACGGGCGAAGACGCGACGGCGACCCAACAGGGCACGGCGGACTGCGAGGACGCGCTGTGCACCGCCGCCCTCGGGCTGATGGGCGTCACCCCGCCGTGCGACGTGGAGGTCCAGAGCACCCTCGAGTTCGGGACCTGACTGGCCGTAACTCAAGGTAGCGTTACGGTATCCGGACCCCGGAGGTCCCATGTTCCGCTCGCTGCCCCTGATCGCCGTGTTCGCCTGCGCTCCCGTGGAGCCGGAGGCGCCGTTCTCTGCAGGACCCTGGCCCGAGCCGTCGGCGTACGTGCCCCAGGGCGAGGTGCAGGCACTCGTGGGCCCGCTCGTCCTGGTCGGCAGCGGCGTGTACCCGGGCGGCGTGCTGGATCTGTCGGCCGGGAACGCCGACCCGGGCGAGACGGTGTACTTCGCCGCCAGCGTCGGGGGCGTGGCCGCGGGGCCGTGCCTGGCGTTCCTCGGCGGCCTGTGCCTCGACCTGGGGGCGCAGACGGTCTATGCCGGCTTCGGCGTCGCCGACGCGCAGGGCGTGGCCACGCTCCAGCTCCCGGTGGATTCCACGCTCGTTCAGGGCGCCCGGTACACCTTCCAGGCGGCGGTGCGTCGCGGCGCCGGGGGCGGGAGCTCGGAGAAGTCCAACGCCCTCGTGCGCACGGTCGGCGCGCCCTCCTGGTCGAACCCCGTCACGGTGGACGGCTCGCTGGCGGAGTGGAGCGGCGACGAGCTGTTCACCACCACCAGCGCCAACAACAGCCAGGGCGGCGTGACCTGGGACGCGGCCTCCTTGTTCGTCGCGTTCGACCACCCGGACGTGGCTTCGGGCGGCGCCCAGCACTGGGAGGTCGTGTACCTCGCCACCGGCGGGCCGGGCAGCACCGAAGGCCCCGCCCTGGGCG
>JBIKWC010000011.1:0-69384 GCA_044356535.1 Myxococcota bacterium
TACGACCTGCGCACCGAGCCCGACGGGACCGTGGTGTTCACGTTCGCGTCGAACGGCCGCCAGCTCGGCCAGGGACCGGTGGCGGGCGACCGGGTGACGTACCTGTCGCACCACCAGTGCAAGTTCTTCTGAACTGCGCGCTCGTCAGGGCGCCCGCGGATCAGGGGGCGTGCGTGAGCGCCACACACGCGGCTTCCGCTGCGTCGAACACCTCGGCCACTGCGGTGTCGGAGCCTTCCACCTTGCACTTCACGGCGAAGGGCCAGTCCGCGCCCTGCCGGAAGACCTCCAGGGTGTTGCTCCAGGGGCCGGTCCCCCACCGGTAGCGCCAGCGCGCGACGAACGCGTTCTCGGCGGCGAGCTTGCCCACCACCAGCTCGCCCTGCGTGGTGTCGGTCTGGAACGCCTTGACCTGGCTGTCCACCCGCTCCTTCGTCGACGCCTCGAAGGGCTCCGACGGCGACTCGAGCCCGATCGAGAGCTTGGTGAGACCGTCCGGCGCCGTCCACTGCGGGGTCCCGAGCTGCGACTCGCCCTTCGTCCACCCCTTCGGGAGCGGGATCTGGAGGTCCATCTCGTCGGGCGCGCGGTCCGGAAACATCGACTTCTCGACGAGGTGCAGCTTCGTCGACTCGAACACCGTCCCCGCGAGCGAAGGCCGGGCCAGGAGCGGGTCACACAGCTCGAACCCCACCCGGCCCTTCAGGGCGTCGGTGTCTGCGCTCGCGACCATCGCGCCGAACGCACCGTCCCGGGACCCCGGCGTCGCGGCCAGCGCGACCTGGAGATACCCCGTCTCCCCCACGTCCGAGGGGACCGCCGCCAGCGTCACCGTGCCGCCGAGCGCGCCCAGGCCCTTCGGTCCGAGCGTCATCACCGTGGCCGCCAGGGCGTCCGTGTCGATGGTGGTGAACGCGGCCAGCATCATCGGCGGCGGGGGCTTCTGCTTCTTGTCTCCCGACCCACCGGGGCCCTGGCTCCGCATCGCGCGCGCCTTGTCACAGGTCAGCCGCTCGGACGTGACCAGCACCGAGAGGGTCCCGGGCTGCGCAGGGTCGGTGAGGCCGAGCGCCGAACCCACGACGAACGGCTTGCCGAACAGCTCGCCTTCCAACTCGGCAGCCTGGGCCGCCCCCACCACGAACCACCACATGGGCGCCTCCGGGGTGCGTCTAACCGACCGGGGCCGCCGCGCGCGCTGCGTCGGCTGCGGGGATCGGGAGCGCGATGCGGAGGTTCGCGCCCGCCTGCGTCAACAGCTGCTCGTGGCCCACGACGCCGCAGCTCACGAAGAACTTGACCGCGTCCTCCACGGTCATGTCGATGACGTGCACCTCGTGGCGCCGCAGGATCACGGGGTACCCGAGGTGGAGGTGGTTCGATGGAAAGAACACCACGACGCGGTCGTCGTTGGGGTCGGTCGACACCGTGCGCCGCGCGATCATCCCGAGGGTCCAGCGCCCCACCATCGGGTACTCGACCACACACACCTCGGAGAACGGCAGATCGTTCTGCGCGAACTGCGCCACGACCTGGCGGGCGGCGTTGTACAGCCACCGGACGAGGGGAACGCGCTCGATCAGCCGCTCCAGCGCGCGGAACACCCACCGGAACAGCGCCAGCCGCGTGAGCCAGCCGATGAGCAACACGATCGTGGCGGTGGCGAGGATGCCGAGCCCGGGCAGGTGGACGTCCCAGCCCGTGAGCTGCTGCACGAGCACGTTGATCTGCTTGCCCAGCGGCTTGTCGACCGTCTCGAACACGATCTGGAGGATCTTGAACGTGATGTACAGGGGGGCGAGCGCCAGCAGCCCGGCGAAGAAGGTCTGGCCGAGCCAGCGGGTGACCGGGTTCCCGGGCGAGTGGGACGGGGTGGACACAGCGCCTCCGCGGACCCACCCCATAGCCCGTTCGGCGCTTGCCGGGTCAGCGCTGCAAGGTGGCGTACAACACAGCGTCCGCGCCCCCTGTGGTGTCGAGCGCCGACACCGCCAGGAACATCGATCCCGGCCGCACCACGAGGGAGGCGCCGGTGGGGCTCAGGGTGCGCCCGCCAGCCGTGACGACGGGCAACACGACG
Source organism: Myxococcota bacterium (assembly GCA_044356535.1). GTDB lineage: Bacteria > Myxococcota_A > UBA796 > UBA796 > JACKER01. The sequence goes on from JBIKWC010000011.1 coordinate 2,081, forward strand.
TCGTCGAACGGACCCGCCAGCGGACCCCGCAGCAGGTGCAGGGCACCGTTCACCACGGCGACGCCGTACAGCACGTCGTCGACCACCACGAGCTCGCCGGCGGTGACGGACTCGGTCCCCAGCACCACCACCGACGCAGTGCCGTCCGTCCAGGACAGCCCCGGGCCTCCGTCGGTCCACGTGAGCTGCCCGCCGCGCACCCGGGCGGTCGCGACCCCCGAGCCAGCCCAGGGCTGCGCTGTCGCCCGCCGCGGCCGGGGATCGGCGAGGTCGGGATCGTAGGTCCAGGAGGTGCAGTCCGCGGCGTCGCACGTCACGAAGGTGTCCGGCGCGCCGGGGTCGCGGAACGTCGCCACCCCACCCGCCGCGCCAGGGTCGAGCCCGCCGTCGGCGAAGAGCCCGCCCGCGCGGGCGTAGCCCACGCCCTGGGCCCCCCCACCCGCTGCGTACACGTCGCCCCCCACCTCCCACACGTCGACGGCGGTGTGCTCCTGGAACACGTCCTCGGTGTACGACAGCTGCCCCGGGAACCAGCCGACGCCCGGCACGAACTCGAGCGCCAACGTCGCGAGGTAGCCGTACCCGTTGCCCGCGAGCCACGCGAACCCCGCCGACAGGCCGTCCCCCACGACGGCGACGGCCGCGTCGGCCACCGGGTCCGCGTCGGCGAGGCCCCACACCACCGTCGCGGGCTCCTCGAGGGGGCCGGCGCCCTGCAGCGTATGGGGCAGCGGCACGACCACCACCGGATCGTCCTCGGGGTCGAGCCCCGGGCGGGTCACGCTGCGGGCGCGCACGAGCACGGCCACCCCGTGCGGCGTATCCACGGCGCGGGGCGGTTCCGGGACGACGAAGTCCCACGGGACCTCCCCGAACGGCGTCGCGTCCACGGCACCGTCGCAGTCCTGGTCGACGCCGTCGAACGCCACCTCGAACGCACCGGGGAAGGCCGAGGCGTCTGTGTCGTCACACTCCTCGAACACGCGGAACCCGTCGCCGTCGACGTCGTCGTCGGGGGTCGCCGGATCGCAGTCGTTGTCGGACCCGTCGTACGGGGCTTCGTCGGCGTCGGGCGAGACGGATTCGTCGAAGTCGTTGCAGTCGGCGCCCTCGTGTTCGGGAGGGCGGTGGCCGTCGCCGTCGGCGTCGAAGTCGTCGTCGTTCGCGCAGTCGCTGTCCACGCCGTCGTACGCCTCGTCGGGCGCGCCCGGGTAGGTGAACCGATCGCCGTCGTCGCAGTCCTGGCCCGCGGCGAAGCCGTCCTCGTCCGCGTCTTCGAGGCCCGTGTGGGCCGTGTCGGACGGGCCGGGTCCCTTGTCTGCGCCGCTGCAGGCCCACAGCCACCACCACACGGTCGCCTCCACCCTGGTGCCGCTCAGCATGCCACGACACGCGGCGGACGGGTCGTGGTACAACCGCTTCCCCCGCTCCGGGACCCGCATGACCACGCGACGCAAGAAGCCTCGCCTGTTCTCGTTCTCCCGCGAGGTGGAGGTCGCGAACTTCGAGGAGGTGGTGACCGACCCCGGCGAACGCCGCGTGCTCGAGGGCATGGTGGACGCGTTCCTGGAGATCTGCCGGGTGCAGTCCGTGACGACGGAGACGCTCGCGGCGGTGGCGGAGGCGGCCCGCCACCCGGCGGCGTACGTTCGCGGCGTGGGGATCACCCGCCTCACGGTGCTGGCGCACTGGTTCGAGCCCGCAGTCGCGGTGTTGTCGTCCCTGCTCGAGGACCCGGACGAGGGTCTGCGCGTGTTCGCCGCTGCGGCGCTCCCGAATACGCCCGACACCGTGGCCGCCAGCTTGCTCGAGCGTGCGCTGCGCGACCCCTCCTGGCGCGTCCGCAAGACAGCGGCCCAGTCCTGCAGCGCGTTCCCGTCCCCGGGGCTGGTTCCCGTGCTCGACGCCGCGCTCGCCTCGGAGGCCGACGCGCGGGTGCGGGTGATGCTGGGGCTGGCGCGGGAGTTCCAGGCCTCCGCCTGACGCCCCGCGCGCAGAGGGGTGCCCGGGGGGATAGAGGGACCCATGTCGTCTCCCCCGCGGCCGGTGGTCGCCCCCACCGCGCTGGCAGCCGTCGGCGCGCTGCCTGTCCTGTGCCTCGTGCCGGAGGCCCTCCGCGCGGGTGGGCTGGCGCCGTTGTTCTGCGCCGCGGTGGTGACGGGGTTCTTCGGGGCGCCCCTCGCGCTGCGGGAGTGGCGCAGCGGAGAGGAGCGCCGCGACCCGGTGCGCGACGCGCTCGCCGAGACCACCCTCACCACGTGGGCCGCCGCGGCCGTCGCCTCCCTCGCGGTTCCGTGGCAGGGGGGGCGCCAGCTGGGAGCCGGCGCCGCCTTCGCCGCCGCGACTGCGCTCGGGGCGCTGTTCGCGGGCCAGGTGCTGGTCCGCACGCGCCCGGGCCGGTTCGTGGCCGGAGCAGCGCTCGCGGTGATGGTGGCCGCCGCGTCGTGGCCGGTCTTCACGGTGGACGCCACGTCCGACAGGGTCCCCGCCCTCCCGTGGACCCTCCTGGAGCCGCACTTCGAGTCCTGGCGCGCGTGGGCCCCCGGCGCCGTGGTGCTGGGGGTCGTGGGCGCGGGCGCGGCGTCCGGGAGCCTGTCCCTGTTCCGCCGTGAGCCCGGGGAGCGGCGCGCCCCGTTCGCTGCGGCCGGGGTGGGCCTCGCGCTCGCGCTGGTGCTCTCCGTGCGCGCCGGCGCAGCACACGCAGCCGCGCTCGGTCAACCTGCATCGGACGCCGTCGCGTTGGGCCTGGGGGCGGCGGCCCTCGCCCTCGCAGGCCCGGTGACGTCGCTGCGGCCGCTGTTCGTGGCCCTCGCAGCCGGCTGGTTGTGTGGTCCCGCTGCCGGCGCGCTGCCGTTCGTGACGAGCGTGGTTGCGCCTGCGCTCTCCGCAGCGTTGTGCCTGCGGATCGCGTGGACCTCGACGGGCGTCGATCGCATCCCGTCTCTGGCGGGTGGGGCGCTGCTCACCGTCGCCGCCGGCCTGGGACCGTGGCCTTCCGAACCCAGCGCCGCGGTGGCCATCGGCGGCCTCGTCGTGGTGGTGTTCTGGTGGGTCGCCACCCGCCTCGTGACCGCGCCGCAGGAGGCGACGTGATCTTCACCTGGTGCGCAGCGGCCCTGGCCGACGTGGGCTTCGAGAGCCCTCCCCACGACGCAGTCGAGACCGTCGTCACGGTGGTGCGCGACGGCGAGCCTGCAGCGGGCGAGACCGTGCGGGTGGTGGTCCGTCCGGGGCTGGCCGGGAGCCGCGAGCTGGCCGTCGGCATCACCGATGGTCGGGGTCGGGTGCGCTGGACGCCCGAAGCCAGCGGCCTCACGGAGGTCCGCGCAGGGAGCGAGCGGGTGCGGGTGCTGGTAGCGGCGAGCGGCGTGCCCGCCACCACCTCGGTGCTCCTCACCGTGCTCACGCTGCTCACGCTCGGCTACCTGGTGGTCGGGTTCCGCCCGCGGGCGCGCCCGTGAGGCTGTTCCACGCCACGGACCTCCACTGGTTCGCTCCACCCCGCCTCGCCGACCTCACCGTGAAGCGCGCGCTCGGCACGGCGAACCTGTACCTGCGCGGCCGACGCCACGAGTACGACCCGGACGTGCAGGCAGCGCTCGTCGCCCACGCGATCGCCGAGGCGCCCGACGTGGTGTTGATCTCCGGAGACCTCACCGCGCAGGCGTTGGACGACGAGTTCCGGCTCGCCCACGAGGCCCTCGACCCGCTGCTCCAGCGGATCCCGACCCTGATCATCCCTGGGAACCACGACGCCTACGCCCCCGACGTGGTGGCGGACGGCCGGTTCCGGCGCTGGTTCGGCCCATGGTGTGGGGGGGAGGGGCCGGTGGCGCGGCTCGACGTGGGTTCGCTCACGATCCTCGGCCTGGACACGAACCGCCCCACCTGGCTGACCGCCAATGGGTACGTGCCGGAGAGCCAGCGCAGCGCGTTGTCGGCGCACCTGGCAGACCCCGCGCTCCGCGACCGCAGCGTCGTCCTCGCCCTGCACCACCCGCCCGTCGACCGGCGGGGGGACCCGTACGTGAAGTGGTCCCACGGGCTCACCGACTCCGCCGAGCTGGCCGCGCTGCTCGCGGCGGCGCCCCGCCGTCCGGACCTGATCTGTTGCGGCCACGTCCACCACGGGTTCCGCGCCGACTACACGCTGCCGGACGGCGACCGCATTCCGGTCATCGACTGCGGGACCTCGGGCCACGCCTACGAACCGGAGCGCGGCCGGGTGGCCTCGTGCGCCGCCTACACGTTCGGGCCCGGCGGACTCCGGGTCGAGCGCTGGCAACACGACGGTGCGGCCTTCGCGCCAGAGGTGGGTGGTGCCTTCGCTTCCGGGCGGTGACTCGCCGTCCGACGCGTGGGTCGCGGAGGTGGTGGGCCGGCTCCGTCCGGGAGAGCGCACCCTCGTGTTGTGCCGCACCCGGACCGCTGCCTCCCTCGTCCGCAGGTGGGCCTCCCGGCGAGGTGGGGTGCTGGGGCTCGAGGCGATCGTGCCCGCCGGGCTCGCGGTGCAGCTCCACCACCTCGAGGAGCCGCCCGACGCGGCGACCCTGCCGCCAGACACGGTGATCGGGCGGCGCATCGGCGATCGGCCGGGCCTCGCGCAGCAGGCGTACCGCTGGGCGCGCGAGCTGCGGGTCCGGCGCGCGCTGGGCGTGGCGTCGGCGGCGCCCGCGTGGCTCGAGGAGCTGCTGCCGTCTTCGTTCGGGAGGGCAGCAGACGACGAGCAGGTGCTCGCGCTCGTGGCGTCGGCCCGGGCCCGCGGGTCCCACCTGACGGCCTCGATGCGCTGGGACCGCGTGGCCACGCTCGGGTTCGCGGAGGAGCCGGCGTTCCTGGCACCCGGCGAGCAGGCGGTGGCGGAAGCGATGGCCGGCCCGCTCCCCTCGCCCTGGCCGGAGCGCGCAGGTGCGTTGCCGGCCGTGGAGGTGCCGGACGTGATCGCGGAGGCGCGCCTGGCGGTGGCGATCGCCGCGCGCGACCCCGGGGGTACGGTGATCCTGGTGGCGTCGGACAGCACCGGGCGCCGGGTGCGCGATGCCCTCGAGCGCAGCGGGCTCGGGGGGGCCTGGCGGGACCCGACCCCGCTGGGGACCCACCCGTTGGCCTCCGCCGTGCGGCGGGCAGTGACCTGGTTCGGTGGAGGAGACCCCTCGATCCTCGCCGTGGACCTGTTCTTCGTGTTGTCGCGCGCAGCGCTGGGTCGCCGCCTGCACCCCGCAGCGGCAGCGTGGTTGACCCGCGACGTGTCCGACGGGGAGGTCGAGCGGTTCGACGAGCGTGCGCTCGCGCTGGTGCTGGAGCGCACCCGCCTGCGAGACGCCACGCTGGGGCGCTGGCTGCACCGCGTGCAGGAGCTCTCGGAGGGGCGGTTCAAGGCCAAGGACGACGAAGACCGCCTCCGGGTCGTCGGCGCAGCGCGACACCTCGAGGTGCGCCTCCGCCTGCTCGACGCCGCGGTCCGCGGGGTCTCCGTGCCGGACGCGCTCGGCGGGGGCCCCGCGTTCGACGCGGACGACTTCGAGGACGCGCTGCTGGAGCTGCTCGGCGAGGTTCCCGGGCCCACCCTCCCTGCGCCGCGCACCCTCGGCGCGCTGGCCCGGCTGCTGGTGGAGCTGCGGGTCCGCCTCCACGACGATCCGGTCGCCCGCGCGATCCTCGCCGCGCTCCGCGCCCGCGGTGACCACCCGGCGAGCCCCGCACGCATCCACGAGGTGTTGTCGGGCCCCGGCCTCGACCCCGGGGTGCTCGCCGACGGCGTCGACGTGTTGCCGCTCGAGGAGTGGGACGGGCGCCCGTGCCGCACGCTCGTGGTGCTGGATGTCCACGACCACGGGCTCGCCCGGCCAGTCCCGCCCGACCCGCTGCTGAGCGAAGCAGAGTGCAGGGCGCTCGGCGTCCCCACCGGCGGTGAGCGCCTGGCGCACCACCTCCGCACGCTGCGCCGGGCCGCCGGGCGCGCGGACCAGGTCGTCCTCGTCGTGACCCGCACGGACGCCTCCGGCCGCGACACGGTGGCGCCGGTCGACCTCGCCCTGGTGCCCGCCGAGGGGCTGCCCGCCGTCGGAAGCTACGGCACGAGCCTCGAGCTGCCCGAGCTGGCGCGCACCCGGCGGCTCCGCGTGGTGAGCGCGCCCGAGCCGGAGGCCGAGCTGCCCGGTGATGCGGGGACCCGGCGCTTCCTCGCGCGGGGCGCCAACCTCGAGTGGACGCTCGAGGGCCGCGCTCCCCGTCCGGAGCTCCCTCCGGTGGTCACGCCTGCGTCGCTGTCCACCGTGCTGCAGGCGACCGCCGCCACCCTGCCGGACGGGCTCCGTCCCTGGCTCGGCTTCGTAGAGGGCATCGGGGAGGGCCAGCTCCCGGTCGCCGGCCACGCGCCGGACCGCCCCCCTCCGTCCGTCAGCCGCCTGCTCCAGCCCCTCGCGCGCTGCGCCTGGCAGGCGTTCGCGGGGGTGGTGCTGGGGGTCCGTCCGCGGCCCGAGCTCACCGACGCCCTCGACCCGCGCGAGCTCGGCACGGCGGCGCACGCCGCGCTCCAACACGCAGCCGCCGCGCTCGACTTCCGTCGCCACGATCCCGCGGCGCGGTGGGATGACGACGCGGAGGCCGCGGTCGCCGCGCTGCAGGGCGCCACCGAGGTCGAGTTCGACCGCCTGCTCCACGACTTCGGCACCCTCTCGGCGGCGCGCACCGCCTCGGCGAAGGGCCTCCAGGACAGGTGGAAGCGCCACTTCCGGGCGTGGGTCACGGCGCGGCGCGGGTGGGCTCCGCTGCGGAGCTGGGAGGTGCGCAACCACCCCACGGTGGTGGCCGCCGAAGGGAGGTTCCGCGAGCTCGTCCCCGCCGGTCGCGACCTGCCCGCCTGGCAGGTGCGGTCGTGGATCGTCCAGCACCGCAGCGACCGCGGCGACCTCGAGGAGCGCGAGCTGCGCCGGATCGACGACCGCAACGAGCTGCCCCCCTCCACCGCCCCCGATCTCCCCACGTTCCTGGGCGAGCCCGTGATGGAGCTCGTGCGCAGCGCGCTCGCCGAAGCGTCGGCCCACCGCGCTCTCGTGTCGGGAGACGCGGGACGCATCGCGCACAGCTACGTCGCCGCCGAGATCCCGTTCGGGAGTCCCACCAAGGCCGCCGCCCCCGTCCACGGGCTCCCGGGCGTGACGGTGTCGCTGCCCGCGGCGCGCCTGCGGTTCGGGACCGCCGATCTGCAGCTGCAGGGGCAGATCGATCGCGTGGACTTCCTCGTCACGGACCGTGGCGCGCGCGGGTTCGTGGTCACCGACTACAAGACCGGAAAGGCGGAGACCTCGGGGGACGACTTCCGGCGCGCGCAGTGGGCACTCGAGGATCCACAGCTCCTGGTGTACGCGATGGTGCTGGCGCGCGCGGTGCGGGAAGGCCAGCTGCCGCCCGAGCTCGCAGGCGCGGCCGCTGCGATCGCGCACGACCGGGTCCGGCACACCTTCCGCGAGAAGGACGCAGCGCAGCGGGTCCCGGAGACGCCGGACACCTGGATGCCAGTCGACGGCCGGCTGTTGCGGGCCGCGGCCCAGGATCTGGGGTTCCTGGTGGACGGCGCGCGCGCGGGTCGCTGGCCGCTGCGTCCCCACCGCCACCGCTGCCCGAAGCTGTCGCGGAGCGCCTTCTGCGATGTCGCCGCTGGGTGCCGCCTCCGCGGACTGCCGGACGGCACGCCGTGACGCCGTCAGTCAAGAATGTTTCCGGCCGATGGGCAGGGGACGAACGCGGTGGCACGTTGTCCCGAGGTGGGTGGATGCGAATCGGAACGCTCGTCTTCGTGGCGATGGGGTGCAGGGGCCCCGAGTACGGGGTGACCCGGCAGACGCGGGTCGACGTGTTCGAGCAGGACCGCCTGGCCGCGATCGACCTGCTGCTGGTGATCGACAACTCCCAGTCGATGCGCGACGAGCAGGAGAACCTGGCCGACACCTTCGACACGCTCATCAGCTCGCTCGAAGCCGGGAACACCGAGTGGCGGGTCGCGGTCACCACCCCGGAGACCTCGTTCGAGCCCTGGCGCGCGTCGCTCGAGGGCGCCATGGACGAGGTCGTGGTCGAAGGCGCGGACGGGGCGCGCCTCGACGCGGTGGCGTGGGACGACCGCACCTGGGCGGTCGACGTGGACGTGGCCTTCGCCCGCTGCGACCTCGACACCTGGAGCGTGGAGCCTGCCAGCCGCGACGACCGCAACCCCTGCGCCGGAGACCCCGCGGCGGGCGCCGACGCCGGCCCGCGGGCCCCGGGCCCCGGTGAGCTGCTGGTGAACGAGTTCGTCCCGCGCACCACGGACCCGGGGTGCGGGTGGGTCGAGCTGTGGAACCCCACGGCGGACACGCTCGATCTCACCGGCGTGTTGCTGCGGGACGACGGACGGGACGCGATCGTGTTGGCGAGCGGCACCACCCTCGCGCCGGGCGACACCCTGGTGTGGACGGCGTTCGCCGACTGCGGTGCAGCCGACCTCGTGGACCCCGGACTGCACCTCGCGACCGGCGCTCGCTGGGTGGGCCCCGACACCGACGACGCGGCCCGGGAGTTCTCGGAGCTGGTCACGGTCGGTCAGGGCAGCTTCGGGCTCGAGATGGGCTTCGAGAACGCGCTGGCCACCCTCGCCGCGCCCGCCCACCCGGAGACCGACGCCGCGTTCCTCCGCGAGGACGCAGACCTCGCCGTGGTGTTCTTCTCGGACGAGGACGACCTGAGCCCCGACTCCGTGTTCGACTACGTCAACGGGTTCCGTGCGCTCAAGGGCACCGCGGGACAACGCGAGGACGGGCGGGTGCGGCTCGCGGTGGTGGCCGGCATCGACGCGCCCACCGACGGCACCACGACGAGCTGCAGCTCCCCGCTGGGGGAGGCGGTGTACGCGCCCCGGTATGCAGCGCTGGCCGAGCGATCGGGTGGCGAGGCCTGGTCGATCTGCGGCGACCTCGGTGGCATCGCGGAGTCGGTCGGGCTCACGGTGTCCGAGCAGCGGCACGAGTTCCAGCTGTCGGGCATCCCCGCGCTCGACACGCTCGACGTGGGTGTGTTCGCGTCGGTCGAGTCCGAGGAGCGGCTGTCCACGCCGGTCGAGGGGACCGACTGGGTGATGTACGTGCAGGAGGACGACGACGGCTCGCAAGAGGTCTGGATGCGGTTCGCCGACGACGTGTTGCCGCCGGGCTCCGTGTTGATCGTGTCCTACGAGTCGCTGCCCGACACCGCCACCCTCGACCTGCCCACCACCGCGGTGACCCCGTGATCGCCCTCTTCCTGGCCTGGGCGTGCGGCGGAAAGACCTGCGGCAGCGAAGGCTGCCCGCTCGGGACCTCGTGTGAAGACGGCGAGTGTGTGAGCCGCTCGTGCGCCACGTCGACCCAGTGCCCCCTGGGGTACCACTGCGGCGGGGACGGGACGTGCGTGGCGGGCTGCCAGCAGGCCGACGACTGCGCGCTCGGCTCGCGGTGCGTGGCGTCGGAGTGCCGCGAGGCCGAGTGTGAGGTCACCGCGCTCGACTGCCGCTGGCGGGAATGGTGTGAAGGGGGCACCTGCCGCGACGCTGGCGCGCCGTTCTGCGAGCCCTGTACGGCGGACGCGCAGTGCGGCGAGGGCAACGTTTGCTGGGCAGGCGAGTGGTGCGGCATCGACTGCGAGGCCACGGGGAGCTGCCCCGCGGGGTTCGCCTGTACGGAGCTCACCCACACGGACGAGCAGGTCCACCACGTGTGCCTCGCGGCCTGCTGGTTGTCGCAGTAGCGCGCGATAGGGCTGGGCATGATCCAGATCTTCGGTACCGGGAAGTGCAAGGGGACGAAGGCGGCGCAGCGGTTCTTCTCCGACCGCAGCCTGAAGTTCCAGTTCGTGGACCTGAAGGCGAAGGCCCTGTCGAAGGGGGAGCTGCAGAGCGTGGCCCGCGCCGTGGGTGGGATCCGCGCCCTGTACGACGCCTCCAAGGACCCGACGGTCCGGTACGCGGCCCCCACCGACACCCAGCTCGAGCTGCTCCTCGTCGACAACCCGGGGTGGCTCGTGACCCCGATCGTCCGCCGGTCCCCCGCCGCTGCGGTCGGCCTGGCCGAGGACCGGTGGCGGGACCTCGCCGAAGCCGAGAAGGCAGGCGCGTGATCGTCTTCGCCTGCTCCGGGCCCGGCGCGTCGGAGGCCATCGCGAAGGCGTGGCTCGTGGGCTGGGCCCTGTCGCTCGCGTCCACGGTGGGGGTGGTCGTCGCGGCGTTCGTCCGGCGGCGGTTCGGCAGCGGCCTCACCTCCCCGGGCACGCTGCTCGGGGTGCTGGTGCTCGGGCTGCACCCGGGGTTCTGGTGCCTGCCCGTCGGCGGCGACTGCGGTCGCGCGCGGATCACGTTCTCGCTCGGCTGGGGCGCCGTGTCCGCCGCGTACGTCGCGGGGTCGATGGGGTGGGCCGTCGTCGCCGCCCGACGGGCCCAGGGCGAGTAGCTCGGCTCAGCCGCGCGCCGCGAACGCAGCAGCCAGCGCGAGCGTGGCCTCGGCGACGTCGACCAGGGCCTTCCCGCCCTTGATGGGTCCGGAGGCTTCGAGGGCCGCGCCGGAGAGCGTGACGGGGATCAGGCGGTCGAGGCCGAGCATCGCCTCGCGCACGTCCGGAGACAGCGCTGCCTTCAGGGCGTCCGGCTTGAGGGAGCGCACCGCGAACCGTTGGTCGAACGCCCGGTCGCCGACGGTGATCTCGCCCCGGCCTGCCATCGCGGCCGTCAGGCGATCGAACCACCCGAACCGGTCCTCGCGGACCACCTTCGGGGAGCCGGGGATGGGCTCGGGGAGCGCGATCCGGCTGCGCGCCAGCCAGCCGCCTGCCGCGTACGGGGCGACGGTGACCGAGAGGGACACGCCGTCCGACTCCCCCACCAGGCCCACCGGGCTGCCGCGCAGCTCGACCCCCGGCGGGAGTGCCAGCGCGCCCAGCGCCACCAGCACCTCCTCGAGGCCCGCGGGCGGATGGACGCTGCGGGACGCCTGGACGATCGCGTGCCATGCGGCCGGCAGCGACCGGATGGCCGCCTCGAGCTCGTCGACGGTCGGGTACGGGGGTTGCCGCTGCCATTCCCAGGTGAGGCCCGCGTCCGTGACCCTGACGCCAGGGTCACCGACGAAGGCGTCATCCATCGCCCTCCGCGCCTCAGGGGTCAACAGCGCGTCGACGCGGTCGGCTTCGGCGCCCTTGGTGACGAAGCGTTGGTCGAACCCCCTCCGACCAGCGGCCCGCAGGGACTCGAACCCGCCGGCTGGGCCGACGGCGAGCTTCGCGTCGAGCCGTACGGGAAACGGCAACGTGACCGCCACCCGGAGCTGGAGGGGGTCCTGGGCCATCTGCTGGAACGTCCCGGTCTGGAGGTTGAGCACGGCCCCGTGGTGGTGGTGGTGATGCGGGGTGAGCAGCTGGACCACCACCTGCATGGGGGCGCCGTCCACGAGGCCGTCCAGGCCACCGGGCTTCACGGTCAGATCGAGGCGAGAGGCGAGGGCGTCACGGATCAGGTTCGCGTCAGACATGCGGCGACGGGTAACCCGCGTTCGGCGCCGGCGACCGGACGGATCATCGGCGAGCGAGATACCGGCGGGCGACGAAGGCGCCATGCTCGCGATGCTCTTCGCCTGCGCCACGGAGCCGACCAGCAACGCGCCGCCGAGCGTACCTGCGGTCGTCGAGACCGACCCCGCGGCCGCGGATCGAGTCCGCGCTTTCCAGGCAGAGTACGAGGCGTGGTGGCGCGAACACGGCGCTGGGCGGGCCCCCGCGCCCCAGACCCTGGCGGCCCTGGCGCCCCTGGCCCACGCGCACGCGGTCGGCGGCGAGCTGACGCGCCTCGGCGTCGTCGACGGCTGGTCCCCGGACCACCCCGACCACTCGGTCGAGTACGAACCGGTGCGCGAGACGGAGCCCCTCGGCCCCGACCGTGCCCGGGTCCACACCCAGCGCCTCGATCCCGCTGCACCGCAGGCCACGACGGGTGGATGGCGCGAGTACCTGCTCGAGCGGAGCGGCCGCGAATGGAAGATCGCTCGGGTCACACGGATGATGACGGGACCCCACGACCCGGACCCGGAGGGATGGGCGCGCCCGCCGGCGCCCGAGGGCGACCTCGCGGAGGCCTATGGCGGGGCGACCGCCCAGGTGCCCGCACGGATGAAGCGCCTGTTCGCAGGAGCCGCGGACCTCGGGGAGCTCGCCTGGCCCGCGGGGCGCCTCGTGGTCGAGGATCCGGGCGAGTGGCGCTACACCCACACCCCGCTCACGAGAGGCGCCCCCGCCGGACCCGCGCGGGTGTACGCGGCGATCAGCCGCCAGGGAGGAGGCCAGCGGGTCGCGGGCCTGCGGGTCTCGTGGGGCGGCGCCGCGACCCGTTGGGTGCTGGCCGGGCCGCTCCGCGTGGACTCGGGGCGAGCCGCCATCGTCCCGGAGGGGCTCCTGCTCGCCACTGCCCCGCGGCAGCGAGAGCGCATGCTGGTGCAGGAAGCCTTCGAGGTCGCGACCGCCACGACACTGCCCCTCGAGCAGCCCGGCGCCAGCTGGGTCGTCTCCCCGGCCGGGTGGGGCGACGGCGTATACCCGGTGCTGTGGGGGCTGACCGCGGGCGACGAGGTCGCGGAGCTGGTCGTGGACTTCCGGATCGAGGAGAGGTGACCTCCCGCAGCGGTCGCACGCCACGGGTGACGTAGACTGGCGGCGGAGGTCCGGTGGACGAGGGACAGGCGCTGCGCACGGCGCAGGACCGCATCCGCGAGCTCGAGCGGGAGACGGCCCGGCTCCACCGCAAGCTCGCGGAGCAACAGCAGCTCGCCAACACCGCCCGGGTGGCCTCGATCACCGTGCTCGAGGCCCTCGACCTGCCCGAGGTCCTCGACACGCTGCTCGACTGCCTCGCCCAGGGGGTGCCGTTCGACGCCGGGTGTGTCCTGCTCTGCGACGACCAGGACCCCGAGCGCCTCGTGATGCAGGCCGGCGTCGGCTACGACGGGTTCGAGGCCGGCGCCGTGTCGTTCACGACGCGGGACCGCCCGCACCTCCGCCGAGTCATCGAAGGCCGCGCCAGCGTCCGGCTCGACGACACCTGGGCCGATCCGGGGTGGCAGCGCGGCGTGGTCGTCTCCGAGGAGACCCGGAGCTGGCTCGGGGTGCCGCTCGTGGCGCGCGGCCAGGTCCTCGGGATGTTCGGGCTCGACAAGCGAGAGCGGAGCGGGTTCCACGACGACCACCAGCGACTGGCGGAGCTCCTGGCGGCACACGCGGCGCTGGCGATCGCGAACGCGCGGATGTGTGGACGGATGCGGGAGCGGCTGGCGTCGCGTGGGGGTGCTCCGTGATCGGGTGGTTCGTGGTGGGCGCGCAGGCCCAGGATCTGCCGGCCGTGGCCGAACGCGAGGGCTTCGCCGCGGCCTACGGCGCGATGCTCGCGCTGTCCCGCCAGGAGAAGCCGAAGAAGCTCGACGCCGCATTGGCAGCTGCGGGGCTGTCGCGTCTCGCGATGCCCGCGACCACGGCGCTGGGCGCAGATCTGGTGATCCGGGCAGCTGGTCCCGCCACCGGGTGCACGCTCTCCGGGGAGGTGGTTGCCTGCACGCTCCCGCTCGCCACGACGGCGAAGGTGGGAGCCGGCGAGTACGCCGTGAGCTGCCGGAGCCGGCTCGGCGCCTCGCTCCCCGTGGAGAGCGCGCTCGCGGACGGGGCCACGGAGGACCGCGCCGAGCTGCGGCTCACCGACCTCGGACCGTGCTGGAAGCTCGGCGGCGACACGCTCGTCGTCACCCCCGTCTCGGGGATCGAGCTCGAGGGGGTGGGACAGGGCACCGACCTCATCCCGCCCGAGCTCGTGGGCCTCACGAAGCACCAGGTCGAGGAGATCGTGAAGGGCGGCTCCGGCGCCTTCCAGCACTGCCTCGTCTCTGCCGGGAAACCCGGGCTCACGGGCAAGCTCGTGGTGGCGTACCGGATCGGGCCCGACGGCCGCCTGGCGGAGGTGTCGGCCGAGTCGTCCACCCTCGGCGAACCCGCCGTGGAGGCGTGTGTCCTGGACCGGTTCCGCACCCTCACGTTCCCCAAGCCGAACGACGGGTGGGACCGCGGCACCTGGCCCGTCACCTTCCAGTGACCGAGAGCGCGCGGAACTCCGCCTCCGCGTCACCGAGGTGGGGGTCGGGGCCGCGCAGGCCCGGCGGGTAGTAGGCGAGGACCGCGCTCCGCACCAGCGGACGGAGCCGCGAGAGGTCGTCGGGAGACGTGGGGAGCGGCAGGACCGCCACCGGACCCGCACCCGCGGCGAGCGTGTGCAGGGCGTGGTCGCGCGACGGCGCCACGCGCTCGGGGGGCAGGTACAGGTCGTGAGTGACGTGGAACAACAGCGGGAACGACGCCGCCAGCTCCGGCGTCACCTCCGTCACCCCCACCGTCCGCACGACCCCGAGCAGCGGGAGCGCGCTGAAGTGCGGGTCCACCTCGTCGCGAAGGTCGGGCTGGGAGTACGGCAGGCGGGCGGGGTCCAGCACCCCGAACCCGGAGCGACCGTAGGCGACGAGGCGCACGACCGTGTCGGGGTCGGCGGGATCGGCCGGCTCCATCTCGGCCACGACCAGCGTGGGGACGGGCGCGCCGAGGTGGCGGACCGCGGCGTGTCGCCCGAGCGTGACCGGGAGCGCGCGGAGCACCCCGGCGAGCCCCCGCCGCCGCCACCGGGGGACCACCAGGGCGTGGGCCAGCGCCACCAGGCACCGCCGGGCGCCGAGGTCCACGTCGACGTAGCAGTCGCGGACCCCCACCAGCTCGTCACCTTCCCACGCGCCCACCAGGTGGTAGCTCGACGCCACGCCAGGGAAGGTCTCGAGTCCGTCGCGCACGAACTCCTGGAGTGCAGCGCGCGGCTCGAGCTCCCCGCGCGCGGCGAAGAACGATGCCAGCAGCTCGTACGCTGCGGCAAACTCGGGTCCCTCCGGATCGTGGACCTCGCGCAGCTCCACGCGGTCGAGGGCGGTCCTCGCCTTGTCGCGGTCGAGCGGAGCGAGGTCGTCGGGATCGAACATGGCCCACCTGGGCGGCCGTCGGGGGAGAGGACGTGCCGGGCCCTCCGATCACCCGCCCGACTCCAGAGGACCAGTCCATGACGAGATCAGGGGTGGAGGGCCCGGCATCCCCTCAGCGCACTCCGTGGCTCCCCGACCAGGAATTACACGAAGAATCAGTCGTGGAGGATCCGCTCCGGGGGATCGTCGAGGTCGTCGAACTGACCCGAGCGGGCGGCGAGCACGAACAGCCCGGCGAACACGGCGCCGAGGGCGACGGCGACAGGCAACAGGACGAGGACGATGTTCATCGGGAACCCTCCAGGGCGGCCAGGCGGGACTCGACCCGCAGCCCGCCCCACAACACCAACAACGAAGACAACGGCATCAACACGGCGGCGACCAGCGGGTTGACGAAGCCGAACGAGGCGAACGCCACCGCCGTGAGGTTGTAGGCGACCGACCGCACCAGGTTGCCCCGCACCACTCCGCGCACCACCTGCGCGGTCCGCAGGGCGGCGACGACGGGCCCCACGGCCTCGTGGACCACCACGCCGTCCGCCGCCAGGACGGAGGCGCCCGCGCCCGCCTTCATCGCGAGGCCCACGTCGGCGGCCACCAGCGCCGGACCGTCGTTGAGCCCGTCCCCCACGAACAACACCCGGTGCCCTTCGGCGCGGCGGGCCTCGATCCAGGCGGCCTTCTGCTCCGGGGACTGGCGGGCGTGTACGTCGGTGAGGCCGAGCTCCTCTCCGAGCCGCGCGGCCACGTCCGGGTGGTCCCCGGTGAGCAACGTGACCGGAGCGAACACGGCGAGGCGAGCCAGCGCGTCGCGGGCGTCGGCGCGTCGCACGTCGCGCAACAGGATCCGGCCCACGAAGTCCGGACCCTCGGCGCCGAACCGCTCCAGCAGGACCTCGCCGGCGCCACCGGCGCGCAGCGACCACCGCGCACCGTCGAGGGTTCCGGAGACGCCGCGGCCTGCGACCTCGGAGAGGTCTTCGCAGACGGGCATCGGGATGCCGCGCGCGCTGGCGGCGTCGCGGATCGCGGCCGCCACCGGGTGCGTGGACGCCCGCTCGAGGCCGCTGGCCACGCGCAGGACCTCGTCGTCGGCCGAGACCACGACGGGGACGCCACCGGTGACGGTGCCGGTCTTGTCGAGCGCGATGCGGTCGACGTCCACGAGCCGCAGCAGCGTGTCGCCGGACCGCAGCACCACGCCGCGGCGAGCGAGCGCGGACAGGCCCGCGGACACGGCGATGGGCCACGACAACCCGAGGGCGCAGGGGCAGGCCACGACGAGCACCGCCGCGAGCACCTCGACGCCGCGCGCCGGACCCGCGAGCCAGGTCCAGATGCCGAGGGACAGGCCGGCCACCACGAACGTGACGACGGTGAACACGGGGGCCAACCGATCGGCGGGGGTGGGCATGAGCCCACGGTCGACGGAGGCGGACAGCTCTCGCGCCATGCGGCGGGGCAACGTGTCTTCGCCCACGTGGTCGACCGAGACGCGCAGGGTGCCCTCCACCACCGGGGCGCCCGTCACCACGAGGTCCCCGGGACCGACGGCGACGGGCTCCGACTCCCCGGTGAGCAGCGCCATCCGCACGCGGGCCGAGCCGGCCACCACGCGACCGTCGGCGGGCACGTCCTCCCCGAGGCCGACCTCCACGAGGTCACCGGGTCGGAGCGCGTCGACGGGGACGGTCTCCACCCCGGTGGCCGTGGCGCGGCGGGCCGTCGTGGGCATCGACGCGGCGAGGGCAGCGGCGGCAGCAGCGGCGGCGCGACGACCGCGGGCCTCGGCCACCCGGCCGGCGAGCAGCAGGGTGACCAACATGCCGAGGGAGTCGAGGTACCCGTCGACCCCGAACGGGGTCACCAACAGGCCGTGGACGAACAGCGCCAGGATCGCGACGCTGATGGGGAGGTCCATGTGCACGACGCCGGCCCGCAGCGCGTTCCACGCCGACCGGTAGAACGGCACCGCGGCCCACAGGGCCACCGGCGCCGACAACGCGAGCTGGGACCAGCGGAACACCGCGGACCACGCCTCGTCCATGCCCCCGAACCAGCCGGAGTACACGGTGAGCGCCAGCAGCATCACGTTCATCGCACAGAACGCGGACACGCCGAGGCGCGTCACGAGGTCGCGATCTCCGGTGGGCGCGGCGTCCACCGGGCGCGGGCGGTACCCGAGCGCGGCGATGCGGGCGCCCACCTCGGGCAGCGTGGTCGCCGCAGGGTCCCAGCGCACGGTCGCCCGACCCGAGGCGTAGCTGACGTGCGCGTGGAGGACCCCGGGCGTGCGCTGCAGGACGTTCTCGACGACCCACACACACGACGCACACGACAGCCCGTCGATCGCGAGCCGGCATTCGTCGCCGTCCGGACCTGACGCCACCGCCACCGCGGACCAGTCGGCGCGCACGGGCTCGGGCCGGGGCGCGGGGGCCTCGCGGGTCTCGTACCAGCGGGCCAGGCCCGCGCCCTTCACGATCTCCGCCGCGACCTCGCAGCCGTGGCAGCAGAAGGTGTCGACGGCGGCCTCGACGGCGTTGCCGCAGTGGGGGCAGTGCGAGACGGGTCGGACGGCTGGGGCAGACACGGTCAGCGCTCCTGCGTGCCGGAGTAGGACGGATCGATGTCGGGCGCGGTGGCGACGGCGACCCAGATGAAGCCCAGGTTGACGGCGACCACCACGGCCATGCCCACGAACAGGATGACGGGCCAGCGGTTCATGTCAGTGCTCCTTGTCTTCGTGGTGCTCTTCGCGATTCTCTTCGTGCTCGACGTGCCCTTTGGGGGGCGCCTTGAAGCTCGCGTCGACGGTGGCGGAACCGACCTCGCTCAACACCTCGACCTGGAACTCCGCGGTGCGGCGCACGGTGTCGGCGGGGGCGACCACCACCAGCGGCACGGTGCGGGACTCGAGCGGGCCGAGCTCGAGCGGCGGCATCACCGTCCGCGCGCCCGGCAGCCCGTGGATGGCCACGGCGTAGTGGTGGCTGGCGGCGGCGTCGCGGTTGGTGACGTGGACGAGGAACGTGTTCCGGATGCCGCCGTCCGGGTCGGTCGCGAACAACGAGCCCGGCGCGCGGTTCACCTGGAGCTCGATGTGCTCGTGGTGGAACACCCGCCAGGTGATCCCGGAGACGAGCGCGGTGAGGAGCACGGCGTACACCACCGTGCGCTTGCGGACGATGTGGACGGGCTTGCCCTCGTCCTGCGCCATCGCGCCGTACTGGACGAGCGACGGGTGCCCGAGCTTGGGCATGACGGTCTCGCACGCGTCGATGCAGCGGGCGCAGCTGATGCACTCGAGCTGGAACCCGTTGCGGATGTCGATCCCCGCGGGGCACACGTCGACGCACTTGTTGCAGTCGATGCAGTGCCCGGCGGTCGCGGCCTCCTTGCCCTTGCCCCGCGGCTCTCCGCGGGCCCGGTCGTACCGGATGATCAGCGAGTCCTGATCGACGAGGGCGCTCTGGAAGCGCGCGTACGGGCACAGGTAGGAGCAGAGCTGCTCGCGGAACCAGGCCCAGTCGAGGAACAGGCCCGCGCCGATGATGCCGACCATCCCGTAGTCGACGGGGCCAGCGTCTCCGACCCAGATCTGGGGAGCGCCCGCGAACCACTGCATCACCGCCATGCCCACGAACAGGGCGAGGCCGGCGAACAGCGAGAACTTCACGCCGCGGCGCCAGAGGCGGTCGAAGTTCCACGGGCCCGCGTCGCGGCGGAGGCGCTGGGCGCGGTCACCCTCGAGCAGGTGCTCGATGGGGCGCACCCACTCCTCGAGGAACACCGTCTGCGGGCAGAGGTACCCACACCACAGGCGGCCGAACAGCGCGGTGAAGAAGAACAGCCCGAAGGCTGCGGTGATCCCCATCAGCGCGATGGTGAACCCCTCGGACGCGGTGAACACCTCGCCCAACAGGTAGAGCCGCCGGGCCGGCAGGTCGAGCCGGACGAGCGGCATGCCCCGGAAGTGGATCCAGGGGGTCAGGACGAGGAACGCCTGCAGCAGCAGCCCCGAGACGCGGTGCACGCGCTGGAAGGTGCCCGCGATGTGTTTCGCGTACACCCACTGGCGGTTTCCGGTGAAGCCCAACATGCGCGTGTCCTCGTCCTCCGCCCGGGGCGGCTACTGCGGGTTGGTCGCGGCCTGGTTCTTGTCGAACACGTACTGGGCCACGAGCGAGATCTTCTCGGCGCCGAGCACCGGCGCCCACGACACCATCCCCTTCTCCGGGACGCCGTTCGTGATGGTCCGCTCGATGTCGGCAAGTGTGCCGCCGTGAATCCACACGGTGTCCACGAGGCTCGGGCCCACGAGGCCCTTCATGTCGGCGCCGTGGCACGCCACGCAGTTCTGCACGAAGATCTGCTCGCCCGTGAGCATCTCTCCAGCCTGCGCGGGCGCGGCTGCCGTCGTCGCTGCGGCGACCGGGGTCAGCCCGGTCTTCTTGAACTCGGTCACCACGTACGCGACGACCTTGCCGATCTTGTCAGAGCCGAGCACCGGGCCCCAGGCCGGCATCCCCTTCGCGGCGACGCCGTTCGTGACGGTGGCCCGGATCTGCTCCGGGTCCGCGCCGTGGATCCAGGGCGCGTCCACGAGGCTCGGCCCGATCCCGCCGCCGAGGTTGGCGCCGTGACACGCAGCGCACTGCTGTGCGAACACCGTGGCCCCCGCGGTGAGCGTGGCGTCGTCGAACACCAGGGGCTTCGGCCCCGAGTCCGGCCACTTCAGCTTGGCGGCTGCCATCTCGGCCTCGTAGGCCTTGTTCTGCGACCGCTCCGACACGAAGTGGTACTCCACCCCGTACCCGACGGCCCACACGATGGTGAACAGGAACAGGCCGAGCCACCAGTCGGGCAGGGCGTTGTCGTACTCCTCGATTCCATCGTTGTCGGAGGCGTGTCCGAGCAACTGGTCAGCGTTCTTGCTCATTCCTCACCTCCGTCGAGGGGCAACCGACTGGCCGCCTCCATCGCGAGCCGGCTCCCCGGGGCCCACGCCCACAGGGTCCAGCCCACCATCGTCACCAGAAAGAACACCGTCGTGTAGCCGAGCAGCGAGCCGAGACGCGCGGTCTCCGCTCCCGCGTGGAGGACCTGGTTCATGGGGCACCCGCCTCGGCGAGCACGCCCTTGCGATCCTTGCCGAGCCGCTGCAGATACGCCGTGAGCGCGACGATCTCGTCGTCCCACGCCGCCACGCTGCCCGACTCGGCCATCCGGGTCACGATGCCCTCTCCCTGCTCCTGCAGGAGCTTCGGCACGTTCGCGATCTCGTCGGGGCTGTAGGGCGTTCCCACCCGCGACAGGGCCACGACGCTGGCCCGGATGTCCTCGGGATCGATCTTGCTCTCGTGGAGCCACCAGTAGGACGGCATGACGCTCCCCGGCGACGTCGACCGCGGATCGAGCATGTGCTCGTAGTGCCACGCGTCGGGGTACTTGCCGCCGACACGGTGCAGGTCGGGTCCGATCCGCCGGCTGCCGAGCAGGAAGGGGCGGTCCCAGGCGTACTCCTCGGAGCGCGACCAGGCGCCGTAGCGCAGCGTCTCGTCCCGGAAGGGGCGGACCATCTGCGAGTGGCAGACGTAGCAGCCCTCGCGGGTGTAGATGTCTCGCCCTGCGACCTCGAGGGGCGTGTAGGGCTGGACGGTAGCGGCCACCGCAGGGTCGATGCCGGTGGTGAACATGGGGACGATCTCCACGAGCCCCCCCACGCTGATGAGCGCTGTCGTGAGGATGGCCATGAGCCCGGCGCGGGGCTCGATCAAGCGGCGATGCCAGTGTGTGTCGCTCATGTGTTCCTCACTTCGCCGGAACGGATTCGGGTGACTCGAAGGGCACCGAACCCATGATCGTACGGATCAGGTTGACGCCCATCAACAGCGCGCCGGTGAGGTAGAGGCCCCCGCCGAGCACGCGCAGCCAGTAGAACGGCACCACCTCGTTCACGATGTCCATGAACACCGGGTACGTGAGCTGCCCGGCGTCGTCCACGGCGCGCCACATCAGGCCCTCGAGCAGCCCACCCGCCCACATGGTGACGGTGTAGAGCACGATGCCGATGGTGGCGAGCCAGAAGTGCGCGGTCGCGAGCGGCTCACTGTACAGCTTGCGGTTCCAGAGGCGCGGCGTGAGCCAGTACATGATGGCGAAGCTGATCATGCCGACCCACCCGAGCGCACCGGAGTGGACGTGGCCGACGACCCAGTTCGTGTAGTGGGCGAGCGCCGACACCGCACGGATGGACATCATCGGGCCTTCGAACGTGGACATGCCGTAGAACGAGATGGCGACCACCATGAACTTCAACACCGGGTCGGTGCGGACGCGGTCCCACGAGCCCTTGAGGGTGAGGAGCCCGTTGAGCATCCCGCCCCACGACGGCGCGATGAGCATGATCGAGAACACCATCCCCACCGTCTGCGCCCAGTCGGGCAGCGAGGAGTACAGGAGGTGGTGGGGGCCGGCCCAGATGTACAGGAACACCAGCGCCCAGAAGTGCACGATGGACAGGCGGTAGCTGAACACCGGGCGCCCGGAGGCCCGCGGCAGGTAGTAGTACATCATCCCGAGGAACGGCGTGGTGAGGAAGAAGCCCACCGCGTTGTGGCCGTACCACCACTGCACCAGCGCGTCGGTCATTCCGCTGTACACGGGGTACGACCGCGTGAGCGTGGCGGGGATGGCGAGGCTGTTGACGACGTGGAGCACCGGGATGGTGATCAGGAACGACATGTAGAACCAGATCGCGACGTACAGGTGTTCCACCTTGCGTCGGGCGATGGTCATGCCGAAGTTGAGCACGCCGGCGAGGAACACCACCGCGATCGCGAGGTCGATCGGCCAGATGAGCTCAGCGTACTCCTTGCTCTGGGTCAGCCCGAGCGGGAGCGTCACCGCCGCTGCCACGATGATGAGCTGCCAGCCCCAGAAGTGGAAGTTCGACACGTAGTCGTTCCACATCCGCACCTTGAGCAGGCGCTGCATCGAGTAGTACATCGACGTGAAGACGATGTTGCCGCCGAACGCGAAGATGACGGCGTTGGTGTGCAGGGGCCGCAACCGGCCGAACGTGAACCACGGCCCCAGATTGGCGGGCCACCAGGCGAGCTCGAGCGCGATCCAGAAGCCCACCGTCATCCCGACCACACCCCACAGGAGGGTTGCGAGCAGAAACTTCTTGACGATGGCGTCATCATACGGGCGATCGAGACCCGCCGACGCGGGACTGGACATGGGCATTGCCTCCGGCATCGCCTCTAAGCAACAACCGTGCCAAGCCACCGCGCCACCCCAGAACTCGGCCAGGCGCCGGTTCCCGGCAGGCGGCGCGCTGCGGGGCCGCAGGGCTGGGCTAGCGGACACATGCCCGCTGGGTGTTCTCCCACACCGAGGGTACGGACGCCGCGGGAAAGCAGCACGGAACGGTCTCCGGACCGCTGGCACGGTCGTTGCTGTGACCCCTCTCGCGTGTCCGGTTCCGGCCCGCGCGGGGGAGAGATCGATGGTCGCGTTCGGTGCCGTCGCGGTGGCCGCGCTCGCAGGAGCGCCCCACTGCCTGGGGATGTGTGGCCCGTTCGCGTGTGCCGCGGGCGACAAGCCGACGGAGCTGCTGCCCTACCACCTGGGCCGAATCGGCACGTACGCCGCGTTGGGGGCCCTCTCGGGGGCGCTCGGCCACATCATCCCCGGCCCCCCCTGGCTCGGCGCCGTCGTCGCTGGCGCGCTCCTCGTCTGGTTCTCGTTGGTGCTGGCCGGCTTCGCGCCAGAGCTCCACCTGTCGCTCCCCGGCCTCGGTCGCCTCGGCGCGCGCGCTGCCGCCGGACGCGGACCCGGCTCGCGGCTGGTGCTGGGCATCGTCAACGGCCTGCTTCCCTGCGGGCTGACGTGGGCGACGTTGTCGGTGGCCGTGGCCGCTGCCGATCCGGCCCGGGGAGCGATGCTGATGGCGGTGTTCGGTGTCTTCACCACGCCAGCGCTGCTCGCAGCCGGTTGGGGCCTGCGGCGGCTCGTGCAACGCTCTCCCACCACCCGCCGCGCCCTGGCACTCGTGGTGCTGGTGAGCGGGCTGTGGTCCCTCACGGTTCGCACGGGCGTGGCCGCGCAGCTCCGCGGCGAGCCGGTCAGCGAGGACGTGCCGCCGTGCCACGCCACCCCGTGAGCACCGACAACCTGATCACCACGTCAGGAGGGCGGGGTCCGTCGGGTTCCGTCCGGGTACTTCGCGAACCGCGCCGGCTCGTGGCCGTGTACGGGTTCGTCGGAGCCCCACGGCCACCCACCGAAGCGGGTGCGGCGGTAGTCCTCGAAGGCCTGCTCGATCTCGCTCCGCGTGTTCATGACGAACGGACCATAGGTCGCGACGGGCTTGCCGATGGGTCGCCCCTGCAGGAACAGGAGCTCCGACCCGGAGGCGCCGTTCTGGACGGTCACCGCGCCCGCGTCTCCCCACTGCGCGGAGGTGCCGGCAGGCACGCGCTCCCCGTCGAGCTCCACCCCAGCTCCGCCGAACACCTGGAGGGTTCGCCGCACGCCAGCGGGCACGGCGGGAAACACGAAGCGGGCGCCGGACTCGAGGACGACGGACCACAACGCGACGTGGCTGTCCGGGCGGGCGGCCCACGAGCGCGGTGGGGGAGGGGGTGCCGCAGCGTCCCCGAGCGCCCCGGCGACCACGACGACCTCGGTAGCGCGGCCCTGCTCGTCCCGGACGACGACGCGGGGGACCGACTCGTTCCACAACATGGAGAAGTGGGGCTCCACCATCTTGTCTTCGGGCGCGAGGTTGATCCAGATCTGGAACAGCTCGAGCGGGTTCGGCACATCTGGCGACAGCAGCGGGAACATCTCGGAGTGGACGATGCCGCGACCAGCGGTCATCCACTGCACGTCTCCCGCACCGAACCGCGCGGCGGCGCCGAGCGAGTCGGAGTGGTCGACCACGCCGCGGCGCATCACGGTGATCGTCTCGAATCCGCGGTGGGGGTGAGGGGGGAAGCCCGGAATCCGGGCCCCGTGGTACATGTTCCACCCCTCCTTCCCGGCGAAGTCCTGACCGAGGTTTCGCCCGGAGAGCGAGGCCGCTGGTCCGAACGCACCGTTGCCCGCCGGGTACGCGTCGAGGTGGTGCACGCAGAACAGGAACGGGTCCTGGCACGGCCAGGGCGCCCGGCCGAGCGGAAGTTGCTGGAACCTGGCCACGGAGCCTCCCGCGGCCCGGTAACGCCGTGGAATGCGGGATGGAGCCACCGTGCGCGAGTGGAGTGAGCTCTCGGAGTGGGTGGGCTTCTCCCCGGAGGACGAGGCGCTGCTCCGCGCGTTCTGGATTGTGGTCGCGCCTCGCGTGGACGAAGTCATGGCGCGCTTCTACGCCAGGGTGCTGGCGAACCCCGAGACCCACCGGATCGCGGGGGACGATGCGCGCATCGCCAGCTTGAAATGCACGCTCGCGAGGTGGCTCGAGGAGCTCCTGGTGGGGCCGCACGACGACGCGTACGCGGCCGGCCGCAGGCGGGTGGGGCTGCGGCACGTCCAGGTGGGTCTGGAAGCGCGGTACATGCACGCCGGCATGCAGGTGCTGGGAGACGATCTCCTCGGCCTCTGCCTCGCGCACCTCCCCGATCCGATGCCCACCTGGCGGGCGGTGAACAAGGTCCTCGCGTTGGACCTGGCGCTCATGACGGGCAGCTTCGTCGACAGCCGGGAGCGCCTGTCGGTCGAGGCCCTCCAGGACCTGCTGGTCACCCACCTCCGCACCGTGGTCATCCTCGCCGACGAGTCCGGTCTCGTGGTCGCCGCCACCCGATCCACCAGCTCGTGGCTCGGCGGGGTGCCTCTGGTCGGCCGGCCCTGGGACGTGGTCCTGCCGGCGGGGCTCGTCGCTGCCGCCGACCTCCGCCGGACCGTGTCCGCGGCCCTGGCATCGGGCCAGCCCTCCGCGCTGGCGCGCGTGGACGTCCGCGAGGCCGGCGATCGGCAGCTCCGCTCGTTCCGGGTCGACGTGGTCCCGGTCCACCACCACCTCGCCACGCTGCTGCTCGAGGTCGAGGAGCTCACGGAGGTGGTGGGGCTCGAGGGACGCCTGGGGCGCTCCGAGGCGCTGGCCCAGCTCGGCGCGCTCTCGGCGGCCGTCGCGCACGAGCTGCGCAACCCACTCGCGGGCATCTCCGGGGCGATCCAGGTGATCTCGCGGACGATCCCCAAGGATGCTCCCTACGCCCCCGTGATGGTGAAGGTCGAGCGCGAGATCCGGCGCCTCGACGCGTTGGTCACGGACCTCCTCGCGTTCGCGCGGCCAGGGGTCGTGCGCCTGGGCACGATCGACCTCCGCGAGCCAGTGCAGGCAGCCGTGGACTGGACCGGAGAGGACCACCCCCGCATGGCCATCGAGGTGGTCGGGCGGGGCGAAGCCCAGGCGGACCCGGACCTCGTCCAACAGATCGTGCTGAACCTGCTGCAGAACGCCGCCCAGGCCATGGCCTCCGATCCTGGCTGTCAGGACCCGCGGGTGCGGGTGTCGATCGGTCCAGGTCGGATCGAGGTCTCGGACGTGGGGCCGGGCGTGCCCGAGGAGTTGGGGGAGCGGATCTTCGAGCCGTTCACCACCACCAAGACCAGGGGAACGGGCCTGGGCCTCGCGATTTGCCTCCGGTCCGCCGTCGCGATGGGGGGAACGCTGGCGTGGCGGCGCCGGGAGGGCCGCGGCGCCACGTTCGTGTTGTCGTTGAACGTGGGCTGAGGTGCACCCTCGACCTGGCCCGATCCTTGCACTCTCGCAGAGCGAACAGGAACTGGTTCGAGGGAGGAGAGGCCATGGTGTTGATCTGGGGCGTCGTGTTCGCGTCTGCGTGGGCCGGGAGTCCACCGGTCGTGTCCGAGATGCACGAGCGGTTCACGACGCTGTCGAGCGCCCGCGACGCCGTCGTGCGTGGGGATCTGGAGCGCGCGAAGTCCGAGGCCGCCTGGCTCACGGACCTCGGCTCGGTGACCCATGTGCCCAAGCCGTGGCGGCCGTACCTGGCGAACCTCAACGAGGCCAGCCAGCTCCTCAGCGGCGCGACCGACCTCCAGGGCGCCTCCCGCGGTGTGGCGAATGCAGCACTGGCGTGTGCGGAATGCCACGCCGCCTCCGGGGGAGGCCCCTCCCTCGCCAACCAGGATCAGGTGCCGCCACAGGCCTGGGTCGCGGGCCAGAACATGCCGCTGCACAAGTGGGCCGTGGACTGGATGTGGGTCGGGCTGCTCACCAACTCCGACGAGGCCTGGCTCCGCGGCGCGAAGGAGCTCGACGACATGCCGCTGGTGCCGAAGTTCGAAGCGGCGCCCCCCGGCGGTCTCCGCGAGCTCGAACAGCTGGTGTACGTGCTGGCGGGCAAGGCCACCACCACCACCGACCCGACCGAACGCGCCGAGCTGATGGGCAACCTGATCGCCACGTGTTCGCAGTGCCACGCGAAGGCGAGGCCCCTGGCCCAGGAGCCGAAGCCGGCGGAGGCGCCGTGACCGCCCCGATCCTCATCCCCCACGACCTCACCGACCTCGGTGACCAGGCGCTCGCCGCCGCGGCCGACCTCCCCTGGATCGGAGCACCGCGCGTGGTCCTGCACGTGTTGCCGCGCGTGGACGTCCGCTACCCCGGGGTGGTCTGGAGCACGCAGGACGACGGTCCCCGCACGCGCCACGCGATGGAGGAGCTGACCCGCAGGACGGCGGAGAAGCTCCCTGGCGCCGCGCTCCAGGTGGTGATCGGCGACCCGGCCAGCCGGATCGTCGAGGTGGCCCGCGCGTTCGGTTGCCGGCTCATCGTGGTGCCCTCCCACAGCCGGAAGGGCCTCGATCGCTTCGTGCTGGGCTCTGTTGCCGAGTACGTCGCGCGGTTCGCCTCGTGCCCCGTGTTGATCCTCCCCGCAGGCACGGCGCCGCCCCCGCCAGCCAAGGAGCTCCACCTCGCGACCGGACGCACGCGGTCGGAGCTGATCGACGAGCTCGGGACCGAGATTTGCGCCCAGGTCGATGCCCACCGCGGCGCGTTCCTCACCGCGTTGCGGATCGGGTTGCCAGCGACGGAGGACACGGCGTGGTGGGAGCGCGCCCTCGCGAAGCGGTTGGCGGACGCGGGTGTCGAGTTCGTCGACGTCGTGTTCACCGCCAACCCTCGCCCAGCCGTGCTGGACGCCCGCTTCGAGCAGCGCTGGGCATAGCAGGGCCCACGAGGGAGCATGCCGGGGCATGTGACCGAACACCGGCGTGGCCCACGGACGAGACCGCCCAGCGGGCGACGGGAGGGTTCCTGATCGGTGCTCTAGGTGGCGAGCCCGAACTTCTCCATGCGATACCGCAGCGCGTAGCGGCTGATCCCGAGCAGCCGGGCAGCCGCGGACTGGTTCCCGTTCGTCCGCCCGAGCGCCTGCGTGAGCAACCCGCGCTCGACGGCCTCCAGGTCTACGCCCTCCTCTGGCAGCTCGAACGGGCACCCCTTCCCGGAAGAGGTGGTGGATGCGCGCGCGAACCGGATCTCGGGCGGGAGGTGCTCGGCGCGGATGACGTCTTCGGTGCCGAGCAGGACGAGCCGCTCGACGAGGTTGCGGAGCTCGCGCACGTTTCCGGGGAACCGGTACTGCTTGAGCAGGGCGACGGCCTCTCCGTCGACCCCGACCCGGCGGTGCTTCGAGAACCGCTCGAGGAAGTGCTCGACGAGGAGGGGCAGGTCGGTCGGTCGGTCGCGCAGCGGCGGGATCCGGATGGAGATCACGTCGAGCCGGAAGAACAGATCCTCGCGGAAGGTACCCTTCTCGACGCACTCCTTGAGGTTGCGGTTGGTCGCGGCGACGATCCCCGCTTCGAGCTGGAGGGGACGCACTCCGCCCACCCGACGGAACGTGCGGTCCTCGATGGCCCGCAGGAGCTTGCTCTGGGTCTGGAGCGGAAGCTCGCCGATCTCGTCCAGGAACACGACGCCGCGGCCCGCGATCTCGAACAGGCCGGGCTTGGTGGCCTTGGCGTCGGTGAAGCTGCCTCGCTCGTGGCCGAACAGCTCCGACTCGATCAGCTGCTCGGGGAGCGCGGCGCAGTCCACCGCCACGAACGGCTCGGCCTTGCGGGGCCCGCGGGAGTGGATGGCGCGCGCGACCACGTCCTTGCCGGTGCCGGACTCGCCCTGGAGCAGCACTGTCGGCGCATCGACCGACTCGAGCCGGCGGAGGGTCTCGAACATGGGCTGCAGGCACGCGTGCTCGCCCACGAAGTCGCCGTAGCCTGCGCGCTCGCGGCGACGCAGGTAGTGCACCTCGTGCCGGAGCCGGTCGTGGGCCAGCGCCTTCTCGACGGTCAGCGACACTTCGCGTACGTCGAAGGGCTTCGCGAGGTAGTCGGCCGCGCCGAGGCGGGTGGCCTCGATCGCGGTCTCCACGCCACCGTGCGCCGTCAGCACCACCACGGGGAACTCGTGGCCTGCTGCCCGCAGCTCGCGCAGGGTCGTGAGGCCGTCCTTCCGGGGCATCTTGAGGTCGAGGAGCACGAGCCCGATCGAGTTCCTGGCGACCTGTTCGAGGCACTCCTGCCCGTCCGCCGCGGTGAGCACCGAGTACCCCTCCTGCTGCAGGTGGGTGCTCAACGACCACCGGATGAGCTCTTCGTCGTCGCAGACGAGGATGGTCGATCTGCCCTCGGCCAAGCTGCCCCCCAACACCCTCCGCGTCTATCCGCTCCGCTCCTCGTCGTCCGTCGTGCGGGCGAGCCATTCGTCCAACCGCTCCCCGACCACCGTGGGCATCGCCACGCGGGGGAGGGTCCGCAACTGGCCCACGAGCGCGCCGTACCGCCCACCGAACCGCTCACACCAGCTGCACCCGGCGACGTGGGCGCGCACCGCTGCTTCCTCGTCCGTCGGCAGCGTTCCGTCGACGAGGTCGGGGAGGCGGTCGAGGACGTCCACGCACCACAGCCCGGCGATCAGTCGCTGGGGCGCTTCAGCGGGCATCGCTTCCTCCTTCGCGCAGCAGCGCCATCAACCGCAGCCTCGCCCGGTGCAGCCGGGTCTTCACGTTCGCGAGCGGCAGCTCGAGGAGCGCCGCGACCTCCGGACCGGAGAACCCGTCGAAGTCGCGCAACACCACGACCTCGCGCTCGGTGTCGGTGAGCTGATCGAGTGCCCGGTGGACACGGGCAGCGTCCTCGGCGGACGACACGACCGCTTCGGGGTCCTCGCTGCCGAACCCGGCCGCGGCCCCGAGCTCGTCGAGCGGCATGGGCGCTGCGGGCTCACCGCTCCGCAGCCGCCAGGACCGGGCAGCCAGCCGCCGCGCGATCCCGTACAGCCACACGCGCCCCGGACCGTCTCCGCGCCACGCGGACGCCCCTCGCCAGACGGCCAGGTAGGTCTCCTGGAGCGTGTCCTCGGCTCGCTCCTCCGAGCGGACGAGACCGCGGATGTACCAGAACAGGGCGTCGCGGGTCCCCCGGACCAGCGCCGAGAACGCGTCGCGGTCCTTGCCCCCCACGCGGCGGAGCAGGTCCCCGACAGGGTCCTCGGAGTGGGGCACCGCAGAACCCGCGCCAGCTTCAGGCTTGTCCACCACGCGTACTCACTCCCAGCGCAGTGTAGATCGGGCAGGAGCCGAGCGCGCCCGTGGCGAGCGGCACCAGGCCCACGAGCCCCACGAGCCCCCAGCCCGGCACCGGACCCACGCCGAGGAGCGAGAGCAGACCGAGACCGAGGACGATCCGGATCACGCGCTCGATGGGATGTTCGTTGTTGGGCAGGAGCTTGGACACGGTGCACCTCCGGATGGTTCTGCACCAGGGTTCCAGGGCGGGCCGAAAGGGTTCACCTGTTCCGGGCCCATCCCCACCCCATCCGAAGTCAGGGCAGGAGCCCGAGCAGCTCCGCGGGCGCGTCGATCACCCGCACGGCGCCGGCTTCCCGCAGGGACTCGGGGGAGTCGCCCACCGAAGGAACGCCGACCGGAAGCACGCCGGCAGCCCGAGCGGAGAGCACGTCTTCCACGCCGTCTCCGAGCATCCACGCCGAGCCCACGTCGAGGCGGGTGAGCGCCTCCAGCACGGGCCAGCCGTCGGGCTTGGCGGGCCCGTCCTCCTTGACGACCACCGCCTGGAACAGCGGCAGCAACCCGTGGTACTCGAGGAGCCGGTACAGGTCCTTGCGGGTGCGGCCGGTGACCAGCGCCAGCGGGTACCGATCGGCGAGCGACCGAAGCTCGTCCGGCTTGAACCGGAGCGTCTCGTGGCGCCACAACCCGCCCTGGTACCGGCGCTCGAACTCCGTGGCGACCGCCTTCGCCTTGGCCTTGACCCCCTGCTCGTCGAGCAATGCGATCGTGGCGGCGAGGTCGTCGTTGGTGTTGCCGCGCACCAACACGGCGTCCGCGTTGACGTTGGCACCGAAGTACGTGGCGGTGTCGACGATGGCGCGGCGGTAGGACCGCGACACGTCGACGAGCACACCGTCCACGTCCAGCAGCACCGCAGCCGGCTTGAGTACGCTCCGGATGGAGCGCGTCAGGTGGGCGAGCGCACCATCGTCTCCCGGCAGGGGGAAGCGGACGGCCGTCTTCTTCTTTTTGTCGGCCTTGGCGTCCAGGCCGATGGCCACGAGCCCCTCACGGAGCCACGCAGCACGAGGCCCGGTGGCGACGACCTCGTCTGCCACCACCGTCGCTTCGAATCCCAGATCCGCGAGAAGCTGCTCCACGGGACCCTTCTCGGCACTCACAGGTTTCGGACTGTCGCGCATTTCCTCCCCCCGCAGACGGGAAGGCCCACCACCGGACGGTCGGCGACCGGTCCGACGATCCCCTGATGGGTCGGGCAATGTGTCCTGGAAATGGGTCGGCGTCAATCCTTCCGGTCCACGCGACGGACGGACGACGCCAGGAGGAGGGTGCCGCGGACCGACCAACGCCCGTCCACCACGACGTCGGCGCCCGCCCCCCACGCCCGCAACTTCCTGACGTGTTCTCCGACCACCCGGATCCGCTGTGGCTCCTCTCCGGCCGGACCCGCCAGCGTGACGACCGCCTGGACGAGCTCGAACATCCCCGGCGCTGCGACCATGCGACCCACCACCCGCGCGACCACCATGCCCGCCTCCCGGCGGGACCCAGAGCACGGTCTACGCCAGCGCAAGCTCGGCGTTGGCGCGAGAGCGACCGACGGACGTCACCGACGGCGGCGGAGGAGCCAGGCCGACAGCCAGGCGGCGGCCAGGCTCTGCACGCCCGTCCCGTCACAGCCACACCCCGTCGGCTGCGGGGCAGAGAGCTCGTCTGCGGCGCTGTCGGTGGGCGAGCCTCCGGTGTCGGAGGGGGGAGGCTCCGTCCCCGGCTCGTCCGGTTCGACGGTCCCCGTGTCCTCCACGGGCGGCTCGTCGACGTCCAACAGCACCCGCCCGGCGAGCCACTCCGCTGCGGGGTCGTCCCAGGCACAGTCGCCGAATCCGTAGCTTCCGTCCTCGGGGAAGGTCTCGGTGCGACCGCCGGCTTCCGCCTGGAACCAGTACGACTGGCAGCCGCCCGGCGCGCCGGTCGTGGTGCCCCAGACCCCGCGCGTGTCGGTCCCGATGACGAGGTCGAGGTCGTGCCGGACGCCGTCGAGCACGACGAACAGCGCATCGGGTGCGGTGTCGAAGGACCAGTCCACGTAGAGGGTGACCTCGGCCGCAGGGACCCTGGGGAGGTGGATGCCCATCGTCATGGCGCGCTCGGGCGCTGCAGCGCGGTACCCGAAGTCCTGCGTGAAGTAGGTGCCCGACACGCCTGCGCCGAGTTCGTTGTAGTTGGCGCTCATCAGGTTCGCGCGGTGCCCGGACGAGCACATCCACCCCCCGATCACCGCCTCGTAGGGCGAGGAGTAGCCCCAGGCGATGTTCTCGGCGATGGTGGTGCCGTCGTAGTACCGATAGATCCTCCGGCTCCACGACGTGCCGTCGTTCGAGTCGTGGTCGAAGTACCCGTCCCGGCGCATGTCGTCCGAGTGGTAGAAGGCAGCGTCCGTCAGGTCTGCGCTGTACAGCAGCGGGGCCTTCGGCGTCTTCTCGCCGGCAGCGAACCGGTCGAAGTCGCAGGGGACCTCGCTGCGGAAGGCCGGCGGGTCCACCCGGACCGCGTTGGTCCAGAAGAACACCTCACGGTCTTCGTGGGTGGGGAGCCCGTCCCGGGCGTCACCGTAGCCCGCCATCGCGAGCGAACACCAGCCAAGCATCAACATGAACGCCGACCCCCGTCGACATCCCCGCGAACCCTTCCTATTGCAGGATGCGCGCGGAGCCCGTCAAGACTTCGTCACATCAGGTTCCGTGGGTCCACGTCGTGACTCGCGCGGACCCCCTTGCGCCCCGGATCGGTGAGCACGGAGGCGACCGCGCCCAGGAAAGCCCGCAGGGGCTTGATCGAGGCGCCCCGCACCAACACCTGCATCCGCCACCGCCCCACCAGCCGCGGGAGGGCCGCCGGTGCGGGCCCGAGCACCTCCACCCCCTCGAACCTCCTGGCCGCCGCTCGGAGCTCCCGGGCGCGCGTCTCGGCCTCCTGGAGCACCTGGCGCCGGTCGACACCCTCCAGGCGCAGCAACACGAGGCGCGTGTACGGCGGGTACCGCATCGTGGCGCGCAGGCGCAGCTCTGTCCGGTAGAACGCCTCGAGGTCGGCGAGGTGCGCCAACACGTAGTGCGAGGGGTCCCAGGTCTGCACGAACACGCGTCCGGGTACGTCCCCGCGACCCGCGCGGCCTGCGACCTGGAGGATCAGCGCCGCGGTGCGCTCGGCCGCGCGGAAGTCGGGCATCCGGAACCCCC
This sequence comes from Myxococcota bacterium, assembly GCA_044356535.1. GTDB lineage: Bacteria > Myxococcota_A > UBA796 > UBA796 > JACKER01. The sequence goes on from JBIKWC010000011.1 coordinate 34,955, forward strand.
GGTCCGCGCTGACCACGACGGCTGCCTGGACGCCAGGGAAGTCGTGCCCCTTGGCCACGATCTGGGTGCCCACCAGGAGCTGGGTCCGGCCTTCGCGGAACGCGTCCAGGATCCGCGCGTGGGCTCCGCGGAGCGCGGTCGTGTCGGCGTCCATCCGGGCCACCGCCACCCCGGGGAACAAGCTCGTGAGCTGCTCCTCGATGCGTTCGGTCCCGCGGCCGTCCTCCTCGACCTCCGACGCGTGGCAGACCGGGCACTCCGTGCGGTACGGCAGGTGCAGCCCGCAGTAATGGCAGCAGAGCTGTCCCACCTTCTTGTGCAAGGTCATCGAGATGGCGCAGTTGGGGCACTCGTAGGCGGCTCCACACGCCAGGCACTGAACGTGGGTCGCGAAACCCCGGCGGTTGTACAACACGATCGCCTGCCCACCCCGCGCGAAGGTCTCGTCGAGCGCGACCTTCACCTCCGGCGCCAGCAGGGGCCGCTCACCCTCCGACTCCGGGAGCGCGGTGAGGTCGACGAGCTCCACCACCGGCACCGCCCGCGCGGTGGCACGGCGCGGCAACCGGAGGAGCCGATAGCGGCCGGTCTCGGCGTTGTACCAGCTCTCGAGGGACGGCGTCGCCGAGGCGAGCACCACCGGGCAGGCCACCGTCGCCCCGAGCTTCACGGCCAGATCGCGGGCGTGGTAGGCGACCCCCTCGTCCTGCTTGTAGGAGTCGTCGTGCTCCTCGTCGACGACCACGAGGCCCAGGGCCCGAAACGGAGCGAACAGCGCGCTCCGGGCGCCGATGGCGACGGAGGCCTCGCCCGCGCGGATCCTGCGCCACTGCCGCAGGCGATCGGCGCCCGTGAGCCCCGAATGCAGCACTGCGATCCCCGACCCGAACCGGGCCCGGAACCGGCCGACGAGCTGCGGAGTGAGACCGATCTCCGGCACCAGCACGAGCACCTGGCGACCCCGCGCGAGGGCCGCTTCCGCTGCGCCCAGGAACACCTCTGTCTTGCCCGCGCCGGTCACTCCGAAGAGGAGGTGGGGCCCCTGTGCGCCCTCTGCGCACAACACGCGCAGGGCTGCTGCCTGGTCTTCGTTGAGCACCGGGGGGAGGGCCGGCCCGAGCGCGGGGGCCTCCTGGAGGTCGTCGCGGTCTTCGCGCTCGCCCCAGGCCAGCACCCCGGCGGTGACCAGCCGGTTGGCCGCATCGCGGGCCGAAGGGCCCTGCGCCGCGAGCAACGCGGGCCAGTCGAGGGTCCCGGCCCGGCGCACCGCGTCGAGGACGGCCTTGCCCCGACTGCCCCGGGGGGCTTCGTCCGGCTCCTTCGCGAGCGACAGGGTCTTCACCCGGCCCTTGAGCTCCGAGATCTCGCGGTCCTCCCAGCTCGCGAACCCCGCGCGCGCGAGCCCGTCCACCGCGCGCTCCACCTCGGTGGCCGTGAGCTCCGCGGAGAGCCTGCGTTGCAGGCCCTTGCGCGTCAGCCCGGGGCGGGAGACGACCTCGCGGAGCACCTGCCCGCGGACACCGTCGACCTCCTTGCGCGAGAGCGCCAGCAAGCCGGGATCGGTAGGGTGGAGCTCCCGCACCACCCGCGCCTGGATCCCCGACGGCATGGCGGTGTGGATCACCATCCCGAGGGGCGCGAGGTAGTACTCGGCGATCCACCGGAAGAACTCGAGCTGCTTCGCGTCGAAGGCGGGCGAAGGGTCCAGCAGCCGGGTCAGCGGCTTGATGCGTGCAGGGTCGAAGTCCGCCGTGGAGGTGAGCTCCACGACGTATCCGGTCTCGCCCGTGGCTCCGAGCGGCACGAGCACGACGTGCCCGAGCTGCAGCTCACCGAACGTCGGCGGGACGGCGTACGTGAGGATCGGGTCCCGGAGCGGCCGGGCCACCGCCACTCGCGCGTACATCACGCCGAAGGCGGCTCGCGCCGCTGGGTGGCCTCGATCTCGGTCATGCAGTCGATGCAGTGGCGGGCCGTGGGGCGCGCGAGGAGCCTGCGATCGCCGACCTCGTCGCCGCAGGCTTCGCACACGCCGTACTCGCCTTCGTTGATCCGCTTGAGCGCTGCGCGGATGTCGTCCACCACCTTGCGCTCGTGGTCCTGCATCCGCAGGGTCATGTCGCGATCGGACTCCTCGGACGCGATGTCCGTGGTGTCGGCGAGCGAGTCGCGCTGGTCCACCAGCTCGCCCAGCCGGGACACGAACGCTGCCTCGAGTGCAGAAAGCCGATCCTTCAGGATCTTGCGAAACATTTCGAGACGTTCGGCTTCCATGGGGACCTCCACGACCGGGGCCGCGCATGTACCCTCGCCGCCCGGTCGGGGCAACGCCCGGGACCCCCTTTTTTCCGGGGCCTCCGTCGTGGACCCCGCGTGCAGGTCGGGCTATCCCCGCCTCGCGAGGTCTCCGTGTGGGTGTGGTTGGCCGCGGCCCGAGCCGCCGACACGTTCGACTCGAGCGCCCTCCTGGGCATGGGCCGGGTCGGTGTCGCCTCGGCCGACGAGAACGCAGCGCTCACCCTCAACCCGGGCCTGCTGGCGCTCGAGGAGCGCTACGACTTCCAGGGACAGTTCCGGTACGGTCCCAACGGCTCGACCCTGTTCGGGGGCAGCGCCATGGACGGTCGCACGTCGGATCAGGTGTCCGGAGGCCTCGCGTACACCGGCGACGTCGCAGACCCCGCGCTCGGCCAGGACGATCTTCCGGGCTGGGTCCTGCCGGGCACCGAGGTCGCGAACCGCAAGCGTCACCACGACTTCGCGCTGGGCCTCGGCTTCCCCCTGGCGAAACGTCACCTGTCGGTCGGCGTCGGTGCCAACCTCGGGTACTTCGACCACGACCGGCAGGGTACCGGCTGGCTCTTCGACGGGTACGTGGGCCTCGGCGCGCGCCCCGTCGACGAGCTCACGCTGGGCCTCGCGGCGCGCAACTTCCTGCCGCTCGGCGGTGAGGACCGGCCCACCACCTACGCCGCCGGCGTGCGGCTCGATCCGAAGGGCCTCCCGTCCGCCGAGTTCGACGCCACCCTCGTCCCGTCGGTCGATGCGGCGTTGCCCGTCGATCTGGCAGCGGGGCTGGAGGTCGTCGTGGGCGTGCTCTCGATCCGGGGGGGCTGGCGCCGCGACGCTGCGAACGACGTGCACTCGGCGGCGGCAGGCCTCGGGCTCGGGAACCCGGGGGCTTCGCTCGAATACGGCACGTTGCTTCCGCTCTCGGGTACGTTCGACCTCGACCGCACGGTGCACCAGATCAGCCTGCGGTTCGGGGCGCCGGATCCGATCCCCGAGCCCTGAGGGGAGGATCAGCCCGCTGACGCAGGGAGCAGCTGCAGCACGCGCAGCGCCTCCATGCCGGCGCACATGGCCACCCCGGACGGCGCGCGGAGCTCCGGGCGGGCCGCGAGCCAGACGTCGTCGCCGACGGTCCAGCCCATTCGCTGGAGCTCCCTCGGCGGCAGCGCTGACGCGCCCGTACCGACCGCCGACATCCAGCGCGACCTCGCCACCCCCACCGCGACCGCCTGGGCGGTGGTGGTCGAATGCAGGATCCCGGGGAGGTCGACGAGGACGTGGGCGTGCGGGATGTCCTGGCGGATCCGCATCAACACCCGCTTCAGCCCCTCGAGGCCCACGCGGGATGCCACGCCCTCGAGCACCACGACCGTGGGTTCGCTGGTGGGCTCCGGGACGGTCCAGCGGTCTTCGTTGGCCGGCACGCGCAGCACGGTGTCCCACAGCCCGGCGAACGAGCTCGTGGCGAGCGCCTGGTGCTTGAAGGACAGCACATCGGGATCCTCGACCTCCCCGTGCGTCGACACCACGTCCTGGAGGCCCGGACGCAGCCGGTACCACCGGGCATCGAACCCCGCGCCGAACGTCCAGACCGCGAGCCGTGTCCCGTTTGCCCGCGCCACGTGGACCTCGTCCTCGAGCATCCGGTCGACGATCGACGAGCGGGCGCGGATCATGGACAGGATCGACGGCGCCGCGAACGTGGGAAGCAGCTTCGGGTGGCGCCGGAGCAGCCACGCCGCAACCGGGTCTCGGGGGCGGCGGACTCGTTGGCCTTCGACAGCGCCGAGAGCGTAGAGAGTCCAGCGGGTGACGATCGGGAGGCGATGCTCCAATCGGGGCTCGGAACGTGAGGGGCCTACATCCTACTGCGGAACGCGTCCATCGGCACGTTCCGTTCGGCGGCACCTTGACGACGAGTGGCCCGCCGTGCGCAAATGCGGCCGTGCGTTTCCTCCGCCTCGGCCCCGTCCTGCTTCTGGCCGCCTGCACTGCGAGCAAGGCGAACATCCAGATCGTGAGCGCAGAAGAGTCCCTCCGTCAGGCCCGAGAGCGGGAGGCGGACGACGTCGCGCGCTACGAGTACACCATGGCGGCGAGGTACCTCGAGAAGGCGAAGGAGGAGGCGGGCTACGCCGACTTCCGCATCGCGGACGCCCTGGCGCGGCAATCCGCCGAGTGGGCCGACCGGGCGATCATCTCCACGGAGCGCGCGGGCCGCACCAACATCGAGCTGAACGACTTCGGCGACCCTGCAGCGCCCGCACCCGGGGCACCGGCGCCCGCTCCGGCACCTGCCCCCGCGCCCGTAGTTCCCACCGGCCTCGAAGACATCCTCGGACCGAGCGCCACCCCGGCCCCCGGCGAACCCGTTCCGGAGACGCCCGAGGTGCCCGCTCCGGCGCCTGCCCCGCTCGAAGACCCGGAAGGCGACGTGGAGATCCCGAAGTGAGGCACGTCGGCGCCGCGCTGGTGTTGTGGATGGCGCTGCCTGGCTGCGTCGTCAGCGCGACGCTGCGCGAGAAGGTGGATCGCGCCCAGGACACGCTCGTGGCGGCGCACAAGGTTTACGCGCCGCTCTGCGCGCCCGTGCAGTCCGCAGAGGCGCAGGCGAACCTCGACTTCAGCCGGATCGAGCTGTCGGAGGGCAACCCTCGTCGGGCGAGCCAGCACGTGGTGTTGGCGTACGACTTCGCCGTGCAGGCCCTCGAAATCTCGACGCCGTGTGGCGGGGTGGACACCGACCAGGACACCATCGCGGACATCGTGGATCGCTGCAAGGCCGAGCCCGAGGACTTCGACGGCGACAACGACGAAGACGGGTGCCGCGACATCGACCCGTACGGCGACGAAGACGGCGACGGCATCCCCAACGTCGAGGACGCCTGCGTCGACCAGCCCGAGGACTTCGACGGCGACAACGACGAAGACGGGTGCCCCGAGACGAGCGAGGACTCCGACGGAGACGGGATCATCAACGCCGTCGACACCTGTCCGGAGGAGCCCGAGGATCTCGACGGCTTCAAGGACAGCGACGGCTGCCCCGAGTACGACAACGACAACGACAGCGTGGCCGACCTCGGCGACAAGTGCGCGCTCGTCGCCGAAGACAAGGACTCGTGGGAGGACGAGGACGGGTGCCCCGACCCCGACAACGACCTCGACGGGATCCCGGACGTCACGGACCAGTGCCCGAACCAGCCGGGCGAGCGCGACCGCGGCGGGTGCCCCCTCGAGGACGCAGACAAAGACGGCGTCGCCGACGCGAACGACCTCTGCCCGGCCCAGCCCGAGACCGTCAACCAGTACCTCGACGACGACGGCTGCCCGGACACGCCGCCGGCCGGGGTCACGGTCACGAACAGCCGCATCGAGATCGACGACATCATCCAGTTCGCGGTCGGGCAGGCCACGCTGCTGCCGGCCTCGTTCCCGACGCTCGACTCCGTCGCCAAGGTCCTCACGGACGCCCCGTACCTCCGGTTGCGCATCGAAGGCCACACGGACTCCGAGGGTGGCGACGAGGCGAACATGACGTTGTCCCGCGAACGTGCGGCCGCCGTCCGCAAGTACCTCGAGTCCAAGGGCGTCGCTGGCTCGCGGCTCGAGTCCGAGGGCTTCGGGGAGAGCCAGCCGGTCGACACGAACCGGACCCCCGGTGGTCGCGCACGCAACCGCCGCGTCGAGTTCGTGATCCTCAAGCCCATGTGATTGTGGGCCGCGGGTTCACTCCTCGGGCGGCACCGTCGGCTCGAGGGGGTCGGACACCTTCTCCCGCCAGATGGCGGCGGCGCGGCCCGCAGGACCTTCGCGGAGCACCTGGTCGACCGTGGGCGCAGCGCTGGTGGCGGGGCTGCGTCCCCAGCGGACCGGTCGCACCACGGTGCCTTCCTCGCCCCGCAGCAGCCGCCGGACGTTCGAGACGTGGGTCGCCACGATGCCCACCGCCAGGACGCCGACGACCGGCAGCGCGGCCGGATCGAGCCAGGCGGCGAGCGCCACCACGGACGCGGTCGCGGCCAGCGCAGCCACGGACGAGCGGCCGGTCCCGGCGAGCACGAGCCCCCACACGACCACCGCCGGCAACGACGCCCACGGCGTGAGGGCGAGGAGACCGCCCGCGCCCGTGGCCACGCCCTTCCCGCCCCGAAACTCCAACCAGACGGGGAAACAGTGGGCGAGGAAGGCGGTCATCAACACGGTTCCGTGCCACCACGCACCGGCGTCGGGCCACTGCCACGCGGAGACTGCCACCGGCACGAAGCCCTTCGCCACGTCGAGGCCGATGACGAGCGCAGCGAGGCGCCACCCGTACAGCCTGGCGACGTTGGTACCGCCGATGTTGCCGCTCCCAGCGGTGCGGATATCGACGTCGCCCCCGTACAGCGTGGTCAACACGAGCCCGAACGGGACCGAGGCCAGCAGGTAGGTCGACACGAGCGCGACCCCACCGAACCACATCAACCACCCTCGCCGATGCGCGCGCGCGAGATCACTGCGCCGTCGTGGTCGTGCCCGTGGTCTGGTTCGGCACTGCGGACAACAGGGGGTTCACGCCTGGGTCCTCGCCCTCGGCGACCGTGGTGAACTCGTAGTCGTACGTCCAGTTGCTCTCGGGCGAGGAGACCTCGGCGGCGACCCGGTACGTCGTGGACGGGAGGAGCGGCGCGGTGGGGTACACCGTGAGAGCGGTGCGCATCCACGTGCCGTCGGGCAACGTGCCGTTGACCTCGTCTCCGGGCATCAACACCCGGACTTCGACGGGGACGCCGTCCGGGCCGAGCAGCGACACGGAATCGATGTCGCCGCGGTACTGGTTGAACTCGATCGGGAAGAAGTTGGCGGCGTCGATGGCGCCCATGCCGAACGTGATGGGGAACCCGGTCTGCGCGTTCTCACCCGGGAAGTCGGGGTGCTGGGTGTGCGTCGTGCCGTACAGGGGCACCTTGACCTGCCCCTCCTTCGGGTAGATGACCGGGGAGTCTGCGTGCTCGATGTGGGGCTGGTTGTGAACGACCACGAGGTAGTACGCCCGCCCAGCGACGGGGAGGCGGCCGTACGAAGCTTCGAACTCGATGTTGGCGAACCAGTCCGGCGTCAGCGCGATCTCCGAGTACGCGCCGTCGAGCCACGACGGCTGCAGCGCGCTCTGGCGGAACTCGGGATCCTTCATCAGGAAGTCGATGGCGTCGGCGCCCGACGGAAGGGGGAACGCCGCCTCGTCGAAGGTCCACTGGATGTCGATGTACTCGCGCGTGTTCGACCCGAGCTGGTCGTAGTACACGTAGCCCACGCCCGTGGCGGGGTCGGTGAGGCGATCGAACACGCTCGTGCCGGTGTAGCCCGGCTTCCCTGCGATCTGCTTGAGGAAGTAGTGCTCCCGGGCTTCGCCGCCGAGGCCTTCCAGCGCACCGTTCAGGAGGACGTAGTTGAGCTGGTCCCGGGCCGCGACGGTCATCAGTGCGTTCGGTACGCCCCGCGCCACGCCCGCGAGGCGGCGGTGGCAGGTGAGGCGCAACATCGCGTCGGCCTCGATCGGGCTGAGGTCCTTGGTGGAGCCGAGCTTGTCGGGACAGGCTTCGTCCACCGAGAAGTACTCGGCGCAACCACCGACCAGCACCGTGGAAGACAGCAGGAGGAACGCAGGGGCGAGGTTCTTCATGCGACCTTCTTACCATGTCTGTCCGGTCGGGTCGCGTGCCCTCGCGATCAGGTGGTGAGTTCGTCGAGGAGGTCGCCGCCCCCGACCGACGGTGCGGGCGCGACGGCTCCATCGTCCCGCCCCGCCTTGCGGCGCGCGAGCCAGATGACGAGCCCCACGGTCATCATGGCGACCGCGATCCCCTGGGAGGTCGTGACGCCCGCGAGGTCGGTGTGGCTCTCGGCGCCAGCTGCGGACAACCCGGGCGGGAGCCACGCGGCTGTCTCGGAGGACACCGGGAAGGTGAAGACGTATCCCCGGTGATCGGCGCGGAACAGCTCGGTGAACACCCGGACGGGCGGCTCGAGGAGGAGCGCGAGCGCTGCGGCCTCGCCGTCGAAGGACCTCCGGTACCACCGCGCCAGCAGCAGGAGCCCGAGGGTGACGTGGCCGGTCATGTCCCAGAGCTGGGTGGGGTACAGGGCGTGGTTCAGGTACTCGTACCCGGTCACGCCGCCGTGCACCTCGCTCGTCAGGTAGGGCGCGACGCCCGAGACCCACAGCTGCCCACCCGTGAACCAGGCGGGGAGCAGGCCCGTGGGGTCCGGGCCGATGGGCGCGATGGCGCCGTGGCAGCAGCCTGCGAAGAAGCAGGCCCACCGCCCGATGCCCATTGCGAGCACCACCGCGGGCGCCGCGAGATCCGCCACCTTCCACGGTGGTAGCCTGGCGAGGAACGTGAACAGCCCCACCCCGAGGATGCCGCCCACGATCCCGCCGTACACCGCGAACCCGGAGCACGAGAAGAGCGAGAGCGGGTTCGAGAACGTCTTCACGGGCTCGACGGCGAACGCGTAGAGGAGTCGCCCTCCGGACAGCCCGCCCACTGCGGCGGCGACGTAGCCGGGGATCAAGCGGTCGGCGACGATGCCCACCTGCGGCGCGCGGAGGTGGATGGCCAGGAATGCCGCGCTGAACGCGAGCACGATGAACAGACCGTAGGTGTGCACCGGCATGACGCCGGCTGCGGTCTGGACCTCGACGATGGTGGGAAACATGGCGCCTCAGTAACCGGGCTCCGCGGTCCACGACGGGCCGGGCGGACCCCAGGTCGGGAGCAGGCCCTCCGCCGCCAGCGAGACCCAGGCGCCATCGCCCACCACGAGGTGATCGAGCAGCGGCACCCCCAACACCGCGCCGGCGCGCGCCACGCGGAGCGTCACGTCCCGGTCCTGCGCCGACGGGGTGGGGTCGCCCGACGGGTGGTTGTGGGCCAGCAACACCGCGTGCGCGCCGAGCCCCACGGCGTAGCGGAACACCTGCCGCGGCTCCACCACCGTGAACCCGTCGCTCCCCTGGGTGAGGCGCCGGTGCGCCACGGGCCTGCGCCGCCGGTCGAGGTACACCGCGTGCAGCTCCTCCTCCATCAAGCCGACGAGATGGGGCGCGAACAGGCGCCACGCGGCTTCGGGGGTGTCCACCACCACCGCGCCGGGGACCACGCCCAGCGCCCTGCGTCCGAGCTCCAGGGCTGCGAGGATCCGCACGGCCCGCGCGATGCCGACCCCCCGGACCGCGGCCAGCTCCGTCACCTGATGTCGCGACAGGCTCCGCACGGTCCCGAACCGCTCGAGCAGGTCGGTCGCCACCCCGAGCGCGCTCCGTCCGGCCGTCCCCGTCTCGAGCAACAGCGCCAACAGCTCCGCGTCTCCGAACCTCGCCGACCCCTCGGCCACGTACCGCTCGCGCGGCAGCTCCCTCGTCTCTGGACCCACGACGACCTCCCGCGTGGCCCCTCGCGAGCGCCGTGCCGATCCGAAGCGTGGCTTGGCGCGTACCCCGCCGGTCCGACGTCCGTCGACCGCTGCCGACAGGGGAAGCAGACCGACGTTAGAGCGAGCGACTCATCAACCGGGTGAAGCCATGACCGTCGAGCCGACCGAACGCCGCTGGGTGCAGGAGTACTACGGGAAGGTGCTGGCCAGCAGCCAGGACCTCCAGACGAACGCGTGCTGCGCGTCCGGAGCCCCACCCGCACGCATCGCCCGCGCCCTCGCGAACGTCCACGCGGACGTGACGAGTCGGTTCTACGGGTGCGGCTTCCCGATCCCGGAGGCCGTGGAGGGGGCCCGCATCCTCGATCTGGGCTGCGGCACCGGCCGCGATGTCTACGTGTTGTCGCAGCTCGTGGGGCCGACCGGCACCGTCATCGGCCTCGACATGACCGAGGAGCAGCTCGCCGTCGCGCGGTCCACCGAGGAGTGGCACCGCGAGCGGTTCGGGTACCCGCGGTCGAACGTCGAGCTCCGGCACGGCTTCATCGAAGACCTCTCGTTCCTCCCGGACGCGAGCGTAGACATCGTGGTCTCGAACTGCGTCGTCAACCTCTCGCCGCGCAAGGACTCGGTGTTGCGCGAGGTCTTCCGCGTGCTCAAGCCCGGTGGCGAGTTCTACCTCTCGGACGTGTTCTGCGATCGCCGCCTGCCCGCCGACGTGGCGACCGATCCCGTGTTGTACGCGGAGTGCCTGGGCGGCGCGATGTACGACTACGACTTCGAGGTGCTGGCCCGGAAGGTCGGGTTCGTCGATCCCCGTGGCCTCGCCCGCGGCGCCATCACCATCCAGAACCCCGCGATCGAGGAGAAGGTCGGCGCGGCTCGCTTCACGTCCGTCACGGTGCGGCTGTTCAAGCTCGACGGACTCGACGCGCGTTGCGAAGACTACGGCCAGGTGGCCACCCTCACGCGGCGGGTCCCGGGCCTCGGAACCACGTTCGTCCTCGACGAGCACCACACCTTCGAGCTCGGCCGGCCCGAGCGCGTGTGCGGGAACACCGCGGCGATGCTCGCGTCCACGCGCTTCTCCCCGTACTTCCGGGTGGACGGCGATACGTCCGTGCACTTCGGCGTCTTCGATTGCTCCGCCACCATGGCGACGAAGCAGTACGCGACCACCACCCCGACCAGCAGCTGCTGCTGAGCTACGGGATCGGCGCCCGGATCGGCAGACCCGGGCGATGGGTGCCGCCTCCGCCGCCCATCTCTGCCAGGAGGCGGTCGTGTTCGGCCCGCAACCGCGCGCGGGCCTCCGATTGGGCCGGGCCCAGCGCCCCGTCGCGGAGCAGGTTCATCGCCTCCACCTCCTTGCCCGAGAGGTCGTAGAACCGCTCCTGCTCGACCCCGTTCACCACGTCGACGACGAGCTTCCACCGCTCGTCGCGGATCGCGCGGATGTCGTCGGTGTACGGTACGTTGCCGTTCGGAAGGAACTTCTCGGTGTACACGGTGGTGCGGGCTCCCGGTCCCTTCGGCTTCTTCAAGGAGCTGTAGAACGACACGCCGTCGATGGGCACGCCGAGCTCGCTCACGTCGACGCCGGCGACATCGGCGATGGTCGCGAATACGTCCACGTTCGAGACGAGGGCGTCGGTCGGACCGGGCTCTTCGACCAACGGCCCCGTCACGATGAACGGCACGCGCACCCCCAGCTCCATCACCGACCCCTTGCCGTCCTTCGGGTCGAGGGGCGGCCGGATGGCGTGGTCGGGGGTCCCGTTGTCGCTCAGGACGATGATCGTGGTGCGGGCCCGCTGCTCGGCGGTGAGCGACGCCACCACGCGGCCGACCTCCACGTCGAGGGCGCGCAGGACGGCGTCGTAGAGATCCTGCTCCGAGGACTTCTCGGTGACGCCGAGGTTGCCGTAGTACTTCGCCGGGGGCGGCGTGAGCGGCACGTGCACCCCGGTGAACGCGGTCCACAGGAACCACGGCTCCGGCATCTCGTCGATGCGGGCGATGGCGTCGTCGGCCTGGTGACGGAGGATGTACCCATCCATCTCCTTCGGCTCGCCGTTGTCGATCTCGTCCCAGCGCTCGTAGTTCTTGGCGGAGCCGTTCGTGTTCCCTTCGCGCAGGTTTCCCGGCAGGAACCGGTACCAGTCGAAGCCCTGTCGGCCCGGCGCCCGCGGAACCCCGCGACCGCGGGCAGAGTTCAGGTGCCACTTGCCCACGAAGCTCGAGTGCCAGTCCTTGCCCGAGCGATCGAGCATCTCCGGGATCGAGATCTCGGCCTCGTCGAGCTCCGGCTCGTCCCGGTAGTGGTCGACCAGGTGCCCGACGCCCGTGCGGCGGGGGTAGCGGCCGGTCATCAACGCGGCACGAGAGACGGAGCACAGCGGCTGCACCCACGCGTGCCGGAACAGCCGGCCCTCGGAGGCGAGGCGGGACAGAGCGGGCGTGGGCGGCGCGGACTCGGAGACGCCGTAGGCCTGCACCTTGTCGACGCCCACGTCGTCGAGCACGATCACCAACACGTTCGTGTCGGTGGGGTGGGTCTTCACGGGCTTCGGCTCTGGCGCCGGCGCGGGCCCTGGGGCGGGCTGCACGTCCCGTTGGCGCATGGCGCCGCGGTAGCTCCCGCCGCCAGCGGGGGTTTCGGAGGTGGAGTCGCAGGCGTTCAACACGGTGAGCAGGGTCAGCATGCCGGGCATCCTACCCGAAGTCGGCACGTTAGGGGCTCTCCGGAGGTTCAGTGGCCGTGCGTCTCACGCATCGCGTCGCCTGCGCTGGTTGAGCCAGCAAACTCGGCCCGGGGGTCCTCGGGCCAGCGACAGCGTCACTCCCGCGGCAGGATGATCCGCGGTTGCTCGTCGGCTTCGATCTCGCCGACGACGCTGGAGTGGTGCGCCTCGACGCCGACCGCGCGCTGGTGCAGACCGTCGACTTCTTCACCCCGGTGGTCGACGACCCGTACCTGTACGGCGCGATCGCAGCCACCAACGCCCTGTCCGATGTGTACGCGATGGGCGGCACGCCGCTGACGGCGCTCAACATCCTGTGTTGGGACACCGAGCTCCCCCACGAGCTGTTGCACGAGATCCTGCGCGGAGGACTCGACAAGGTGCGCGAGGCTGGCGCGCTCCTGGTGGGGGGCCACTCGGTCACCGACGACGAGGTGAAGTACGGGCTCTCGGTCACGGGCCTCGTCCACCCGGACCACATCTGGCGAAACCAGGGCGCGCGCCCCGGGGACGTCCTCGTGCTCACGAAGCCGCTCGGAACGGGCATCGTCACCACCGCCGCCAAGCAGGATGCCTGCCCCGCGACGTTGTTCGACGAGGCGGTCCGCGTGATGGCGACCCTCAACCGCGCTGCGCGGGATGCCGCCGTGGGCCTCGAGGTGCACGCTGCCACCGACGTCACCGGGTTCGGGCTCGCGGGGCACGCCTGGGAGATGGCGTTCGCGAGCAGCGTCACGTTGCGGTTCCGCGCCGGCCGGCTCCCTGTGTTCCCGGGTGTGGTCGCCCTCGCAGAGGCAGGCCACCTCACCCGCGGGGATCGGGACAACCGGCCCTACGTCCGCGACCTGCGGTTCGACGGGGTCTCCGCCGCGCTCCAGTCCGTGTTCGTCGACCCGCAGACGAGCGGAGGGCTGTTGTTCGCGCTCCCCCGGGCCGATGCCGAGCGCCTCGCCCACCTCGGCGAGATCGTGGGCGAGGTGGTCGCGGGGCCGCCCGGCGTCCACTTCGGCTGATCAGGGGGCAGAGACCCCGGCCGCGCCGCCCTCGAGCACGAGGCGCAGCTGGACGTCGTCTCCCGCGAGCAGGTCGGACGGCATCGGGCCCACGTCGAACCCGAGGCCGGCGAGTCCCCGCGTGAACGCAGGGAGCTCGGCCTGGCTGACGGTGACGAGGAGCTCTTCCGTCCCGGATCGTTCTGCGGTCGTCACCCGGTGGCCGGACGTGTCGCGCACCTCGCCGTACCGGGCCGCCAGCGCGAGGACACGCCGCTTGAGCGCGGGATCGTCGGACGTCACCACGTAGCGCCCCGCCCGCTCGCTCCCGGCGGCGGGCGGCGGTTCGACCATCCCCGAAGGGACGGGGGCGGGCTCGATCCCGCCCTCCCACGTGAGGTTGGTGCCGTTCTCGACCTGGCGCGCAGCTTCCGGGTCGACCGGGCTCGGCGCCTCCACCCGGGCCCGACCGACCACCTGGGTGGCCGGCATCTGCACGTCCACGCCCTGCTCCTGCACCTCCGGCTCGCGCGTGGTGCGGGACGCCGGCGGCGCTTCGAGCGAGGAGGGCGTGGGGCTCGTGAGGCGCACCGCGCCGGGAGAGGTCTCGGCGTCCGGCTCCGCCTGGGGGGCCTCGGTCCCGCCGAAGGGCGCGAAGGGCACGATCATCAACATCGCAGCTGCCGCAACACCCACGAGCAGCACCGTCTCCCACCGCCGCATCCACGAAGACACCCAGGCCACGAGGCCCGGCGCAGGAGCGGGCTCGAGCTCCGCCACGTGCGCCATCACGCGCTGGTGGAAGCCGGGGGGCGCGACGGTCGGCGCTTCTTCGCGGACGAGACGCACCACGCCCTCGAGGGCCTCGAGGTCCGCGCGCAGCGCTGGGTCGCGGGCGAGCTCGGCCTCGAGCTCCCGCTGCTCGAGATCGGAGAGCTCCCCGTCGAGCCAGGCAGAGAGCCGGTCGTCGTCGGAGGAGGTGGTGGTGGGAGGTGCGTGGCTCACAGGTCCGATCTTCCTATCTTCCGGCCGAGGATCTGGGCGAGCTCGAGGCGCGCGCGGTGGAGGCGGCTCTTGACGGTTCCCCTCGGGAGCCCGAGGAGGTCGGCGATCTCTTCGTAGCTGAGGTCCTGCTGGTCCCGCAGCAACACGATCTGTCGGTCCTCCTCGGTCATCTTCGCGAGGCCTTCTTCCAGGAGCTTACCCGCCTCCTGGGCGTGGACGGCAGCGTCCGTTCCCGGTCCGCCGTGGGCGAACTCGCGCGCGGGCCGATCGTCGCGCTCCTCTCCTTCCAGGGGTTCGTGCTGGTCTTCGTGGCGCCGGCGCCGGTAGAGTTTGCGGTTCTTGCAGTGGTTGACCACGACCCGGAAGATCCAGGTCGACAGCTGGGCGTCCCCACGGAACTGCGACAGGGACCGGTAGAGCGCGAGGAACACGTCCTGCGCGACCTCGACAGCGATCTCGCGGTTCCCCATCCACCGGAGGCAGAGGGAGTACACGCGGTCCTGGTAGCGGCGAACGATCTCGGCATACGCGGCCTGGTCCCCCTCCGTGAACCTCCGGACGAGCTCGGTATCGGGCGTGGGTCCTCGATCCGATCGGTCACTCATCCTTCGGTCTCGCCTGGGATCGACACCAGCTGCTCTCCCCGGTTCCCGGGAACCCGCTCAGAACTCCTCGTCGAGGTGCTTCGTCTCGACGCGGACGCGCCGCCCCGTGCGCACCGACGTGAGGATCTCGTCGAGCGACTGCCGCGGGTTGGGGAAGATCGCCTTCTTGATCTTCGCGCCCTTGAAGGAGCACTGGTCGATGTTGGCGAAGTCGAAGTCCGCCTCCTCGAGGTTCGCTTCGTCGAAGACCGCTTCGCGGCAGTCGGAGTGCCACAGGGACGCGTTCGAGAGGTCGGCGCGCCGGAAGGTGGCGCGGCTGAGGTTGCACTCGGCGAGCTTGCAGTGGCGGAGGTCGGCTCCGTCGAAGCTGACGCCGGAGAGGTCCATGCCGCGGAGGTCCGAGTCGGCGAGGGAGTCCCCGCGGGCCACGGCGTCGACGATCTGCTTCTTGGTCAGGGGACGGGGGCTGCCCATGGGGTTCCGTTCTCCTCGGGAGTCTGGATCAGGCGGTCGAGGATCAGCGCTCCGAGCCGGGTTCCGGTGAGCCGGTCGGCGTGGAATGCGCCCCCCGGGTTCAACGCGTTGACCTCGATCACGCGGTCGCCGATCACGTCGATTCCTGCGAGGCGGATCCCGGCGCGCAGCAGGTGCGGCGCGAGGGTCCGACCGAGGGCCCGATCGGCGGCGGTGATGTCGGTCGGCTCGGCCTGTCCCCCCCGTTTGAGGTTGTGCCGGAACTCACCCGGCGCACGCCGGCGAAGGTACCCCCCGATCACCGAGCCGTCCAGCAACACGAGGCGCTTCTCCCCCTCCTCGGCCGCCGGCAGGTAGGCCTGCGCGACGACGTACCCGTCGCCCCCCTCGCGAGCCTCGTCGAACGCGACGTCGATTCCGTCGGGATCCTGGCCATCCACGAACGACACCTGTCGCCCGCCCGAGCCACGCGCCGGCTTGAGGACGACCCCGTCGGGCTGCTGGGTGGCGAACAGGTGGCAGGAGGCGCGGCTGCGCGTCACCAGCGTGGGGGGGATGGGCACCCCCGCGAGGCTCGCGAGCCACGCCTTGCTCGTCACGCGCAACAGCCCCTCGGGATCGTTGAACACCGGCACCCCGCGCGCCTTCACCAACGCGCCGAAGGTGAGCACCGAAAGGTCGAACGGAGCGGCGCGCAGGAGCAGCAGATCGAGCCGCTGGAGCTCGACGTACTTGCGCTCTGCCTGGCGGGTGGCGAGGCCGGTGGCGAGCTGGTCGGCCGAGCAGGCCTCGTCGAACGCGTGGGCGCGCGCGATGATCCGGCCGGTCGGATCGACCTCGAAGTCCCAGGGCTCCACGAACCGGACCTGCCAACCCCGGGCCAGCGCCTCGCGGGCGAGGTGTACGGTGGTCCAGGTCTCGTCCACCGAAGCGGCGCGGCTGATGGCGAAGGCGATGCGCACGCGGGCCACTAACGCTCCCCCGCGCCGCAGCGCCCTGCTGCTACACTCCGCGCGGGAGAGTGAGGATGCGGTGCACCGTGCTCGGTGGTGGCTCGTGGGGAACGGCGCTGGCCGTGCAGCTCGCGCGCCAGGGACACGACACCCTCCTGTGGGACCGCAACGCCGACCGGTGCGACGCGATCAACCGCGACCACCGGAACCCGCGCTACCTCAAGGAGGTCCGTCTTCCGCCGTCGCTCCGCGCGACGCCCGACCTCGCCGCCGCCTCCGCCCACGCCGAGCTCCTGGTGCCCGTGGTGCCGTCCCACGCGCTCCGGGAGGTGCTCGTGTCGGCGCGGCCCCACCTGAACAACCCGTGGATCTGCTGCGCCACGAAGGGCATCGAGGACGACACCCTCGAGACCATGTTCGAGGTCACCGCCCACGCGAGCCAGCTCCCGGACCGGACGAGCCTCCTGTACGGACCGTCCTTCGCGCTCGAGGTGGCGCAAGGCATGCCCACCGCCGTCGTGATCGCGGGCAACGACCCGGCCTCGGCCGTCGCCGCCCAGGCGTTCCACGGCGACCTGTTCCGCACGTACCACACCGAGGACACTGTCGGCGTCTGCGTCGGTGGATCCATCAAGAACGTGATGGCCATCGCCTGCGGCGTGTCCGACGGCCTCGGGCTCGGGAGCAACGCGCGCGCGGGCATCATCACGCGGGGCCTCGCGGAGATCACGCGGCTCGCCGTGGGGATGGGGGCCAACCCCCTCACGCTGATGGGCCTCGCGGGCATCGGCGACCTCGTGCTCACCTGCACCGGGAACCTGTCGCGCAACCGGCGCGTGGGGCTGGCGCTCGGGCAGGGCAAGACGCTGTCCGACGTGCTCGCCGAGCTCGGGGAGGTCGCCGAGGGCGTGACGACCGCGTCTTCTGCGTGGAAGCTCTCGAAGAAGCTCGGGATCGAGATGCCGATCACCCGCGAGGTCCACGCCATGTTGCACGAGCACAAGCCCGCCGTGCAGGCCCTCATGGACCTGATGGGCCGCCAGCGCCGCGCCGAGCGGGACTGAGCCGACCGATGAGCGTCCCGGGCCTCGTCCTCGGCACCGCCGGGCACATCGACCACGGCAAGACGAGCCTCGTCCGCGCCCTGACCGGCGTCGACCTCGACACGCTCCCCGAGGAGAAGGAGCGCGGCATCACGATCGCGCTGCACTTCACCCACCTCGCGCTGCCCGACGGCCGCTCGGCGGCGTTCGTCGACGTGCCGGGCCACGAGCGGCTGGTGCGCACCATGATCGCCGGCGCGACCGGCATCGACGCCGTCGTGTTCTGTGTCTCCGCCGTCGAGGGCGCGATGCCGCAGACGCGCGAGCACCTCGCCATCCTCGACCTGCTCGGGGTGCGCCACGGGGTGATCGTGCTCACGATGGCCGACCTCGTGGACGCCGAGCTCCTCGAGCTCGCGGGCGAGGAGATCCGCGACCTGGTGAAGTCCACCTTCCTCGCCGACGCGCCGATCGTGCCGTTCTCCTCCGTGACGGGCACGGGAAGGGACGAGCTGCTCCGAGCGCTCGCAGCCCTGCCGGACCTCCGCCGACCCACCAGCGGCCCCTTCCGGCTCCCCATCGACCGGGTGTTCGTCCGTACGGGGTTCGGGACGGTCGTGACAGGCACCACGTTGTCCGGGGCGCTCGACGACGGGGCCCAGGTCGTGCTCCTCCCGGACGGGCTCGAGGCGCGGGTCCGCGGCATCGAGCTCCACGGCGCGCCCGTCGACCGCGCCGAGGCGGGCCGACGCACGGCGCTCAACCTCTCCGGCGTGGCGCCGGAGCAGGTGTCGCGCGGCATGGTCGTGACCCGCGGCCCCGTGCCCGTGACCTCGGTGCTCGACGTCTGGTACCGGGCGCTCGCGAACGCGCCGGCGCTCGAGGAGGGGACCTCGGTGCGCGTGTTGTCCGGGACCCTCGAGCGCGGCGGGCGCCTGTACCTCGCCCAGCCCGGCGACCAGGTCCCGCCCGGGTTCGAGGGCTGGGTGCAGCTCCGCCTCGACGCCCCGGTGCCGTGCCTCCCTGGCGACCGGGTGGTGGTTCGCCGGCCGTCCCCTGCCGACACGCTCGGGGGGGGGCGGATCGTCGACCCGTACGCGCTGAAGGTCCGTACCCGGGACGCCGCCGAGCGCGCAGAGCGGCTGGCGCGGCTGGATGCGGGAGATCGCTCCGTGTGGCTCACGAACGCAGGGGAGAGCGGGTTGTCCGCTGCGGACGTGGCTGCGAGGGAGATCGCGGGCGGGGTCCGCCTCGCCGACCGGTGGTTCGCGCCGGCGGCCGTGGAGCAGCTCCGCGCCGCGCTCGAGCGCGCCCTCGGGGACTGGCACGCGGCCCATCCGCTCCTCCGGGGGGCCCCGCGGCGGGACCTGCGGCGCGCCCGGTTGGGGCACCTCCCGGAGAAGGTGTTCGACGCCCTCCTGGAGCAGTGTGTGGCGGATGGGACCGCGGCCCTCGAAGGTCCGCTCGCGCGGCTCCGCTCGTTCCAGGTCACGCTCGACGACGGCTCCGCGGCGGCGCAGGCAGCCGTGATCGCCGCGCTGCAGGCGGCGGGGCTGGAAGGCCGCACCGATCGGGACCTCGGGGGCGTGGGGCCGGAAGCCGGCGCCCTGGTCCGGCTGTTGGAGGCCGACGGCCGGGTCCGCGACGTGCCGCAGCTCGGCTGGGTGTGGTCCGCCGCCCTCGACGCCCTCGACGAGCAGGTCCGCGCCTTCTTCACCGACCACGAGGCGCTGACGCCGTCGGACTTCAAGGACCTCACGGGGCTCACGCGCAAGGCCGCCATCCCGCTCCTCGAGTGGCTCGACCGTCGCAAGCTCACGAAGCGGGACGGGGACCGCCGGGTCCGCGGCGCCAGCTTCACGAACGCTCAGTAGAGCCCGATCTCCCCGGTCAACCGGCCGAGCCGAGACGCCCGGGCCGCCTTCCAGCGCTCCTCCGCGGCCCGATAGTCCTGCAGGTCGGCGTCGAGTTGGCGGACCTGCGTGGCGGCGATGCCCGAGGGGGTCACGCGGGACGCCTCACCCACCGCCGCCTCCACGTAGGCCACGGCGGCGCCGACCTGGGTCGTGCCGCGGGCGTCCTGGAAGCCGAAGTACAGGCGCCGGAGCTGGTCGCCGTCGGCGCCCGACCGGCCCAGCTCGTCGGCGAGCGAGGTGTACGCCGCCACGTCCTCCACGAGGTCCCGGCCGGCGTCGGCGCGGTTCATGCTCGCCTGGGTCTTGGTCACGAGCCCGAAGCCGAGCAGCGCGAGGACGAGGATGGCGCACCCGCCGATCACGTACATCGCTGCGCGGTTGACGCCGGACTCCTCGTGGACCACCACCTCGACGACGGCCGGAGCGGGCGCGGGGGCTGCCGGGGCGGCGTCGGTGCCCATCGGTGCCCCGACAGACGTGGCCGCGCCCTTCGGGTTCAGGGTCTTCTGGTCGATGTAGTCGGGGAGCTCGGAGCTCCCGGTGGTGCCACCGTGACGCGACGGCATGCGGTACGGCATGACGGTCGGCATCTCTTCGAACGAGCGCTCGTTCGGGGGATCCGTCTTGCCTGTCGCCGACAAGGGCACGACCGAGGACGTGGGCACGCCGCCCACGCCGAGGATCGACACGAGGTCTTCCACGTTCGCGTCCCGCCCCACCATGGTCGGCGCTTCCGGGGGCAGGCGGACGGTCTCTTCGTAGAGCGAGCGCTCCCCGCGCCGGTCGAGCTTCGCGAGGCGCAGCCCCATTGCGTCGCGGAACGCCTTCATGGTGGGGTACCGCTGCTCCCGCTCGTACTTGCAGGCAGCGAGGATCATGGGCTGGATGTCGTCGGGGATGCCCTCCAGGAGCTCGTCGCGAGCCTCCGCGAAGAACAGCTCCGCCGACGTGCGCAGCGTGAGGAGCGTGAACAGCGTGGCGCCGAGGCCGTAGACGTCCGCGCGTTGGTCGACCGACTTCGCATCGGACCGCTGCTCGGGGGCCATGAACACGAACGTGCCCATCGCCGCGCCCGTGGCGGTGAGGTGCTCCCCTTCGGCGATCTGGGCGATCCCGAAGTCCGTGAGCACGACGCGGCCGTCCTCGCGGACGAGGATGTTGTGGGGCTTCACGTCGCGGTGGACGACCCCCTGATCGTGCGCGTGCTGCAGGCCCTCCGCGCACTGCATGCCGACGTCGAGGGCCATGGCTGGGGGCATGCTGCCACCGTTGCGCTTGCACCAGTCGAGGACCGAGCCCCCGCGCGCGAGCTCCATCACCATGAACGGCACCCGGCCGTCGCGATCGACGTCGACCACGCGCATCAGGTTCGGGTGACTGAGCTTGGCCATGACCTGCGCTTCGGCCTCGAAGCGGGCGCGGACATGGTCGTCGTCGAGGTAGTTGGAGGCCAGGACCTTCACGGCGCGCCACTGCTTGAGGCGCGTGTCGAGCGCGAGGTACACGCGAGCCTGTGCACCCTTCCCGAGCATGCGGGTGACGATGTACCGGCCGGCGAGTTTCGGGGCCCGCACCTTGCCGGTGCCCGTGGTTTCCTGAGTACGCACGTACGCAGACTACCACCGGGGCGGCCGTCCGTTCAGTTACCGCACGGTTCCCTACGTGCTCCCGGCCCGCGCGACGCCCGGGAAGTCCCGCGATAGCGCCATCGGGGGACGCCGCACCGGGTGGACCCGAACGCGAACAGCCAGAGCCATCGCCAGGGAGCAGTCATGGTCGAGCGGAGGACCCACACGTGCGGCGTGTTGCGAGCCGAGCACGTCGGGAGCGAGGTGATCGTGCAGGGGTGGGCCCACGCCGTGCGCGATCGCGGCGGGATGGCGTTCCTGATCCTGCGGGACCGCCACGGCACCGTGCAGGTCACCGTCGACGAGCGCTCCCCGGACCTGGCCCGCGAGCTCGCGAAGTCCGTGCGCCTCGAGTACGTCGTGCAGGCGAAGGGTGTGGTCGTCCGCCGCGACGCCGCCGTCGTGAACGCCAAGATGGCCACGGGCGAGATCGAGATCGTGGCCCGCGAGCTCGAGATCCTGTCCTCGACCCAGCCCCTGCCGTTCTCCGTCCACGAGCACGGCAGCGACGCCCACGAGGACACGCGCCTCAAGTACCGGTTCCTCGACCTGCGCAGCCCGGGGCTGCAGAACAACCTCGTGATCCGCCACGCGGCCTGCCTGTCGGCCCGCAAGACGCTGGACGCGCTGCAGTTCCTCGAGATCGAGACCCCGATCCTCACGAAGGCCACCCCGGAAGGCGCTCGCGACTACCTCGTGCCGTCCCGGGTCCACGCGGGCCTGTGGTACGCGCTGCCGCAGTCGCCGCAGATCTTCAAGCAGATCCTGATGGTCGCCGGCATGGACCGGTACTTCCAGATCTGCCGGTGTTTCCGCGACGAGGACCTCCGCGCCGACCGCCAGCCCGAGTTCACGCAGATCGACCTCGAGCTGTCGTTCCCGACCCAGGAGATGGTCCTCGAGGTGGCCGAGAGCGTCATCCGCAACATCTGGCGCGACACGATCGGCGTCGACGTGGGCGAGATCCCGCGCATGACGTGGGCCGAAGCGATGGATCGGTTCGGCGTGGACGCCCCCGACCTGCGGTTCGGCATGGAGCTCGTGCAGCTGGGCACCGTGTTCGCGGACACCACGTTCGCCCCCATCCGGAGCGCCCTCGACGCGAGCGGCCTCGTGAAGGGCTTCGTCGTGAAGGGCGGCGCCGAGGTCTCGCGGAAGACCCTCGACGAGTGGACCACCTTCGTGAAGAGCTACCGCCTCGGCGGCCTCCTGTGGGGCAAGGTCGCGGCGGCCGAGATCACCGGGCCCCTCGGCAAGGCGGTCGCGGATCGGGCGGCGTTCCTCGCGGCGACGGGCGCCGTCGAAGGTGACCTCGTCCTGGTGGGCGCCGGCAACGAGAAACACGTGAACGCCGGGCTCGGGCGGCTGCGGGTCCACGTGGCCAAGGAGCGCGGCCTCGTGGCGGCCGGCTACCGGTTCACCTGGGTCGTCGACTTCCCCGCGTTCGAGTGGGACGAGGACGCCGGACGCTGGTTCTCCGCGCACCACCCGTTCACCAAGCCGAAGGACGCGGACCTCGCGCTCGTGGCCGAGGGCAAGATGGGCGCGGTCAAGGCCGACGCCTACGATCTGGTGTGCAACGGGCTCGAGCTCGGCGGCGGGAGCATCCGGATCCATCGGCAGGAGCTGCAGCAGCAGGTGTTCGCGGCCCTCGGCATCTCGCCCGAGGAGCAGCGGCTCAAGTTCGGGTTCCTCCTCGACGCCTTGTCGATGGGGGCTCCGCCGCACGGCGGCCTCGCGTTCGGCCTCGACCGGATCGTGATGCTGCTCACCGGCGCGCCCAGCATCCGGGACGTGATCGCCTTCCCGAAGACGGCGTCGGCCCAGGACCTGATGTCCGACGCGCCGTCGGCGGTCGATCCCGCGCAGCTCGCGGAGCTCCACGTGAGGAACACGTGACCGAGCGGGGCCCGGTGCCGGGCAGCGGTCGGCCCGACGTCGACCAGAACGTCCGCCACCAGCTCGACCTCGCCCACACGCCGCGCCTCGAAGAGGCCGTCGCGCTGGCGATGCACGACTTCCGCCGCATCACCCGGAAGGGGTCGCGGATCCCCTACGTCAGCCACCTGTTCGCGGTGACGGCGTTGGTGGCCGAGGCCGGCGGGGACGAGGACTGCCAGATCGCCGCGATGCTGCACGACTGGCTCGAGGACGTGCCGGAGTCGTCGGAGGAGGCACTGGAGCAGCGCTTCGGCCCCCGCGTGCGGAGGATCGTGGTGGCCTGCACCGACGCGACGACGCACCCGAAGCCGCCGTGGAAGGCGCGGAAGGAGGCGTTCATCGACGGAATCGCGCACAAGCAGGACGACGAGCGGCTGGTGTGTTGCGCGGACAAACTGCACAACGCGTCCACGCTGGTCCGCGACCTGCGGCTCCACGGCCCGGCCACCCTCGATCGGTTCACCGCTGGACGGGACGGCACCTTGTGGTACTACGACGCCGTTTCCAGCGCGCTGGGCGCCGGTTGGCACCACTGGCTGCCCACCGAGCTCCGCACCACCGTCCGGGACCTCCACGCACTCGCAGGGTGAGCTCATGGCGCACATCGACCTGTACTTCGACTTCTCGTCCCCCTACTCGTACCTCACGGCGACCCAGCTCCCGGCGCTGGCCGCCCGCTACGGGCACACCGTGCGGTGGCGCCCGATCGTGTTGATGGCGGTGTTCGAGGCGGCGAACAACCGCATGCCCGCGTCGAGCCCCCCGAAGGCGCGGTGGATGATGGGCGATCTGGCTCGCTGGTCCCGCCACTACGGCGTGCCGTTCCGGATGAACAGCCGGTTCCCGCTCAACACCATCCCCACGATGCGGCTCGCGCTGGTGGCGGAGGCCCACGGAAAGGCCCAGGAGCTCTGCCTCGACGCGTTCCATCGGATGTGGGCGCTCGACCAGGACATCTCCTCGCCCGCGGTGCTGGACGAGCTCGCGGCGGCGGTCGGCCTCCCCGACGGGGCGGCGGCGGACGTGCAGCGCCCCGAGATCAAGGCGGCGCTCAAGGCCTCGACCGACGAGGCCATCGCGCGCGGGGTGTTCGGCGCCCCCGCGATGTTCGTGGGGGACGCGATGTTCTGGGGCAACGACCGCCTGGACTTCGTGGAGCAGGAGCTGGCGGCCCGCCAGTAGGCGATCGGGGCGCGCATACGACCCCTGGCAGATCGCGGCGCCGTTCGTTATGAATGATGATTCATTCAGCCCGCGCCGACACCGTGCCCAGGGGATCCCGTGAACGCCTACCACCCGCCGCTCGACGACATCCGCTTCAACTTCGAGGTGTTCGGGTTCGACCGCATGCTCGGCGGGATCGAGCGCTTCAAGGACTTCGACCTCGCCACCAGCATGACGCTCCTCGGGGAGTACGCCAGCTACTGCGCCGACGTGCTCCACCCGCTCAACGCCAAGGGCGACGCCGTGGGCGTGAAGTACAACGCGGCCGACCGCTCGGTCACCACGCCGCCGGGCTTTCGCGAGGCGTACACGGGCTTCCGCGAGAACGGGTTCCTCACGCTGGCCTGGAACCCCGAGTACGGCGGGATGGGCGCGCCCATGGCCGTGCACACGCTCGCAGGCGAGATCCTGATCGGTGCCAACAAGTCGTTCTCGATGTGCTCGGGCCTCACCACCGGACTCATCGAGGCCCTCGAGGAGTACGGCACCCCTGAGCAGAAGGCCACGTACCTGCCCAAGCTCATCTCCGGCACCTGGACGGGCACCATGTGCCTCACCGAGCCGCAGTGCGGTACGGACCTCGGCCTCATCACCACCACCGCGGTGCCCTCCGGCGACGGCTTCGTGCTCACCGGCACCAAGGTCTGGATCACGTTCGGGGAGCACGACCTCGCCGACAACATCGTGCACCTCGTGCTCGCCCGCCTGCCGGACGCCCCGCGCGGCATCAAGGGCATCAGCGCGTTCATCGTGCCCAAGTTCCTCGAGGACGGCACCCGCAACCCCGTGTTCTGCGGCGGCACCGACCACAAGATGGGCATCCACGCCTCCCCCACCTGCGTCATGAACCTGGAGGGCGCGAAGGGCTGGCTCGTCGGCGAGCGCGACCGCGGCATGCGCGCGATGTTCGTGATGATGAACGCCGCCCGCCTCAACGTGGGCATCGAGGGCGTGGCCCTGGGTGAGGCCGCGTACCAGGCCGCCCTCTCGTTCGCGAAGGACCGCCGCCAGAGCCGTTCGCTCGCGGCCGACAAGCAGGACCGCAAGGCCTCCGCCGACAACATCCTGGTGCACCCCGACGTCCGGCGGATGTTGATGGAGGTCAAGTCCACCACCGAGGGGCTGCGCAGCCTCGTGTGCTGGGTGGCGATGAACGCCGACGTGTCCCACCACGACGCGGACCCCGCGAAGCGCGAGAAGGCCGAGGACCTGGTGGCGCTCCTGACCCCGATCATCAAGAGCTTCGGCTCCGAGCGCGGGTTCCACAACGTCAGCACGGCGATGCAGGTGATGGGCGGCGCGGGCTACACGCGCGACTGGCCGGTCGAGCAGTACCTGCGCGACGTGCGCATCGCGATGATCTACGAGGGCACCAACCACATCCAGGCGCTCGACCTCGTGGGCCGCAAGCTCCCGATGCACGGCGGCCGCCTGCTGATGCGCTTCGCCGACGAGATCTCGGCGCTGATCCGCGAGTGTGCGGACGACCCGCGGATGGCGGAGTTCCTGGGCCCGCTGAAGGCGGAGAGCAAGCGGCTCACGGCCACGACGATGGACCTCGGCGCGAAGGCCGCCGCGGACCCGGAGCTCCTGGGCGCGGCGGCCAGCAACTACCTGAACCAGTTCGCCCTGGTGACGCTCGCGTTCGTGTGGGCTCGCCAGGTGCAGGCGGTGCTGGCCCGCGACGAAGCCGACCCGCTGCGGCGGTCGAAGCTCCAGACCGCGCGGTACTACTTCCAGATGGTGCTGCCGGAGGCCGCGATGTACGCGGCCAAGGTGGCGGTGGGCAAGCAGGTCGTCACCGACCTCGACGTCGACCTGCTCTGAGCGGGTCAGGGGCCTTCGAACCGGAGGCCGTTCCCGAACACCTCCACCACCGACGGGTGGGGGTACTCGCCGGGGCCGTGGACGAGGAACACGGCGAGGTGCGTGGGGGTGGACCAGGCCTTCACGGACCACTGCTCGCCGTCCTTCGAGCCCCAGAAGTCGATGACGCCGCGTGCGGCGCTGCCCTCGAGGGTGTGCCCGCGGCCGACGCCGGCGGCGCCGGTGATCTCGAACTGGCCCTTCAGGAAGTCGAGGTAGCTGACGAGCAGCTCCTCGGCGGCCTCCGGGGTGGACGCGGCCTCGGCGAGCTTGACCGCGATCACGCCGAACCCGTACCCACCGACCACCTGCTCGACGGTCCACACCATCGAGCCGTCGGGGGAGGTCTCGGGCGCGGCCATGGGGGTCCCCGTGGGCAGGTACGCTGCACAGCCGCAGCCGGGGATGGCGACCTTCTCGAACCGCGGCACGGCGGGCTCGGCGGGGGCCGGCGGCGCGGCTTCGGGCGCCACCGCGGGCGCGGCCTCGGGCGCCTTCGGGCGCTTCGCCTCGGCTTCGCTCCACCACAGGCAGCTGGACAGCAACACGGGACCTCCCCCTCCTCGTCCTACCACGGCTCGGCCGGCTAGAGGCCGCGATGCCCACCCTCCGCCCTCGCAAGACCGTGACCGCCCCGCGCCCCCGCATCGCCGTCCACCCGCTGCGCGCCCACGTGCTCGACGTCCCGTTCGCCTCGCGCGCCCTCGCCACCGCGCACGGCGCCCGGTGGGACGCGGACCACGGCGTGTTCGTCGTCCGCGGGCCCGTGCCCGACGCCCTCGCGCCCTACCGCGCGGCCCCGCACTCGTGGGAGGCGTGGGTCGAGCGCGAGCTCAATGACGACGCCGACGCCGCGCCCTCGCGTCCTGCGGCCCCCTTCACGCCGCGTCCCCACCAGCAGGCCGCGATCGACGCCATCACCGCGGCGGCCCGGCTCCGGCGCGCCGGGTTCCTCCTCGCCGACGACGTGGGGCTCGGCAAGACCCTCTCCGCCTGGGAGGGCGTGCGGGCGCTGCCGGGGGTGGAGACCGTGTTGATCGTGTGCCCGCTGTCGGTCGTGCCCCACTGGCGGCGCACCGTGGCGGGACAGGGAGACGGCGGCCGCCGCGTCGTCGTGCTCAACTACGACCGCCTCGGGAAGCTGTTCGAGGTCTCGCCGGCCGCCCGCAAGAAGGTCCGCTCGAAGAAGGGCCTCGCCCGCGCCGGCAGCGCCCCGGCGTTCGACGTGGTGATCTGGGACGAGAGCCACCGCTGCAAGAACCCCACCGCTGCGCGGTCGAAGTTCGCGGCGAAGCTCAACGCCGAGGCCGGCTTCGTGTTGTGGTTGTCGGCGACGGCCGGACAGAACCCGCTGGAGCTGTCGTACCTCGCGCCGCTGTTGTCCGAGCGCACGGGGAGCCGCGCCGCCGACCTGAAGGACTTCGAGCAGTGGTGCGCCAGCCAGGGCCTGGGGGTGACCCGCGGCACGTTCGGCCGGTGGGACTGGCGCGGAGACCCTGCGGATTGCGAGCGCGTCCGGTCCCTGTTGTTCGACGGCGACACGCCCGCGGGCCTCCGCCGCCGCCCCGAGGACCTCGCGGGGTGGCCGGAGCTCAACCGCATCCTCACCCCGCTCGCGCTCGATGCCGAAGCCCGCGAACGCTACGACGCCGCGTGGACCGAGTTCCGCGCCGCGATGGACCTCGCCCCGGCCGGCCGCGACCCCCGCAACGCGCTGGCCGCGGCGCTGCGGCTCCGCCAGAAGAGCTCGCTGATCCGGGTCGCGAGTACGGCAGAGCTGGTCCGGGAGCTCCTGGAGAACGGACACCACGTCGCCGTGTCCGTGGCGTTCGTCGAAACCCTGGAGGCGCTGGAACGGGACCTCGCCGCCGACCGCATCGCGTGCGCGCGGGTGTACGGGGGTCTCGGCGCCGAGGCTCGGGAGGCGGAGCGCCTGCGGTTTCAGCGCGGGGAGGTCCCGGTGGTGCTGTTCACCGTGGAGGAGGGCATCTCGCTGCACCAGGGCGAACACGACGAAGTGCCCCGCGCCCAGGTCATCCACGACCTGCGCTGGTCGGCGATCCAGATGGCGCAGGTCGAGGGCCGCTGCCACCGCGACGGCCGGTACGCGCCCGTGTACTGGACGTGGGCCGACGGGACCATCGAGGAGCGCATCGCGGGCGTGGTCGTGCGCCGGATCCAGTCGATGAAGGCGATGGTCGGCGACGACGTGGACACGCTCCGCGAGATCGAACGTCTCCTCGCGGAGGGGTAGGGCCGAGGCCCGTCAGGCCCGGTCGCTCGTGAGGTCCAGCACCGACATCGGGCACACCTGGATGCAGATGCCGCACTGGATACACGCCGAGTTCCCGTTGTGGAGCGGCGTCTGGCGCTGCGCGAACGCCTGCACGTCGATCCCCATCTGGCAGAACCGGGTGCACTCACCGCAGCCGATACACTTGTCGTTCGACGTGATCTGCACTTTCGACAGCCACTTCGAGACGAGCTCCATGTACGCGCGCAGCGGGCAGAAGAAGCGGCACCACACGCGGTTCCCGAGGTACGGGTAGAACGCCACCCCCAGCACCGACGCGAGCCCGAAGTCCACGACCAGGCCGTACCAGCTCTCCGCGAACGCCTTGGTGGAGTACAGCGCGTCCTTCGCGTAGAAGCCCCACGCGTCGTTCAGGATCAGCAGCGTCACCGGGACGGCCATCGCCAGGATGATGCGCCCGCCCCACTCTCCGGCCACCGCCGTGGACCCGCGGGGCGCCAGGTGGCGCCACTGGTCGCCCAGCGTCTCGGCGAGGCCGCCGCACCCACACAGGTAGGAACAGAACTTCTCGCCGTTCTTCCGGATGTACAGCGGCAGCGCCACGAACGTCACGAACGCCCCGACCGCCAGCCACGCCACCGCCGTCGCCGTCGACCCCGAGGCCCAGCCCGGCGCGTCGATCAGCGACCAGATCGAGAGCGGCCAGGGAACCGTGGCGGCGTAGACCTTCCACGGTCGGTCGATGATCAGCGGAGCCAGGAGCTCCGGGACGCCGAACAACGCCACGAGCTGGAAGGTGACCAACGACAGGTACCGGTTCTTCTGCGTCTGCGCCGGGTACTTCTTCCAGGCGCGGTAGCCGAAGAACGAGATCACCACCGAGTAGGTCACCGTGCCCCAGAACCCCCCGTCCACCACCCGATCGGCGAAGTGCTTGCCCAGCGGCACGTGCAGCTTCAGGAAGCCCGGGACCGCGGCCAACAGGTCGCCGTCGCCGAACGGGAACAGCTCGCGCTTGGTCTTCAGGACGTAGAACAGGTAGGTCGCGAGCATGAAGCTCAGGATCCACACGGCGCGCTTCCAGTCCATGTCGCCGTTCATCCGCAGCCCGATCTTGTCGAGGAACGGCTTGGGCAACTTGGCGCCGATGAACACCAGCACGTCGTCGTTCGGGACCTCGGTGCGGATGCCCTTCCGGTCGAGCACCACGCTGTCCGGCTTGACCTCGACCGGCACCGAGCCGAGCTCCAGCTGGATCTTGCCGGATCGCGCGTAGCCCTCGATTCGCTCCCGGTTCTTCGCCTTGCAGCGAGCGAAATCGGCGCCGCGATAGCTCAGGGTCACCTGCGCGCCGGCGTCCGCGGTCTCGCACGCCGCCTCGATGGCGGAGTCGCCACCGCCGACGACCATCACCTTGCGCCCCGCGTGATCGGCCGGGTCCTTCAGCATGTACTGGACCTTCTCGAGGTCCTCACCGGGGCACTCCATGCGCCGGATCGCCCCGCGCCGCCCGATCGCGAGCACCACGAAGCGCGCGCGGTACGTGTTCTTGGCTCCAGCGGCTCCGGACGGCGTGGTGGGATCGGGCGCCGAGCCGGCCATCAGCCCGCTCTCCCCAACGGCGGTGCGCACTACGAAGGTGTCGCCCTCCTTCTTCACGTCCACGACCTCTTCCGGCTGGTGGATCACGAGCTGGCGATCGTCGAGCGCCTGCTCCCACCGGTTCACGAGGTCCTCCTTTCGGGCGTCCTCGAACCAGAAGTTGCCCTTGTTGGGCATCTCCCGGGGCTCGCTGAAGATGAGCTTCGACTTCGGGTAGTTCTGGATGGTCGCGAACGGGCGCTCGCGCTCGACCACGATGTACTTCAGGCCCCGATCGTGGCACGCCAGCGCGGCGCCGATGCCTGCCGGGCCCGCCCCGATGATGACGACGTCGAGGGTGTCGGCGGTGGCCTTGGAGGCCCCGAGGGCGGACGCGACCTCGTACCCCTGGTTGAGCGCCGCCTTGATGATCGGGGCGTCCGCGAGATCTCCGACCACGAACAGGCCGGGGAGGTTCGACATGTGCCTGGCGTCGAACTCCGGCAGCTCCCGCACCCCGAGCTTGGGCGAGAACTCGAAAGACAGCTTCATGATGTCGGCCAGCGCCATGTCGCCCCCGCGTCTACAGCCTCGGAGCGCCATCCTGCGGCAGGGGCGCGCCATCGTCAACGGTGCCTACGCGCGGCAGGGCGAATGGATCACCGGGGAAGAGGGCGTTACCCGCCCGGGTCGTAGACCGGAGGTCCGGATGCTCCTCGCCTTCGCCATGCTCGCCTCTGCACAGGACGTTCCCGCCCCGGACGGTGGGGGCGTCGCCACCTACCCGCTCCTGTACCCGTACCAGTGCAAGGAGGGCGAGGCGAACTACGACCTCGAGGTGTTGTACTTCGAAGGCGACTTCAAGACGGGACTGCAGCAGGTGGATCAGCGTCTCGCAGTGGCGGCAACTTCCCAGCTGTACTGGATGAAGGCGCGTTTCCTCTACGAGATGGGCGAGCTGTTCGAGCGGCACGATCCGAGCCTCGACAAGGAGGCGCACTACCAGAAGATGCTCGACACCGCCGACAAGGGGCTCGCGCTCGCGCCCGGCGACCTGCACCTGCGGTTCGCGCGGGGGATCGCGATGGGTCGGCTCGGCACCACCCGTGGCATCCTCGCGTCGCTGTTCATGGCCGACGACGTGGAGAGCGACTGGAAGGCCGTCGCGACCTCGAGCACGTACCAGTACGCGAGCATCGGAGGCAAGGAGGTCCTCCCGTGCGACGCGTACCACGCGCTCGGGATCTTCTACCGGCTCGTGCCCGACTGGTGGATCGTGCAGGCCCTGGCTGGAACGCGCGGCGACCTGTCGAAGTCGGTCGAGTGGCACCAGAAGGCCGTGAAGTGCAAGCCGAACGAGGCCGCCAACTGGCTCGAGCTCGGCGTGACCCAGCTGTGCCTCGGGCAAGACACGGGAGACGAGGCCACGCTCGAGGCCGGCCGCGCGTCCCTGCGCAAGGCCCAGGGCCAGACCGCGCACTCGGCCCGCGCGAAGATCGACGTACGCAACGCCGGCCGCGTGCTCGCCGACGAGTCGATGGCCTGCGAGTACAGCCGCGACGGCCAGCAGGACCTCGACGAGTCCAAGCTCAAGCAGTGACCACCTCGACCGCTGCCCGGCTCGACTGCCGGCACCACCCTTCGCGCGGGGGGCGGTGCCCCGGCTGTCCCGTGCTGGACCGGAGCTACCCCGACCAGGTCTCGCTCAAGCGGCGCCGACTGGTCGACGCGCTCGCACGCTACCCCCACCTGGCGCTGCCGCCCGTCGAGGACCTCGTCCCTGCCGCGTTCACCGGGGCGTACCGCCACCGACTGAAGCTGCCGGTCCACGTGTCGCACCGCCGCGTGGCGGTGGGCCTGTACGGCCGCGACCACGAGGTCCTCGACACGCCCGACTGCCCCGTCCTCACGGAGCCCTTGCGGGCGGTCCTCGCCGGCGTGATCGAGTGGCTCGCGGGCAGAGAGGGGGTCCACAGCGTGGACCTGCGCACGAGCCAGGCCACCGGGCAGGCCATGGTGGTGTTCGCGTGCCGCGGGGGGGAGCTCCCGGGCGGTGCCCACGCCGCGCGCGACCTGATGCGGCGGGTGCCCGCGCTCGTGAGTGTGGCCGTCTCGCGCGCCGATCGCGAGGGCAAGCGGGTGATGGGCAGCGCACCCCGCGTGATCGCCGGCAAGGAGGCACTGGCCGAGCAGATCGGCGAGACCCGCTACCAGCTGTACCCGGGGGCCTTCTTCCAGGTGGACCCGCGTCAGGCGGTGGCCCTGCACGCCCTGGTCCGCGCGATGGTGGGCGACGCGAAGCGGGTGCTCGACCTGTACGCGGGGGTCGGTGCGTACGGCCTGATGCTCGCGCCCGGGCGCCAGAAGGTCCTGCTGGTCGAGGAGGTTCCCCAGGCCGCCGCCGCCGCGAGGGCCGTCGCGCCGCCGAACGTGGAGGTGGTGGCCTCGAAGGTGGAGCAGGCGGCGCTGGGAGGCAACTGGGACGCCGCCATCCTGAACCCGGCGCGGCGGGGCGCCGACCCGAAGACGCTGCGCAACCTGGCCGACCTCGTCCCCCGCGCAGTGTACGTGTCGTGTGGGCCGGAGACGCTCGCCCGCGACCTCGACGCCCTCGCCACCTTCGGGTTGCACGCGCGCCGCATCGTCCCCGTGGACCTGTTCCCGCAGACCCCGGAGGTCGAGACCGTGGTGGAGCTCACGCGGGGTCCTCCGCTCGCGACGTGGCAACAGGGCGCTGTGCGGGGACCGTGGGCAGGCGCGCCGTCGGGCGCCACCGGGAAGCCGCGCGAGGTCCTGGTCCTCGCCATCGGCCACACCCGCGACCGCGGCACCCTCGACGACAGCCGCTACGAGCGCGTCGGCGAGGTCGCCACCCACAGCCTCCTCAAGCTGCAGCTCCGCGGGCCGCTCAAGCGCGCGCTCGCCCGGCTGGCCTCGCTCGGGCACCCGATCGCGGGCGAAGACCCTCGCACCGCGCCCTTCTTCGCCGAGAAGGCCGGGCTGCAGCGCCC
Source organism: Myxococcota bacterium (assembly GCA_044356535.1). GTDB lineage: Bacteria > Myxococcota_A > UBA796 > UBA796 > JACKER01. Next base: position 67,900 of record JBIKWC010000011.1, read on the forward strand.
GTTCGTGCACGTGTCCGCCGACGAGCGCACCCGTGACGTGCCGCTCCACGGGGACCTCGCGGAGGCGCTCGACCGGCTCGGTGGTCCCCAGAAGAGCGGCCCCCGCCGCCGGCCTCCTCGCCGCCGCTGACCGTGTTCGCTGGTCGTCTTCGGTCGTTCGATGGCCGAGCCGCGGCCGACCCATTACCGGCAGGAATGATCAAGACCATCCTCGACGGCGCAGAGGCGCTCGCCGCCCTCGCCCAACACGGCACCGTCACCGAGGCCGCCCACCAGCTCGGCCTGAGCCAGTCCGCGGTCAGCAAGCGCCTCCAGGCCCTCGAACGGGCCGTCGGCCACTCCGTCCTCGTCCCCGACGGCCGCCGGGTCGCCCTCACGGTCGAGGGGCAGGAGCTCCTCGATCGCGCCCGCCCGCTGCTCTCCGGCCTGCGTGACCTCGGGGCGCCGCGCCGCGCGGGTCCCGTGGCGTGGGCGCTCGCGATGGACGACAGCCTGGCAGCTTCGTGGGGTCCCGGGCGCGTGGCGGAGGCCCTGCGCGGCCTGAAGCGGTTCCGCCTCGCGGTGAGCGCGGCCCGCGGCGCGCTGGTGATGGAGCAGGTCCGCACGGGCAGCCACGAGGTTGGGCTGGTGGTGGACCCCGCCCAGGACACCGAGCTGCTGGTGGAGCCGATCGTCTCGGAGCCCTGGGTCCTGGTGCACGCCGAGCTCGACCGCCGCCCCGGCGAAGGTCCCCTGTTGCTCGGCGGCGTACCCCGCACCACGTTCTCCGAGGCCGAGCCCGAGCTCGCGGCGCGCGCAACCACCTCCGCCGAGACCTTCGCTGCCGCCCTCCGCCTCGCGACAGCCGGGTTCGGCGACGCCGTGGTCCCGCTGGGCTTCGCGATCGAGGCCGATCTGCCACGGAAGTCGTTCCGCGCGCTCAGCGTGGCCCGCACCGTCGCCCTCGCCACCCGGCGGAGCCTGTCCGGCGTGTCGGCGTTCGTGGAGCTGCGCGACGGCCTCCGGGAACGCGCCGAGCGCCACCTTCACGGCAAGCGGAAGTAGCCCTCACCGCCCCTGGATCACGCGAGGAGCGCGGACAGCGACGGCACCCGCAGATCCGCCACGTCGTCCACCAGGCCCACCCGTTCGAGGAGCGTGCGCAACACGTGTTCGGGCAACACGATCTCGCCCGTGTCCGAGGTCCTGCCCGTGGCCAGGTCGGTGCGCGTCGGGTTCATGCCGTAGTCGGACGACGCTCCGATCACCGAGCCCCCCCGGATGCCGCCACCGAGGAGGAAACAGGCGTTCGTGAGTGAGTGATCGCGCCCGCTGCTCGAGTTCAGGAGCGCCGTGCGGCAGAACTCGCTGAACCCCACGATGATGGTGTGGTCGAGGTACGAGCCGCCGGCGGGGTGCGGGCTCGAGTCGAGGTCGTCGGCAAGCGCCGCAAGTGCGCTGAAACCGCGCTCCTGGCGGGGGCCCTGCAGGGTCTGCCAATCGCTG
>JBIKWC010000133.1:0-18311 GCA_044356535.1 Myxococcota bacterium
AGCGGGGCGGGGCGGCGTGCGGTCCACCATGCCCGGGCGTGGACCGTCGGGCACGGGAGCGGCCGGCGGCGGAGGCCGGGGGGCAGGTGTGGGGGGCCGTGGCGGGGGCGGCGCCCGCCGCGGGTCGGGGTTGACCGTGGGCGCCTGGACCTTGCGCGGGATGACCGGCGCGCGCGGGGCGGGCTCGTCGTCTTCCCAGGGCTCTGCCGCCGGCGCTGCAGCTGCCGGCCGGGGTGGGGGCGGTGGAGCGGGCCGCGGCGGAGGCGCAGCTGGGCGCGTCGCCACCGGCGGCGGGACGGACGGCGCCTTCGGGGGTGGAGGCTGCGCGGGCCGGGGCGCGGACTGCGCCGCGGGAGCCGGCTCGACGGGTCGCGGAGCCGGCGTGGGCCGCGGCGTCGCTGCCGGGCGCTCGGACCGGGGGACGGGCGCCGGACGCGAGCCCTCGGCGCGCGAGACGCGGTCGGCGGCCGAGGTCTGGTGCGACGGTCCAGCGTGATCGAACCAGGCTTCCGCCCGGTCTCCGGTGGGCAGCCGGCCCCCTGGCGCCTTCGGCAGGAACGGATCGTCCTCCTCGACCCGCGCCCAGAACCGGCGCGAGTTGCCGGCGGGCCGGCGGGCGCGGCGGGCGAGGAGGCGTTCGCTGGTGGCGAGCCCTCCCACCCTGCGCTCTCCCACCCGACGGGCCACCGGCTGCCAGGGGGCATCGGCCGGCAGGAGGTCCGCCACGCGGGTCTCGTCTGCGATCTCGTCAGGAGGCGGCCGGGCCGCGACGTCCTCCCGGCGCGCGCCTTTCTCGCGGGCACGCGGCCGCTTGGGGCCTGCCGGCGGCGTTGCCGGTGGAGGCGCAGCGGGAGCGGGGGGTTCGGGGGTCTTGTTCCGACTGCGGCTGCCCATGGCTCCTCTGCGGTGGTCCGACATCGTACCTCAAGGGAGGATGCGGCGCGTTAGGGCGCGAGGGGAGGCGACGTGAGCCCGCTCGAGGTGCTGGAGTCCCGCGGCTTCGTGCAGCAGTGTTCTCATCGGGACGAGGTGCAGCAGGCCCTCGCCGCCGGGCCGGTCACCTTCTACATCGGCTTCGACCCCACCGCCGACAGCCTGCACGCCGGCCACCTCGTCCAGGTGATGATGATGGGCTGGCTCCAACGCCTGGGGCACCGGGCGGTCGCGCTGGTCGGAGGCGGCACGTCGCGCGTCGGGGACCCCACGGGGAAGTCCGAGCTCCGCCAGATGTTGACGGACGAGGCCATCGCCGCCAACTCCGAGGTGTTCCGCCGGCAGCTGTCGTCGTTCCTCACGCTCGACGGGGAGCAGGGGATGCTCGTCGACAACGCCGACTGGCTGATGGAGCTCCACTACATCCCGTTCCTCCGCGAGATCGGCCGGCAGTTCTCCGTCAACCGAATGCTCGCCGCCGAGGCGTACAAGATCCGCCTCGAACGCGGGCTGTCGTTCATCGAATTCAACTACCAGATCCTCCAGGCGTACGACTTCCTGCAGCTGTTCGAGCGCCACGGGTGCCGCCTGCAGGTGGGGGGCGACGACCAGTGGGGGAACATCCTCGCCGGCGTCGACCTCGTCCGCCGCATGCGCGCCACCGAGGTCTGGGGCCTCACCACGCCCCTCCTGCTGACGGCGTCGGGCGAGAAGATGGGCAAGACCGTGGGCGGCGCCGTGTGGTTGTCCCCCGACAAGCTCTCGCCGTTCGACTACTGGCAGTACTGGTACAACACCGACGACCGCGACGTGAGCCGGTTCCTCCGCCTGTTCACGTTCCTGCCCGACGACGAGATCGCCCGGCTCGACGCCCTCCAGGGCGCCGACCTGCGCGACGCCAAGCGGGTGCTCGCGAACGAGGCCACCACGCTGGCGCACGGCGCAGACGCTGCGCGCGCCGCCGAGTCCGGCGCCAGGGCCATGGTGGGGAACACCGCTGCCGCCGACCTCCCCACGATCGCGCTGTCGGGCCCCACGATGCTCCCGGACGCGCTGATCACCGCCGACCTCGTGAAGTCGAAGTCCGAGGCCCGCCGGCTGGTCCAGGGGGGCGGGGTGTCTGTCGACGGCGCCCGGGTGGACGACGCCGAGCTCGTGCTCGATCCCAGCGGGAACGGTCTCGTGGTGCGGATCGGAAAGAAGCGCGCGGTGCGGTTCACGCGTTCCTGACATTCTCGACCCGCGCTTCGTGCATCCGTTGTTATGCTGTACGACGCCCCGCACGGCCGTGCCGGGTGCTGGGGGTGGTCCATGCGTTGGTGGTTCTCGGCGCTCGCAGTCGGAATGGTGGCTTGCTCGGCGGATGCCGACGGGGACGGCCTGTCGAACGGCGAGGAGAAGGACCTCGGGCTCAACCCCGACCTCGCCGACTCGGACGGCGACGGCCTGAACGACGGTGACGAGTCCGCGGTGGGCGCGAATCCGCTCGAGGCCGACACGGACGGCGACCTCCTGAACGACGGCGACGAGGTGGCTGCCGGCAGCGATCCCACCGTCGAGGACACCGACGGCGACGGGTACCTCGACTTCGACGAGGTCACCGAAGGCTCGGACCCCGCCGACGAGAAGAGCAAGATCTACCGTGGCGGCTGGCCCTACTACCGCAACAAGGACGAGCTCAAGGGCGGCAGCAAGCAGGGCATCGCCGAGGTCGGTCAGCGGTTCGGCCGGTTCAAGCTCGTCGACCAGTTCGGTGACAAGGTCGACCTCTTCGACTTCTACAACGAGCAGGACAAGATGATCCTGATCGACCAGTCCGCGGTGTGGTGTGGACCGTGCAACAGCACGGCGGCCTACATGGACGGCGTCGAGATCCCCGACTACGCCTGGCTCGCCCCCTTGCGCGAGGCGGTCGAACGCGGCGACATCTACTGGCTCACGGTCCTCACCCAGGACGGGGCTGGGGCGCCCGCGCAGCCGAGCGATGCCAAGGAGTGGTACCAGAACTACAAGACGAAGGAGATCCCGGTCTTCGCAGACGACGAGTACGCCGTCGCGAACTACATGCCCGCACCGGGGATCCCTGCGTTCTGCCTCCTCGAAGCCGACCTCACCGTGGCCTCGTTCAGCGCATCCGATGGCTTCGTGGCCATCGAAGAGGCTCTCGCCCGCGTGCAGTGACGAGCCCGCGCGAAGCTCCGTGAGCCTGGGGCGCGGAGCCGTCAGCCCTGTGCGCGGAGCCGTCAGCCCTGTGCGCGAAGGAGGAGCAGCCGGGTGAGCGCTTGTTCCGGTCCGCTGCGCCCGCTGGCTCGGTGGACCAGATGAAGCCGGCCCGGCGGAAGGTGCAGGTTCGGGAGGCGCCACAGGCGGACTCCCGGCCACGCGTCCGCGATGCGGCGGGGCAACACACCGAGCCAGTCTCCGGCGGCACACAGGTCCACGGCCGTGGACATCTGGTGCACCCGGACGCGGACGTTGGCGCGCAGCTCGGGTGGCAAGCGCTCCCCCTCCTCGAAGGTGGGCCCCACGAACGGCGCCGCCATCACCTCGTCTTCTCCCACGTCCGCGCGGTCGTAGAAGGCGTGGCCCGGCCCGCAGTACACGCCGTAGTCCAGCGGGAACAGCGGCACCACCACGAGCGCCGGGTGGGGGCGCGGGTGCTCCACCAGCGCGAGGTCGAGCCGGGCGTCGGCGAGGCGCTCGTTCAGCTCCTCGGAAGGCCCGGTCGGGTGGAGCCACGGCATCACGTCGGCGTGTGCGCGGCGGAGCTCCGACAACGCCGGCGCCAGGAAGCTCGCGACCACGGCGGACGTGGCGGCCAGGTGGAGGGGCCCCGAGAGCTCCCCGTGTTTCGCCTCGCGCAGCGCCCGGTCGACCTCGCGCATGGCGGCCTCGGTCCCTGCGCGGAGCCTCCGTCCGGCGGCGTTCAGGCGGAGGTTGCGCCCGACCCGGTCGAACACGGGCTCTCCGAGCCGCGCCTCGAGCAGGGTGATCGCCCGGGACACGGCGGACGGGGACACGCCCAGCGCAGCGGCGGCGGTGGGCAGGTGCTCCGTCGCCGCAGCGGCCTGGAACGTGGGCAGCAGCTCCCACACCGCGCCGAGCGCGGGATCGCGATCGCCCACGGTCAGGTGATGGCTTCGAGCTTCTTGCGGAGGCTCTTGCGCTCCTCCTTCAGGTCACCCTGCTGCGCGAAGCCGATCGCGTCGGCGAGGAGCTTCTTGGCGACCGCGGCGTTCCCGGCGCGGGACTCGATCGCCGCGAGCTGGTCGAGGGTGGAGCACATCTTCTTGAAGTCCTTCGACTCCTGCATCGGGCGGAGGCCTTGCGCGAGCGTGCGCTTGGCGTCGTCCACCTGGCCGGCCTGGAGGTGGGCCATGCCCTTGAAGTAGTAGAGCTCCTTGACCACCGGGTGTTTCCCGAGCGCCCCGACGCGATCCTCGGCCTGCTTGAAGTACGACAGGGCCTCGGTCGGCTTGTTGGTCACGAAGTAGAAGAAGCCCACGTTGTAGAGGTCGACCGGCAGCGCCTGCTCGAAGCGCAGCGCCTTGGTGAGCTCGAGCGTGCGCAGGGCCAGCGGCAGCGCCTTGTCGAACGCGCGGAGGCTGGCTTCGGCCTGGGCGAGGAGCTCGGTGGCCTGACGCTCCCGGACGGGGTTGCGGAGCGACCGGGCGATGCCCAGCACGCGCTCGAGGGCGTCGCGGCCCTTCTCGAACTCGCGGCTGGCGAGCAGGGCCTCGGCGTACGAGAGGCCGGCGTCGAGCGCGAGCGACGCGATGCCCGTCGACCCGGCGACCTCGTTGGCGCGGCGGAAGTGCTCGATCGCGTCGGGCAGGCGGCCCTGGCGGCGGGCCACGAGGCCGCGGATCTGCTCGCAGGTCGCGAGGATGCCGGGGTTGATGCCGGTCTTGCCGTCTTCGAGCGGGACCTGGCCGAGGGTCTCGGCTTCGCGCGCCTGGTCGAGCGCGGCGGCGAGGTTGCCGTCCTGGAGCTCGATCGCGGCCAGGTGGTTCCGGATCTCGGCCATGCGGCCCCGGTTGTTCAGGCCCTCGTACAGCTTGATCGCGTCGTTCGCGCGGTCGCGGGCGCGGAACAGGTCCTGGCGGCGCAGGTCGATCTTGGAGCCGTTGAGGAGGAGCCAGGCGGTGAGCTCCTTGTCCTGGCGCGCCGTCGCCCACTCGGTGATCTCGGTCTGCACCTTGTCGGCGACCTGGAGGTTCCCGCCGTTCGCGAGGTTCTCGAGGAGGTTCATGTACACCGTGCGCAGCAGGGGCTCGGGGTACTTGATCTCGTCGAAGTACTTCGTGAAGTCGTAGGCCAGGCCCCACACGTCGGCGTGGTCCTGGGTGAGCGCCATCGCGCGCATGACGCTGGCGCGCTGCGGGGCGTTGGCCTCGGCGTAGATCCGAGCGGTCTTCGAGATGAAGCCGTACGAACGCGGCACCAGGTACCGCTCCATGAACAGGCCGACGCGGCGAGCGAGCTCCTTGCCCTCTTCGCCGGCGTTGCGCTCGAGGACGCCTTCCCGGTAGGAGCCGCGCTTGAAGCGGTAGATCCAGGTGCCGAGCTCCTGGCTGAACTGCACCTCCTCGAACAGGTCGGTCATCGCGTCGAGGAGGTCGTCCACGGAGTCGCGGTCGTACCCGCCCATGTCGGCCACGAGGTTCGACGGGAACGCCGCGCCGAGCAGCGCCGCGAGGTAGGTCACGCGCTGGACGTCGTCCGGGCCGGCGTGCTTGCGCTCGCCCTCCTTGGGCTCCGTCTCGGGGATGTCGAGCTCGTCCGTGTCCACGGCGAGCGGGACGATCGACGAGAAGCTCACGTCCGCGAGGTCGCCGTCCGCGCGGTTCTGCTCGGCGAGGAGCTCGGCCAGCTCCGCGACGAACCCGGGGCGTCCGCTGGTGATCTGCGCGATGCGGGCGGCGTTGCCCACGGCGCTCTTGCTGTCGAGGTACGAGCGGACCTCGGACTCGCCCCAGGGGGCGATCGGGAACGCGACGATCTCTTCCTTCTTGCGGTCGTAGAAGTCGAGGAGCGGCATCGGGTACAGCGAGCGCGTGGCATCGCTCTCGGGCTCGTCGAACAGGATCTGGAACACCTTGGCCTTGCTGTTGCGCGCCTCGACGTGGAGGGCCTCGCAGAACATGGCCAGCGCGAGCGAGTTGACCGTGTAGGGGTTCTGGAGCTCGAGGATCACCGGGACGCGGCGCGCGATCGCCACGACCACCTCGACGAGGCCGAGGAGCGGGTTGTCCTGGGGCATCCGGAGCTGGACCTGGCCGGTCTCGGCGTCGGTCTTGGCCTCCTTCATGGAGCCCACGAACTGCTGGTACCAGCCCTGCACCCGGGCCGGCTGGCTCGGGAGCTGGGCGTTCAGCAGCATCTCGATCTTCCCGCGGCGCAGGGGATCGCGGGTGAGCGTGGCGAGGAGCGACCCGTACATGCGCACGAGCCACTGCAGGCCGTTCTCCTGGTCGAGGCAGGTCACGCGCCAGACGATCGCGTCGTCGTTGTCGAGCGAAGCGGTGCGCAGGAACTCGGCGGACAACGCGCGGCGGCCACCGCCGAACGGGGCCTGCAGGCGCAGGGTCTGGGAGTCACCCGCGATCACCTTGGTGTAGAGCGCCCGGAGGGCGTCCAGATCGGAAGGGCGGGCGACGAACAGGGGACGTTCCTCGGACAAGCGGGGCTCCTATGGATGCGCCTTCGGCAGGGGGTCCCGGAGGGAAAGGGCACCGGGACCGGCGCCGGCACGGACGGACAGCGGTATATATGGGCGTGGCGCCCCCAGGGCAAGGCGCCGTCCGAGGAGGGAGGAGATGTTCCGTGCACGACTCCGGTCGCTGGCCGCGCCGGTCCGCACCGCGGTGTTGGTCCTGTGCGTCGCGTGTGCGGGCGAGGAGTTGCCCGGCAACTACTTCGAAGTCCGCCTCGAGGGCGTCGAGAACGACTGCACCGGGGATGCCGCCGACTACGCCGACACGATCGAGTACCGCCTCACCACGGACGTGAACGACGCGACCCTCGCCATCGAGGACGACGTGTTCGGCACCGGGACCCTCGAGGGCTGCCAGCTCACGTACACGTCGCTCGTGTGGACGAGCTACCGCGACAACCAGGAGGTCACCTGGCAGATCCTGGGCGACGCCCGGATCGACCTCGGCGGTGGTGACGGCTGCGTCGAGGCGGGCTCGGACTGGGAGGGGACCGAGACGTTCGTGATCCTCTCGTCGAACGCGGACGACGTCGCCGCCGGGTGCACGTACACCGTCGGCGTCTCGGGCACGTTCTCGCGGATCGTGGAGTAGTCCGGGTGCAGTCCCCTCCGGTCTCGCTGCGGGCCGATCCCCAGGTGGCGAAGGTCGTGGCGTCCCTCCGCGACGCGGTGACTGCGGCGCTCCGCGGCAAGGAGGAGGTCGTCGAACAGGCGCTCGCCTGCATCCTCGCCGGGGGCCACCTGTTGTTGCAGGACGTGCCGGGCGTCGGGAAGACCACCCTCGCCCAGGCCCTGGCGCGCGCGCTCGGCGGCACCTTCGTGCGGGTGCAGTTCACGTCGGACCTCCTCCCCGCCGACCTCACCGGGACCAACGTCCTGGATCGGGTGTCGGGCGAGTTCCGCTTCCGCCGGGGGCCGCTGTTCGCCAACGTCGTGTTGGCCGACGAGATCAACCGCACGACCCCGAAGACGCAGTCCGCGCTGTTCGAGGCCATGGAGGAGTGCCAGGTGTCGGTGGACGGCCAGTCCCACCCGCTCCCGCGCCCGTTCTTCGTGGTGGCCACCCAGAACCCGTTCGACTGGCACGGCACCTTCCAGCTGCCCGAGAGCCAGCTCGATCGCTTCCTGATGCGCCTCGGCATCGGGTACCCGGACCGGGGCACGGAGCGCCAGATCCTGCGGGCAGCGGCCGCCGTGGACCGGGTCGTGACGGGCCCGGTGCTCGATCCTGCCTCGGTGGAGGCCCTCTTGCGCGAGGCGCAGGCCGTAGTGGTGCCGGAGCTGGTCGAGGAGTACCTGCTGGACGTGGTCCGCGGCACCCGCACCGACCCGCGCTTCGTGCGCGGAGTGTCCACGCGGGGTGCCCAGTCGCTGCACCGCGCCGTGCGGTCCTGGGCCCTGCTGCACGGTCGCTGCGTCGCCGTCCCCGAAGACGTGCGGGCCCTCGCGGTGCCGGTCCTCGCCCACCGCATCCTGCCCCGGAGCGCCGGGGGTGGTCAGGCCGACGTGGACGCCGTCCGCGCGCTCGTGGACGAGCTCCCGCCTCCGCTGTGAGCGCGCCCCGCTGGCGAACCACGCGGGACGGGCGCGTCTGGGCCGTCGCTTCGCTCGCGCTCCTCGCCGTGGCCGTGTTGTCCGGCAACAACCTCGTGTACCTGGTGGCCGCGCCCGTGTGGGTGGCGGGCATCCTTGCCCTCCCGCTCGGTCACTGGCAGCTGCGGAGGCTGGACGTCAGACGCGTGCTGCCTCCCGAGCTCGTGGCCGGCCGCGAGGTCGGAGGGGAGTTGCTGGTTCGCAACGGCCGCGCGCGGTTGGCGGCGCGGGGGCTCGAGGTCGAGGAGTCCGCGGTCGGCGCCGTCGGGCTGGTGGCGTTGGTGGCGCCCGGCGGGGTGGGGTCGGCGCGCGTCCGGTATCGGTTCCCGGAGCGCGGACCGGTGGCCCTCGACCGCGTGATCGTGCGGTCGCAGTGGCCGATGGGCCTGTTCGAGCACGAGCTCGAGCGCGCGCTCCCGGCCTCGCTGGTGGTGTTTCCCCGGCCTGCGCCCGGCGTGGCGGACCCGCGTGCCCACGAAGGGATCGGCGACGACCCGGAGACCGCGCGGCGCGGCGGGGGCGACTTCCTCGGGCTCCGCGCCTACCGCGAAGGGGATCCACCGCGGTCGGTACACTGGTTGTCGTCGGCGCGCGCGGGCGCGTTGGTGGTGGTGGAGCGTGAGGCCGAGGTGGGTACGTCGGTGCGGGTCGTCGTGGCCGACGCCCACGGAGCCGCCTGGGAACAGGAGCTGTCGCGAGCCGCAGGGGAGGTGGGGCGCGCGTTCGCCCGCGGGCACGGGGTGGCGATGGTGTTGCCCGGCGGCCCGCCGGAGCTGGACGGCCCGCCCCGGGGTGGTGGCGGTTGGCGCCGCTCCTTGCTCACTGCGCTCGCGCTGGCACCGGTGCGTCCCGCGGAGCGCCGGTGACCGATCTCGATCCCCGCGCGGTCGCCGTCGGGACGCTGCTGGTTGCGGGGTCGTTCGCGGTCGCGTTGCTGGGCCCGGTGGCGGCGGTCGCGGCTGGATTGGCAGTCGCGGTGGTCCTGGGCGCGCCCGTCGTGCGGCGCGTGGGCCAGCACCCGGTGTCGCGCGGGGCGGCGCTGCTCCTCGGGGCGGCGCTGCTGGCCGCGTCTGCGTGGGGCTCGCTGCGCGGCGAGGTCCTCGGGACCCTGCTGTCGTTGCTGACGATCCACCGCGTCGGTGCGCGCACGCTCCTCGCGGATCGGGTTCCGTTGGCGCTGTCGACCCTCTCGCTGCTGGTCGCCGTGGCCGGGCGCGACGATGCGCTCGTGCTCGGTCCCGTCCTGCTGCACGCGGTGCTCCTACCGGTAGCGCTGTTGTCCACGCGGCCGGGCTGGCGGGGGGCCGCCGGGTTCTCGGCGTCGGGGTCGATCCTCGCGGCCGTCCTGTTCGTGGTGGCGCCGCGGGTCACGTCGACCACCGACGCGGAGCTGACCGGGTTCTCCGAGGCCGTCGAGCTCGGAGCGATGGACGCCCTGCTGGACGATCCGACCGTGGTGTTCCGCGCGCGGGTCACGCCGGACGCAGCGGCCACGCCCGTGTGGCGGGGGAGGGCGCTCGATTCGTTCGATGGTCACCGCTGGAGCGCCCCGGAGGTCCGCGCTCCGGTCGAGGTCGTGGGACCGAGACTGCTGCCTCCCGACGCCCACGTGGTGGAGATCGAGGTCGAGGAGCCCGGGGTGGTGGTGTTCACGGCGGGGCGCGTCGTGGACGTGCGCACCGACGGCACACCGCTGTCGACCGACGCCCGCAGCGGGTTCCGCGCGGAAGGGGCCCGCCGGTGGCGGCTCGTCGCGCTCCCACCGCTCGGGGTCGACGCCCAGGTGGCGTGGGGGGACGAGCCGGGGGACCTCGACGCGTCCCTGGCCCTGCCGCCTGGCCTGGATCCGCGGGTGGCCGAGCTGGCGGCTGCCGTCGCAGGGGAGGGGCCCCCAGCCCTGCAGCTCGAGCGTCTGGCCGCGCACCTCCGGACCTCCTACACCTACACCCGCACTCCGCGTGATCGGGGCGACGACGCGCCCCTCACCACGTTCCTGTTCGAGCGCCGCGCGGGCCACTGCGAGTACTTCGCGTCCGCGCTGGCCGTCCTGGCGCGGACCCGCGGGATCCCCACGCGGGTGGTGAACGGCTACACGGGCGGCTCCCCGCGGCCCGACGGGTGGCTCGAGATCCGCGGCAGCGATGCCCACGCCTGGGTCGAGGCGTGGGTGGACGGCGCGTGGCGGGGCGTCGACGCCACCCCCGGCCCCTCCGCCGCCAGGGTCGTGGCCCCTGCGTGGACCCCGCCGCTCTCGGCCAGGGTCTCGGGTTGGTACCGGACGCGCTTCCTGCGCTACGGACGCCGTGAACAGCTCGGCGCGCTGGTCACGGCCTCACGCTGGATCGAAGGGGGGCGGGCGGTCGCGGACCGCGCTCCGTGGCGGGGCCTCTTGGTGCTCGCGGGGGTCGGCGTCGCGGGGGCGCTGCTGGTGCGGAGGGTGCTCCGTCGGACGGTGCCGCTGGTCCTCGACCCTCGCGCCCCCGTGCTCGATGCGGTCGCTCGGGCGCACCTGCGTGCACGCGAGGGCCTCGCTGCGGGGGGGCTGCGGCCTCCGGTGTCGCTGCCGCCCGTCGATGCAGCCGAGTGGGCGGTCCGGGAGCGCCCGGGCCCCGACACCGAAGCGCTGCTGGAGCTCGCCTGGCTCCTCTACGAGGTCCATCTGGGAGGCGCCGATCCGCGGGCTGCCGCACCCCGCGCCCGGACCCTCGCGGACAAGGTGGTCCGACCGGTTACGGACGGCTGATGTTCTGGCTCGTCGCGGCCTGCTCCCAGGACCCGTCGTACATCGTCGAAGGCACCGTGGTGGAGCTCACCTCCAGCACCCGCGTGGTCGTGGACCACGAGGACATCCCCGGCCTGATGCCCGCGATGGTGATGCCGTTCGACGTGGCCAGCCCGTCCCTGCTCGCCGGAGTGGTGCCGGGGGCCCGCATCCTCGCGCGGTACGAGCTCTCCGAGCAGGGTGGCCGCCTGACGGCGCTGCGGGTCACCGGGACGGGTCCTGCGCCGGTCGCTGCCACCGGGCCCGCGCCGCTCCGCGTGGGGGAACACCTCCCCGCATTCGAGATCGCCACCCACGACGGGGGGCGGGTCGTGCTCGGTCCGGCCCAGTCCGAGCGGGTGGCGCTGACGTTCGTGTACACGCGGTGTCCGCAGCCCGAGTTCTGCCCCGCGATGATCGGCCGGCTCCAGGCGCTCGAGGCTGCCCTCGCCGACGCGCCTGGGACGCGCATCGTGGCGGTGACCCTCGATCCCGACCACGACTCGGTCGAGGTCTTGCGCGAATATGCGGCGAAGTCGAACGTCGGACCGCGGTGGTCGATGGGGCGGGTGGAGGCGGCAGTGCTCGGCGAGCTCGCGATGTACGGAGGCCTCTCGGTGCTCCGCCAGGACGACGGGGTGCTCGCGCACGGGCTCCGGCTCGTGGTCCTCGATCGAGGCGGGCGGCTCGTGGAGCGCTACGACGACGCCCGGTTCCCCCTCGACCGCGTGGTGTCCCAGCTGACCACCGGTGGCCCGGACATGCCGCCCGGAAACAGCGGAACCATCACCCCTGCGCCGGAGCAGCCATGATCCTGCTGTGTTCCCTCGCTGCCGAGTCCCTGGCCGGGGAGTGGCGCGATCCCAAGCCGTACATCTACCCAGTGGTCAACATCTCGCTCGTGAGCGTCAACGGCCAGGCCAGCGCCCAGGCGGCGGCCGGCGCGCAGCTGGGGGTGCGGGTGCGATACTCGGACGCGCCGCACTGGCTGTCCCACACGCGCACCGCGGTGGTCGGATTCTACGGGCTGAACACCGGGTCGCTCGGCGCGGACGTCCGCCTCGGTTCGTTCATCGGCCCCGACGGCAAGCTCATCCAGTACCAGGTGGGGCCCGACCTGTGGGCGCAGGGGTACGGCGCGCGGGGCGCGGAGGACTACTGGTTGCCTTGGACGCCCGGGATCGACCTCCGCAACATGGTCACGCTGAAGATCGCCCGCGAGTTCCAGCTCGTCGGCGAGGTGACGCCTGGCTGGGTGTTCGACGAGCGCCGGCAGTCCGATCAGGTTCCCCCGTTCCACCAGCTCACCCTGGCGGGCATGGGCGTGATCCGCACGAACTTCCTCCGCCTGACCGTCGGCTACAGCCGCCAGTACACCGCGGCTGGCACCATCGACGGCCTCATCCTGTCGGGCGCGTTGTAGGCCCCCAGAGGGGTGGGCCCCCCTGTCGCTCGATCGACAGGTGTGGCAGGATCGCGGGCAGTCGGAGTTGGTCGGTTGCAGGAGGCGCTGGACGCTTATCTTCTCGCGGTCGCTCGGGGTGCGGAGCACATCGCCGCCACCCGAGCCGCTGCAGAGGCCGTCACCGGGCAGGGTCCCTGGGCCGTGGTCCAGATGGGGGGTCGGCTCGCGCGGTCGCGCCTGCTCGTGGCCCAGGAGAACCTCGGGCTCACGTCGGCGCTCAAGGTGGTCCCCCCCACTGCGCGGTCGGCCATCGCGCGCGTCGAGGCGGGGCAGCCGTTCCCGGCGTACGACGCCGCGGGTCGCGCAGGTCGCGGCGCCTTCGACACACCCGTCGACATGGCCCGACGCGTCGTGCGCGCTGCACTCCGCTCGGTCGAAGGCGATCTCGTGACGGGCCTCGACACCGCCTGCGGCACGGGCGCGTTCCTCCTCGCCATGGCGGAGGCCGGGGTGCCCGAGGTCTACGGCACCGACCTCGACGAGGCTGCGCTGGAGGTGGCCCGGGTCGCCGTCCCGAACGCGCGTGTGCTCCGCGACGATGCGCTCCGCCACGGTCCGATCGTGGACCTGTTGTGCGGGAACCCACCGTACGTGCCGCCCGAGCTGCAGGATCGGGAGCTCCGGCTCGAGCTGCGGCGGAGGTTCCCCTGGCTGCGGGGTCGGTTCGATCTCGTGGTCCCGTTCGCGGCGGTCGCGATGGATCGGGTGAGGCCCGGGGGCGCAGCCGGCTTCGTGCTCCCGTTCCCGGCGATGGTCCAGCCGTATGGCGCCACGTTGCGCCGGCGGTGGGTGGAGCGTCACCGGATCGTCGAGCTGTCCGGGCCCATGTCGTTCCCCGGGGTGGCGGTAGACGTGGCGCTCGTGGTCCTGCAGGCCCAGCGCGGCCCCCGCCCGCTCCCGTCCGGCGTGGCCAGCGAGGAGCTGCTCTGGCTCGAGACCGTGCCGCTCGACCCTGCGCTGTTGCCGGGCGACGTCGACCTCGTCGAGTCCGTCCGGGCCCGGTGTGGTCGGCTCGGCGACTTCGCGACGGTCGACACGGGGCTCGTCGCCCACGGCCCCGCCGGCGGGAAGTCGAACCTCCTCCACGCGGAGCCGGGGGACGGTCGCAAGCCGTACGCAGACGCGAAGGAGTTCTTCGGGGGCGAGCGCAAGTGGATCGAGTACGCCCCGAAGAAGATGCACCGGCCGAAGTCCCCGGCCCTGTTCGAGGTCGACAAGCTCGTGGTGCAGCGCATCCGAGGACGGGCCCCCGTGAAGGCTGCCGTCGACCGGTCGGGTGTGTACGTCGGTCACACCTGCACGGTCGTCGTACCCACCGACCCGCGCCTCGATCTCGACGCGCTCCAGGCGTTGGTCACCAACCCGATCGTGGACGGCTTCCTGCGGATCGAGCGCGGACAGCGGCTGGATCTGTACCCGCGCGACGTGGCCTCCATCCCGATCGCGGACGCCTGGCTGCGTGATCCTTCGGCCCCGCTGGGCGAGAGCTGGGGCCTGTCCGCCGATCAGGTCGCCCGCCTGGAGCGGGCCGCGCCGCGCTGAGCACGTTAGCTGCAGGCTGACCGGAGGGGACCGGTGCCTTTGCACTCCATGACCGGCTACGGCCGCGGCGAAGCGTCGAACGGTGACGTGACGATCGTCGTCGAGCTCAAGTCGGTCAACAACCGCTTCCGCGACCTCCAGTTGCGGGTTCCGCGCGAATACGTGGCCCTCGAGCCGCGCATCGTGAACATGCTGAAGGATCCGTTCCAGCGTGGCCGCATCGACGCGTATGTCCGGCGCAGCGCCCGGGCGCCGCTCACGCGCGTCGTGGCCGATCGTGGTCTGGCCAACGAGTACAGCCGGGTGATCAACGAGCTCGCCGAGGACATGGTCGGCTTCGTGGGCAAGGAGGTCCCGCTCACCTTCGTGCTCCAGCAGCCAGGGGTGCTCACCACCACCGAGGCCGACGTCGACGTGATGTCCGAGTGGACGGTCGTGGAGACCGCCATCCTGGCCGCAGTGAACGACCTCACCGCGATGCGGCGGCAGGAGGGGATCGCGATGTACACGGAGCTGTCGGGCTTCCTCACCGAGGCCCGGACCCAGCTCGCCGACATCGAGGCCGTGGCCAACGGCATCAACGACCGCATCCGGCAGCGCCTCGAGGTCCGGATCAAACGGATGATCGGCGACCGGTTCGACCCGTACCGCATCGCTCAAGAAGTCGCGCTGCTGGCCGATAAGTCCGATGTCAGCGAGGAGCTCGCGCGCATGCGTTCACACTGCGACCAGTTCGGAGACGCCCTCGACGCGCCGGATCCCGTGGGGCGGCGACTCGACTTCCTGCTCCAGGAGATGAACCGCGAGGTCAACACCATCGGTTCCAAGTCGGCGGAGCACCCCATCAGCCAGCGCGTCGTGGACCTCAAGACGACCCTCGAGCGCATGCGCGAACAGTCAGCGAACGTCGAGTGAGCCTCCTCCGCTGGGCGTTGCCCGACCACGGTGTGTTGTTCGTCGTCAGCGGACCGTCGGGCGTGGGGAAGTCCACCCTCGTGAAGGCCGCGATGAGCCGGATCCCGGGCCTCGCGTTCTCGGTCTCCGCCACCACCCGCGCCCCGCGCGCCGGCGAGCGCGACGGCGTGGAGTACCACTTCGTCGACCCGGAGCGGTTCGCGGAGCTCGTGCGCGACGGCGCCTTTCTCGAGCACGCCACGGTGTACGACCGGAGCTACGGCACGCTGCGTGCCCCCACGGAAGCCTCGCTGGCGAGCGGCGCCTCGTTGCTGGTCGACATCGACGTGCAGGGTGCAGAGCAGGTCCGGGCATCGAAGCCGGATGCCGTCCACGTATTCGTGCTCCCGCCTTCCCTCGAGGCGCTCGAGCACCGGCTCCGTTCGCGCGGGACGGACGCAGAAGAGACCATCCGGCGCCGGATGGACCAGGCGATGCAGCAGCTCGCTGGCTGCGTACGCTACGACTACGTCATCGTCAACGACGACCTCGAGGCGGCGCAGGCGGCGTTCCAGGGCATCCTGCTGGCCGAGACGAGCCGTCGCGATCGCCGCGAGTCCGTGATCGCGAGGGTCCTGGGCGGCACACCGCGCCCTGCGTAATCCGCTACGCACCAGGGCCGGGCACGGGGATACACTGGAGAACGGAGGCCGGGTCCGCCGCATGCCAACCGGAACCACACAGCCCGTCCCGGGTCCACCCGGGAGCACCCCGCCCCGCGGCGGGAGCTCGTCCTTCGGCCCGGTGCCGAAGCTCGGGACGATCGAGCCCTCCATCTCGGACGTGGTCACCCGGATCCGCAGCTACGCACCCGACGCGGACGTACAGCCCGTCATGACGGCGTACCTCCTCGCTGCCCGCGCGCACCAGGGCCAGATGCGGAAGTCGGGGCAGCCCTACCTCACGCACCCGCTCGCCGTGGCCGGCATCCTGGCCGAGATGCGCATGGACGTGGACACCATCGCCACGGCGCTCCTCCACGACGCCCTCGAAGACAACCCGATCACGAAGTCCCAGATGGAGATCGAGATCGGCCCCGTCATCACGGAGCTGGTGGACGGCGTCACCAAGATCGGGAAGCTGCGGTTCCGCTCGAAGGAGGAGCTCGCCGCCGAGAACTTCCGCAAGATGATGCTCGCGATGAGCCGGGACCTGCGGGTGATCCTGGTGAAGCTCGCCGATCGCCTCCACAACATGTCCACGCTGGAGGGCCACGGGAACGCAGACAAGGAGCGGCTGATCGCGAAGGAGACGATGGAGATCTACGTCCCCATCGCCAACCGGCTCGGCCTCACGCGGCTCAAGGACGAGCTCGAGGACCTCTGCATCCAGGTGCTCCAACCCAAGGAGTACCAGGACATCGTCGACTTCCTCGACTCCAGCGCCTCCGACCGCCACACGTACATCGACGAGGTCGTCACCGCGCTGCAGAAGCACCTGCTCGCGTCCTCCGTCCAGGGGCTCGTCAAGGGCCGCGCCAAGCACGTGGCGTCCATCTGGCGGAAGATGGACAAACACAACACGCGCGTCGAGGAGGTCCCCGATCTGCTCGCGTTCCGCGTCATCTGCGCCGACCTCGGCACCTGCTACCTCGCGCTCGGCCTGATCCACGCGTCGTTCCCTCCCATCCCGGACCGCATCAAGGACTACGTCGCCCGCCCGAAGCCGAACGGGTACCAGTCGCTGCACACCACGGTCGTGGGCCCGCGGGGCCGCCGGGTCGAGATCCAGATCCGCACGGACGAGATGGATCGGGTCGCGGACGAGGGGATCTGCGCGCACTGGAAGTACAAGGAGGGGCACCTCGGCATGTCGCCGGACGAGGTGCTCAAGATCGCGCGCATCCGCGAGCTGTTCGACGCTGCCCGCGAGGCCGAGAACGCGACCGACTTCATGGAGGCCGTGAAGGTCGAGCTGTACGCCGACGAGGTGTTCGTCTTCACGCCGAAAGGCGACGTGAAGCGGTTCCCCCAGGCAGCGACCACGCTAGACTTCGCGTACGCCGTACACACGGACGTGGGGAACCGCTGCACGGGCGCGCGGGTGAACGGCCGGCTGGTGCCGCTGCGCTACGAGCTGCAGTCGGGGGACACCGTCGAGATCGTGACGAGCGACAACCAGAAGCCATCGCGCGACTGGGTCGAGATGTGCAGGACGGGCCGAGCGATCCAGAAGATCCGCCGGTTCCTCCGCAACGAAGAAGAGGCGCAGGCAGTCAAGCTCGGCCGCGACATGCTGGAAGCCGAGCTCAAGAAGTTCGGCTGGACCTTCCAGAAGGCGGTCCGCGAGGGCCAGCTCAAGGACGCCCTCAAGCGGCGGAACGTGAAGGAGGTCGACACGCTCCTCGTCGAGGTAGCGCGCGGGCACCTCACGCCGACGGCCGTGGTCGCCGATCTGCTGCCCGAGGGGGTCCTGAAGCCCGAAGAGCAGACCGGACCGCTCGCGTCCCTGTTGTCGCGGTTCCGGCGCTCGAGCACGTCGCCGGTCCTCATCACCGGGGAGGACGGCCTCCTCGTCCAATATGCGAAGTGTTGTGGCCCTCTGCCCGGAGAGGCGGTGCTCGGCTTCATCACCCGCGGTCGTGGGATCACGGTACACCGCCAGAACTGCGCCCAGCTCGCGGGCCTCGATCCCGAGCGTCAGATCGCCGTCGAGTGGGATCAAGCCGCCGAGTCGAAGCACAATGGCGAGGTCCGGATCTTCTGCGCCGATCGGCCCGGCATGCTCGCCAACATCACGAAGGTCTGCGAGCAGGTGGGCGTGAACATCAACCGCGCCGAGGCCCGCAACGTGGGCGGCGCCCCGGTCGTGACGCTCGAGCTCGAGCTGCGGGACGTGCAGGAGCTCAACCGCCTCATCGCGAACATCGAGAAGGTGCCCGGCGTGGAGGCCGTCCACCGCACCGTCGGGTGACGTGCATCGCGCGGTTGCGCTCCGGGCCGGGGGGCGGTCGAGATACGCGCGTGGGATAATCGGTCCGCTCGATCGGAGAGACGCATGGCAACGCACAGCGCCCCCAAGCAGGAAGACTGGAACCTCGACTACGTCGTCGGCCTCCTCTCCGGCGGGCTCGTCCTCGGGTTCGGCATCCGCAGCCTGTTCTGGTCCTTCGGCTGGTCCGGGGGCGAGTGCCTCAACTGCGACCTCGCGCGGGTCGGGTACGACGGCATCGACAACCTCAGCCTGCTCCCCGCCGCCGACTACTCGATCGGGCTCGTGGTGCTGGGCGTCATGATGCTCATCACCCTCAACGCCACGGCCTGGCGGCGCACCGGCGGGTACTGATGGCCGCAGGCGACGATCGTCCGGCAGCGCCGGGACCGTTGCCACCGGGCTCGCCCGGTCCG